>DASWTW010000455.1:0-39863 GCA_036401895.1 Herpetosiphonaceae bacterium | reverse complement strand
GAGATCGGCAGCGCGGAGATGCCATCGGCGGGGCGCGCCTTCACCCATGAGCTAATGACCCGGCTGGTCGCCAGGGGCGTGCAGATCGTGCCGCTGATCCTGCATACCGGCGTAGCCAGCCAGGAAGATCACGAGCCGCCCTACGAGGAGTTTTACCGCGTGCCGGTCGAGACGGCGCGAACGGTGAACAGTGCGCGGTCGCTCGGTCGGCGCGTGATCGCGGTCGGCACGACAGTGGTACGAGCGCTGGAAACCGTGACCGACGGCGACGGCGTGACACATCCCGGCGAGGGCTGGACCCGCGAGATCATCACGCCACAGCGCGGCATCCGAGCGATCAACGGGCTGCTGACGGGCCTGCACGAGCCGCGCGCCACACACCTGGCGATGCTTGAAGCGCTGGCCGGGATCGATCATCTGCAAGTGACCTACGCCGAAGCGCTGCGCGAAGGCTATCTGTGGCACGAGTTTGGCGATCTACATCTGATCTTGCCGTAGGATTGTGGATCGATGACCCAAACAAGCGCAGCGTTGAGCCGGAGCACTCGACAATTTTATCAATGGCTTGAATGAAAGCGCCTGACTGTTGAGGTCAGGCGCGTTTTTCGTCTCTCATTCTGCCTCATCGGGCAAAAGATCTGCTCGATTGGTTGACACACGCGTACACAAAGTATATGCAGAAGCACTACAATAGCGCCACGCCGATCGCTAACAAAGTTCAGGAGGAAGCATGGTCATCGACCACAACAATCTTGAGGAATTCTCCGATCCCGTCAACTATGATATGGAAGATCCTAGCGACACCGGTGTTGCGTTCTACAGCGCGCTGGCACAAGAAGCCGGCGGCTCGGTGCTTGAGATTGCCTGTGGCACGGGACGGGTCGCTATTCCGATTGCGCGGCTGGGCTTTCCTGTCACCGGTCTGGATATTGTCCCCGGTATGCTGGCGCGAGCGCGCCGCAAATCTGCCGGATTGCCTGCACGGTGGGTAGAAGGTGACGCGCGCAGCTTTGAGCTTGGCGAGCAGTTTCGCCTCATCTTTCTGACCGGCAACGCGTTTCAAGCCTTTCTAACCAACGCCGACCAGGCGGCACTGTTACAGCACGTGCACGCCCACTTGCATGACCAGGGGCTGTTTGCCTTCGAGACACGCAATCCCTTGTTCCCCAACATGAAAACACGCGCAGGACTCTTCCTGAACCTTGAAACCCGTGACGAGGAAGAAGCAAGGTCTTCCTTCATCAACACAGATGGATACGAGGTGCGTGTGTCGGGAACGCAGATCTATGATCACAGCGCCCAGATTCTGCACTTAACCACCCACAAACGCTGGCATGAGGGCGAGCAAGAATACACGAGGATCACCCGCATTGCGCTGCGCTACACGTTTCCACAGGAGCTGGCGGCGCTGCTGAACTACAACGGCTTCACGATTCTCCGCCAGTACGGCGATTGGAATCATGAGCCGCTGACTGCCACCAGCCCAAGCATCATCGTTGTCTGCCGCAAACGCACCTGACCTCAACAGCCAGGCGCGCTTTTCGTTGCTCATTCGGCCTCATCCGGGCAAAAGATCTGCTCGATCGGCTTGCCGAACAACTGCGCGATCTTGAACGCCAGCGGCAAGCTCGGATCGTACTTACCGGTTTCGAGCGCGTTCACCGTCTGGCGCGAAACCTCCAGCCGCTCGGCAAGATCGGCCTGCGACCAGTTGCGCTCGGCGCGCAGCACACGCAGCGTGTTTTTCATCGGTATCTCCATGTGGCAAGCCCAATTCCCAGGCACCACAGCCCGCCCATGATCGGCCAAACAAAGATCCAGCTGATCTGTGGCAAGCCGACGATCTCCAAAAAGCCGTAGGCGGTCGTCAAGATCCCCGTTCCGGCGAAGGCAAAGCCGAACGCCTCAAGCTGGATCTGCCGCTGAAGCTCGTCGATATTGCGCAGATAGCGCACCACTATAAATGGAACATAGCTTGCGGGAATCATCGGCGTGAGCGCGGCGGGAATGCGCCAGAACGACTCAGGGTTGGCATTGATGAACCAGATCGAACCCGCCACAACGACTAGGTAGACCAGCATTGCGGTGGCGAGTTGGAGGTTGTAGGTTTTGTCTGCCTTGCTCATATGCTCCTCATGGGATTGAAATCATGTTCTGCATCATGATCGAACGGATAACATGTCAAGCTAGCTTGACAGCATAGTAAAGCATTAGCGACTAAATGTCAAGCATCATTTACATCAAGTTACACGTAGTCACAAAGCTCAAGCTACGACTATGCAGATCGGACGTGACTTGATCGGGCTGTGGTAGAATGGGCCCAGATTGTTCATTTCTTGGCGCGCACGTATGCAGAACATCTCGATCGCTTCGGTTGAACAAACACGACAGCTCGAAGCCGCAGCCGTCGCCGGCGGCGTTAGCTGGGCTGAGCTTATGGAACGGGCCGGACGCGGCGTCGCCGACGAGATTATCCGGCGGCTCGATACTGTCCGCGACGCGCGGGTGCTGGTGCTGATCGGGCCGGGCAACAACGGCGGCGATGGACTGGTGGTCGCGCGGCACCTCCACGATGCGGGCGCGAAAGTTGCGCTCTACGTCTGGAAGCGCAAAGAGCGCGCCGACGATCAGCCGTGGCGCGCCTGCCGGGAGCGCGGCATTCCCGAGCTACAGGCTCAGGCCGATAACGCCCAGCAGTCGCTGCGGGCTGCGGCACAGCGCGCGGCAGCTGTGGTGGACGCGCTGCTCGGCATCGGCGTTGACCGGCCGCTGGAGCCGCTGGCCGCCCAGATCGCGGAGACGATTAACGGCGTGCGCACCGGCCGCGCAGGTGCTGCACCGCTGATCCTGGCGATCGACGTGCCGACCGGGATCAACGCCGATACCGGCGCGGTGATGGGCCAGGCGATCCAGGCGGATGTCACCGTCGCGACTGGGATTCGCAAATATGGGCATGTTCGTGAGCCCGGCCGCCGCTATGCCGGCGATATAACATGCGTGCCGATTGGCTTACCCGATACACACAAGGAGACGATCATGGCGGAGTCACTTCAGCCTCAAACATTACGGGCGCTGCTCCCGGCGCGTCCCGCAGACTCGCATAAAGGAACGTTTGGTAAAGTATTGATCGTTGCAGGAGCCGGGCGCTATCCCGGCGCGGCGTTCCTGACCACCAGCGGCGCGCTGCGCGTCGGCGTGGGCCTGGCAACGCTGGCCTGCGGTCGCTCGATCTTTGGCGCGCTGGCTGCGTCGCTGCACGAGGCAACCTTCCTGCCGCTGCCCGAAGAAGATTGGGGCGTGCTCGGCGCGAGCGCAGCCCAGGAAGTGCTGACCAACCTGGAAGGCTACAAGGCGCTGGTCGTCGGGCCGGGCCTGGGCCAGGAAGACGAGACCAAGAAGTTCCTGGAGCGACTGCTCAAGATCGAAACCTCGAAGGCCGGCAGCAATGTTGGCTTTCTCAAGGCTGCCGCCGCACCAGCGCCCGAGCGAGCACGCAAGCCCGTGGGCAGCGTCGGCTTTCGGCGCGCAGAGCCCGTAGCCGCTGCCGAAGCCGAGGCCGAGGAGAAGAAGCCGGGCGAGGTTGAGCTGCCGCCGCTGGTGCTCGACGCCGATGGCCTGAACCTGCTGGCACAGATCGACGAGTGGTGGACCAAAGTTCCCGCCAATCGGCTGGTGCTGACGCCGCATCCGGGCGAGATGGCGCGGCTGCTGAAGCTGGAGCACGCCGACGAGATCAACGCCGACCGGCTGGGAGCGGCTCAGCGCGCGGCCCAGGAGTGGAATCAGATCGTCGTGCTCAAGGGCGCCGAGACCGTTATTGCAGCGCCCGACGGCAAGGCCAGCATCGGCCCGGCCGGCAATCCCGCGCTGGCGACAGCCGGCACCGGCGACGTGCTGGCGGGTGTGATCGGCGGTTTGATCGCGCAGGGCGTTGATGCGTTCGACGCGGCCCGGCTTGGCGTGTTCCTGCACGCTCAGGCAGGACAGCTGGCCCGGCAGGAGATCGGCGAGGCGGGCGCGCTGGCCGGCGACCTGCTGCCGCGACTGCCGCGCGCGCTCACGGAGCTGCGAGGGTAACGAGAACCAAGAACAAAGAACAGAGAACAGAGAAGTGTGGAACTTCTTTGTTCTTTGTTTGCTTGTTCTTTGTTCTCGTCTTTTGGTTCTAGGTTCTAATAGGTTCTTTACATGCGTGCTGTTGACCTGATCATCAAAAAACGTGACGGCGGGACGCTCACCAGCGAGGAGATCGCCTGGCTGATCGAGCACTACACGAGCGGCGACGTTCCCGACTACCAGATGGCCGCCTGGGCGATGGCGGTCGTGCTGCGCGGCATGGACGATCGCGAGACCGCCGATCTGACGCTGGCGATCGCGCGCTCGGGCGATATGCTCGATCTGCACGATGTCGCGCCGATCACCGTCGACAAGCATTCCACCGGCGGCGTCGGCGACAAAACCAGCCTGGTGCTGGGGCCGCTCGTAGCCTCGGTTGGCCTGAGCATGGCCAAGATGTCGGGGCGCGGTCTTGGCTTCACGGGCGGAACGCTCGATAAGCTGGAGGCGATTCCTGGCTTCCGGGTGAACATGGCGATCGATGAGTTTCGGCGCTCGGTGGCCAACATCGGCCTGGTAATCGCCGGGCAGAGCGCAGATCTCGCGCCTGCCGACAAGCAACTCTACGCGCTGCGCGATGTTACCGGCACCGTCGAAAGCATCCCGCTGATCGCGGCGAGCGTGATGAGCAAAAAGCTGGCTGCGGGCGCTGACTGCATCGTGCTGGATGTCAAAGTCGGCCAGGGCGCGTTCATGAAGACCATCGACGATGCGCGGGCGCTAGCCGAGCGAATGGTCGCGATTGGACGGCACGCCGGGCGCAAGGTGGCGGCGGTTATCACCTCGATGGATCAGCCGCTGGGCCATGCGATCGGCAATGCGCTGGAGGTCAAAGAGGCGATCGCGACGCTGCAAGGCCACGGGCCAGGCGATTTCGTCGAGCTGTGCCTGACGCTCGGCGCGCAGCTGATGCTGCTGGCAGGCAAGGCCGCCAGTGCCGAGGAGGCCGAATCCCGGCTGCGTGAGGCGCTCGACAGCGGCGCGGCCTGGCGCACGTTCCGCGCTTTCATCGCCAATCAGGGCGGCGATGTGTCGGCGCTCGACGAGCCGCGACTGCTGCCTGAGGCCACAGTGGTTGAGCCGGTTCACGCGCCCCACGACGGCTACATCTCCCAGATCGACGCGCTCGATCTTGGTCTTGTGGCCGGAGAGCTTGGCGGCGGGCGGCAGAAAAAAGACGAGCCGATCGACTACAGCGTCGGAATTGTGCTTGAGCGCAAAGTCGGCGAGTTTGTAGCACAGGGCGCGCCGCTGGCTACCATCCACGCCAGCCGGATCGAAGACGTGACACGCGTTCACGACCGAGTGCAGGCCGCGTTCCGGCTCTCGGCGGAGGCTACTCCACCCCCGCCGCTGATCTACGAGATCGTTCGCTGATACACGAAAGATAACGCCCATGCCGATCTACGAATATATCTGCGCCGACTGTAACGGTCGTTTCCAAAAGCTGGTCGGCTTCAACAGCACAGCTGCGATCGCCTGTCCGCGCTGCGGCTCCGAGAGCGTGCGCAAAGCGATCTCGCGCTTTGCGGTGGTGCAATCGGAAGACGCGCGGCTGGAATCGCTCTCCGCTCCATCGGCGATGGCCGGGCTCGACGTCGACGATCCGGCGTCGGTGGCGCGCTGGGCCAAGCAAATGGGCCGTGAGCTGGGCGAGGAGGCGGGCGACGATTGGGACGATACCGTGGATCAGATGCTGGACGAAGAGCTGAGCGGCGAGCACAGCAGCGGCGGCGCGGCCAGTCGTGAGGACGATCTCGGCTGGGGCTAGCGCAGCGACGGCCGGCTGATGGTATCATTCAAGTGTCAGCGATCGAAGCTGATCCGAGAAAGAACCGGATACACATCTCAGGTGTGATCCAATAAAGAGATCTCACGTGCAGCGTGCTGCACGTTTGTAAAGGAATCTATGTTTCGACGATTTTTTGGCGGCGACGACGATCGCAAGCCACAACGTGAAGAGCCGCCGCAGCCACCAGTGGAAACGCCGGCAGAGCCCGAGGCGCAGCCGACCGCATCGCTGTTTCGCCGCGTAGACGAGCTTGACACCGAGGCCCAGCGCATTGCTCTGGCCGAAGCCGAGGCGCAGCGGCGGCGCAGCAGCGGCGGTTTCCGGCGCTTGTTCGGCGGCGAAGAGCGCGACGAGCAGGAGATTCAGCGCGAGGTCCAGAAGACGACCGCCGCCGTGCAAAAGACGCGCAACGTCGGCCTGTTTGGGCGCATCTCCGACATGTTCAAGGCCGACGAGCCGATCACGCCCGAGCTGTGGGAAGAGCTGGAAGAGCTGATGATCGCCAGCGATGTCGGCATCGACACCACGCTCCAGCTGATCGAGCGCGTACAGAAAAAAGTAGAGCGCAATAATCTGCGCCGCGCCAGCGAGGCCCGCTCGCTGCTCAAGCAGGAGATGGTCAAGCTGCTCAAGGTGGACACGCCGCAGTACTCGGAGCGCTCGACCAAGCCCTACGTGGTGCTGGTGATCGGCGTTAACGGCGCGGGCAAGACCACGTTGATCGCCAAGATCGCCAACCGCTACAAGCGCGAGATGAGCAAGAACGTGCTGCTGGGCGCTGCCGACACCTTCCGCGCGGCTGCTGTCGAGCAGCTGCAAACCTGGGCCGATCGCATCGGCGTGCCGGTGATTAGCCAGGGCCAGGGCGCAGATCCCGGCGCCGTCGCCTTCGACGCCGTGCAGGCAACCTACGCGCGCAGCTCCGATGTGTTGATCATCGATACGGCCGGTCGCCTGCAATCAAAGTACAACCTGATGCAGGAGCTGCAAAAGATCAAAAACATTGTGCGCAAGCGTGTGGAGTGGGCGCCGCACGAGGTGCTGCTGGTGATCGACGCGACCACCGGCCAGAACGGCATTCAGCAGGCGCGCGCGTTTATGGAGGCGGCGGATGTTACACATCTGGCGCTGACCAAGCTCGACAGCACGGCCAAGGGCGGGATTGCCTTCGCGATGGTTCAGGAGATCGAGCGGCCGATCAAATATATCGGCACGGGCGAAAAGGTCGATGATGTGGCGATCTTCGATCCCGAGGCGTTCGTCGATGCATTGTTTGAAGACTAAGCCGGAGAACAAAGAACACGCAAACAAAGAACAAAGAATAGATTAGAGCCGTTTGTTCTCTGTTCTTTGTTCTCGATAAGGAGCACTCATGATCTCGTGTCCGGTTTGTAAGCAGAAGCTGATGCTCAACTTCACGATGTTGGTCGGATCGCTGGTGGTATGTCCCAAGTGCGGCACCGATCTGCGGATTGTCAGCCGCGATCCCGATCGCGTGGAGTCCGTGCCGGAAGAAGAAACGCTGAATGCCGAAGGTAAGCCTGAGAGCTATGCTTAGTAAACCTAGAACCCAGAACGGGCGCCCTCTGGGCAAAGCTAGATCCAAGCAAGCAACTGGAACGAAGCGCCGTTTTCTTTTAGTTCTTAGTTCTTGGTTCTTGGTTCTTTCCCTCAGTGGCTGCTTCCTGATCTCGGGCGCGAACCAGTCCGCCGACAGCACCGCCGATGGCGGTAACGTCTTCGTCAGCTTCGTCAGCGCCGAGGGCAACGACACGCGCATCGTGCAGACCAATTTTCCGGCGCAGACGCTGGATCTGACGGTCTTTGTGCGCAACGAGCGCGGCCAGATTCGCATCGAGGTGCTGGACGATCGCGGCAGCGTGGCGCTCTCGGTTGAGGGCACCGCGCAGGAGCAGGTGCGGCCTGGACAGGTGCGTACCAACGCGGCCGGCGAGTTCCGCTACCGCGTCCGGGCAACCGGGGCGCAGCGCGGCGAGTTCGAGATCCTCTACGAGCCGACAGGTAGCTAAGCATGTCGTCGGGTAATTCACGCGGGCGCATCGTCGATCCGGCGATGCGTCGTTCGATTCTGGCGCTGGTGCTGCTGGCGATCTATCTGGTAGTGTTACTCACGCTGACGATGGCTCCGACCCGTCGCCTGCCGATCCAGATGGTCAATCTGATCCCCTTCAAAACTATTCTGGCCGGCATTCAGCGCGGCGGATTGCTGTTCAATGTCAATGTGCTGGGAAATATCGTCGCGTTTGTGCCGCTGGGCGTACTTGTTCCGGCGCTCAGCAGACGGCTCAGCGTTCCCGCCGCTGTGCTAGCTGCTGGCGCCTTTGTCAGCGTCTCGATCGAAGTTTTGCAGTGGCTGTTCGCGCGCCGTGTCGCCGACATCGACGACGTGATTCTCAATGTCGTCGGCGCGCTGATGGGCTATGGCTGCGCCTTGCTGCTGGCAAAAGACGTGCTCGTGCCGCCTGAAGATTCAGCGCCGAAGTAGCATTTAGTTGATCGTATTGATTGATAATATTTGATTATCGGATCTTCAAGGAGCGCCCAGCTATGCCGTTCAAAAAATCATTCGCCGCACTGGTCCTCACCGCCCTGCTGCTGACCGCCCTGCACCAAACCCACGCGGCCACACCACGAATCGCGCCGATCGTCAGCGGAATCTATCTGCTGGGCGGCAGCCAAAACGGCAAGTGGATCGATGCCGCGACCACCGCCAGGCAATTGACCGGCAGCGAGCGCTATCGCGTCTACACTACGGCGGGACAGGTCGGCAGCGGCACGGCTACCGTCTCAGCCTCTGAAGATATTTGCACCGATACGCAGTTTGTCACCCTGAAGCCCAAGCCCAAAGCCACAGAGTTTGTGGCCTTCAGCGGCACAACCAATCCGCTGCCGCGCAAGCCACGCCTGCACAGCAACAGCACAGCGGTCTATCGCCAGGCCGTCGCCGACCTTCTCCGCGCCAAAGGCATCGCCAATCCTGAGGTGCGCATCACTAAGATTGTGCGGATCGACCTGGAGGGCGACGGCGTAGATGAGGTCGTGCTCAGCGCCACGCGCGCCAATGCGAGCCTGCCGACTGTGAACGCCGGCGATTACTCGCTGGTTGTGCTGCGCAAAGTCGTCAACGGCAAAGTCCAGACGATTCCGCTGGCCGAAGAATATCATCTCAAGTCGATCGAGTTCGCCGCGCCCAACACCTTCACCGTTCCCGCGATCGCCGACTTCAACAGCGACGGCAAGATGGAGATTATGCTCAACTGGAGCTATTACGAGGGCAGCGGCGCCGAGCTATACACAGTGCAGGGCACAAAAGTAACCCAGGTGCTAAGCAGCGGCTGCGGCGTCTAAATTTTCAAATCAATTAAAAGCACAGGGCTGCGGGAAAACTCGCAGCCCTATTTTTATACGTAATGGTGTCACAAATCATTTACATTCGCAACCATTATGAGCGACAATGTCACGAATCTGTTACATTCGAATCATTATCGACGATAATGTCACAAATCTTTCACGCTCGGATCATTCCTTGCAGCTATTGGTAGTCATATACTGAATCGATTACTGGAATCGGAGAAGGAGGGCTACCTTATGCTACCCTGGAAAAAGATCACGACCCTGATATTTAGCGCAGTGCTACTCGTCGGCATAAGCCAGCCACTCACCGCCGCGCCACGAATTGCGCCGATCGTCAGTGGCGTGCACCTACTGGGCGGCAGCCAAACTGGCAAGTGGATCGATGCGGAAACCACGGCGAAACAGTTATCCGGCGGCGAGAGCTATCGTATCTACACAACAGCGGGCCAGATCGGAGCCGGCAAAGGCTCTGCTCCCGATCCAGGCATCTTCTGCTATGATCTTCAGGTCCTGAGGCTTAATCCT
This sequence comes from Herpetosiphonaceae bacterium, assembly GCA_036401895.1. Taxonomy (GTDB): domain Bacteria; phylum Chloroflexota; class Chloroflexia; order Chloroflexales; family Kallotenuaceae; genus LB3-1. The sequence goes on along the minus strand of DASWTW010000455.1, from coordinate 30,055 downwards.
GAGCCGAGCAACCACGAGTTCGCGGCATTCGGCGGAACTCACAATCCTTTACCCCGCAAGTTGCGGGCGCACAGCAACAGCACGGCAGTCTATCGCCAGGCCGTCGCCGACCTTCTCCGCGCCAAAGGCATCGCCAATCCTGAGGTGCGCATCACCAAGATTGTGCGGGTCGATCTGGAAGGTGACGGCGTAGATGAGGTCGTGCTCAGCGCCACGCGGGCTAATCTTAATACTCGTTTCCACGCCGACGCCGGGGATTACTCGTTTGTCGTGCTGCGCAAAATCATCAATGGCAAAGTGCAGACGCTCCCGATCGCCGAGAATTATTATCCAAAAGCCAGCAATGATGCGCCCGTCAGCTACAGCGTGCCGGCAATTGCGGACTTCAACGGCGATGGCAAGCTGGAAATTATGACCAGAGAGGGCCACTTTGAAGGCCTCGGCGTCGCGCTGTACACGGTGCAAGGAAGTAAGATCACCAAAGTCCTCAGCGGCTACTGCGGCGTCTAATGTTCAGCGCAGAGAAGCACAAAACAGCTGCGATCTTCTTCGCAGCTGTTTTATTATGTCGATTTATAGAGCGAACGCGTAAAACGCTGGCGATTAAGCCACGCCAGTCAATGCGCTATCGAGCATATGGCCCAGCGCGTCCATATCGGCACGCACATCCGCCAGCCTGGACGAGACGTTATCGGTGTTGAGCGTGGCATCCACCGAGGGCGCGGCACGCAGGCGCACCGTCTCAGCCAGCACGTTGTCCAGATTGGCGCAAATATTTTCGAGCTGCGCGACGATCCGCTGGTGATAGGTACCCAGCGCCCGAGCGTTCTTCAGCCGCTCGGCGACGGCATCGCGCGTCTCCTGATACTGCTGGCGCAGCATGGCATCGCTGGTAGTTTTGATCTGCGTGTCGAGGCGCACCACCTGAGCATTGAGATCGCCGAGATTGGTCTGCTGAAGATACGAGACCACGGTCTGGCCTTTGGTCGCCAGCGCGTACGCCTCCTCGACAATGCTATCGACCTGGCTGGTCACACGCTCCAGCGAAACCCGCAGCGGCCCATCCACTGACGCGATCGACTGCGCGATCTGCCCATGGGCGCGCGCGATCGCGTCGAGCTGCTGCTGAAACGGCGTGCCGCGCGGCGGCCGAATCGGGCGTGGGCGTGGCTGGACGGCCTGAGCCGTCTGTGGATCGAGCCAGGTCAGCGCAACCAGCACCGCAAAGGCCAGCAGGCCAACCGGCAGTAGCCAGAGCGCGATCGTCAGGCCCGCGACGACCGCGACGAACAAGATCAGCAGATTCATGGGCCGAGTGGCGGCGGTCAGGATTGAAACGCGCATAGTAGTTCCACGCTGGCCGGAGCGGCGACTAACTCCGCTCCGGCACACGAGAGATCGATTGCTGGGAGCCGTCTAGAAATACCGGCTCAGATTCTCAAAGACCTTGTTGATGTCGCCGGTGCCGCCCGAGATCAGCAGCGTGCGCGAGAAATCGGCGATCTGCTGTAGTACTTCTTTTTCGGCGTCCTCACCGTAGGCGATCGGGAAGATCGAAATATCGGTCTCGTTGAAATCGTTCTTCACATCCTCGAAGGTGCTGGTCTGGGCCGTATCCGCGCCATCCGAGAGCAGCACGATCGCGTTGATGCGGTTGCGATCTTCGATATCCGCCTCCAGCACTCGGCGCGCCTCGCGCAGCGCATCAAACATCGCTGTCTGGCCGCTGACCTCGATATTCTGGATCGCGCCCTGAAGCTGCAAGCGATTCTCGGTCAGCTCGGCCATCGGCACCACCACCTCGGGCGTGCTCGAGAAGGTGACCATCGCCACGCGATCCTCGTTGAGCAGGCGGCTGAGGAACAGCTCAAGACCAGCCTTAGCCTCCTCGATCTTATCGCCGCGCATCGAGCCCGAGGTATCGACGACCAGCACAATGTTGGCGCGCTTGCGATTGGCGGCCCAGGCGTTCTTGGCGGCGACCAGCACTGTGCTCTGCGGCACCTCCAGGAGCGTCTGCGGCTGATTGGGATCGGCTCCGAACTGCGCCGAGATCGGCTCCCCGATCGCGACCTGCGTGTTGGCGGGCCGGAAGCCGAACTGCATCGCCGCGCTCTGGCTTTCCGAGCTGTACAAGAAATCGTAGAGCTTCGTCGCGGCCTCCTGCTCCTCCTGCGAGGCCGAGGCCATCACGATAAACGGGTTATCGTGCCAGAACGTACCTTCGCGCGGATAGATCGCGACCAGCGGCGTCGGCGGCGCGCTCTTGTTGAAATCGATTAGCGTGATCTCTTCCATCGGAAAGGCGGAGATGTAGGACATGCCGTACTTCTTCATGTTTTCCGAGAAGACCACGGTATCGTAGCCGTAGTGCTTGATGCCCCCGCTAAGATCGCGCAGAAACTTCTGGCTTTGCTCCGACTGCACATCGGCCTCGGTCAGATCACGCGACTTGTTGGTCGCGGCGTAGAACTCGGCCAGCACCGTGGAGAGCGCCGTGGTGCTGATCTCGGGATCGGTGTGGCCCCACGAGAAGCGGCCCCACTCAGGATGGCCGTACTTACCCCAGCCGTCGGGCTCGTTGATCAGCGTCAGCAGATCGCTCCAGCCCAGCTGCTTGTTGGGCCAGCCCAGCGCCTCGGCCATCGGCTTCCACATCGAGATCACGACCGGCGTCAGCAGCATCGGCTTGCTCGACACCGCGACATTGGGATTGCCGGTCTCCTGCTTGAGCACTTCCAGCCATACGCTCGACGACGGCGACCAGACGGTAGTCTGGAGCGCGCCCTGCTTGATCTCGGTACGGGCAGCGCCCGACGATTTTCTGACACCCTCGACAAAGATCGGGCGATTGCCGACCTTGGTCTCGCTCTGATTGAACTCTGCCAGCCGCGAGGTGAGCCAGCTTTCTTTCTCGGGCGAGTACGCGATCGAGATTTTGACCGCGTTGGACGGCGCTTGATCGGTCGTGCCGGGCGTGTCGTTGCCGGTGCCGCAGGCCGTCAGCAACAGCGCCATCAGCAATACCAAACGAATAAACTTCATTGTGAATCTCCTTAGCGCTGAGCAGCGCGAGTCGAGGCTTCGAGCAAGGCATTGAGAACATCGGCGGGTGGGACTTCCACCAGTGTCGGCACGTCGAGCTGCACGCCGGCAGATGCGTTGCGGGTAAACGGTGAGCCTGGGCCTTCAAGCGTCACACCGCTGAGCGCGGGACGAAAGCCGAGCTGCACCGCCTTTTCTTGCTGAGCACGGCTGAGTAAGAAATCGCCGAACTGCCGCGCCGCCTCGCGCTTTTCATCAGTGACCCAGTCGGCTTCGAGGACTACATAGGGGTGATTGCTCCACAAATTGGCCGGTGGATAGATCAGCTTCAGATTATCGTTCCAGCGGCTGCGGGCGTTAGCCATCTGCTCCAGCGCGAGATTCTCGTAGGTCGCCACCAGATCGTAGCGCGACGGCCCATAGGCGATCATATCGTTCATCAGCGCAGCGCTGCTATCACTCAATGATGCGCTGCGCTCCATATCGCCGAGCCAGCTGAGAAACTCAGGATTCTGGACATCGGCGGCGCTCAGCCCGCTGGCTTTGCGGTGATAATCATAAGCAATCAGCAGCAGCGTTTGAAAGCCACTATTCGACGCTCCAGGCCTGGTATGGCCCCACTTGACGAAGCCCCACTCGGGACGGCCCTTCGCGCCCCAGCCATCGGGAGCAACAATCGCGTCGTGTAGATTCTGCCAGATGCTCTGGCCGCTATTACCCAGCGCCGCCGCGCGCGCCTCCCAAGCCACCAGCACGAGCGGTGTCAGCACCAGCATTCGTGGAGCGTTCGCGCCGCTGGTCGGGATCAGGGGACTGCCGTTGCGCTGCTGCCACTCCTGGTTAAGCATGGTGATCCACAGATCGCTGGCCGGGCTCCACACGTCGGGCTTGAGCGAGCCATTGAGCAGCTGCTGCATGGAATCGCCTGAGCCCAGGCCGCGCAGCTCGATCGTGATCGGCGCGCCGTTCGCGGTGATACCACTGGCCTCAAACGCCGAGACCGCCTCGGTCAGCCAGCGCTCCTTCTCGGTGCTATATACAATCGTCAGCGTCACAGGATCGGGCTCAGGCAGGATTGAGAGCGGCGCGGATGGCCGAGGACCGCCGAGAAACGGCACGGCGGCTGTAACCAGCACCAGCAATACGTATCCAATGGTGATTGCAATTCTGACTAGGCGCACAGGTACTCCTTGATACGGGGCCTGTCGTTTATACCTTAACTCATCCACTTTGAGCAACCGCCCTTGGTGTGAGCGATTGGTAGTACGGGAATCGAGCGGCGGGGGTTGCATCGATCCACAGATCCAGGGCCTCTATTGAGTTTCAACACAAGCGGAAAGCAAATATCACGGACAGATCAGGGGGCAAAAAGAAAAGCCCGCGCCTGGTGAGAGCACGGGCCGTGTGTAGCAAGTAATGCTAGAGCTGAACGCTGTAGGCGTGATCGAGGTCGGTCTCGGCCTCAAGCTTGGTCAAAATCTCAGGCGGCACCGGCTCGTCGACAGTCAGCACCATGATCGCCTGGCCGCGCGGCTTTTGACGGCCCACGTGCATCGACGAGATGTTAATGTCGGCCTCGCCCAGGATCGTGCCGACGTGGCCGATCAGGCCGGGGCGATCCTGGTGGAAGGTGAAGAGCATCGACTGCGACGGCACCAGATCCAGCCAGTAGCCGTCGACCTGCACGATGTGCGCCTCGTCCTGCACGGCAGTGCCGCCAAAGGTGTGCGTCTGGCCGTCGCTGGTGGTGACGTGCAGCTCAAGCAGCGCGGCGTAGCGCTCGGCCTCGGGATGCGTGCGCTGATTGACGACCAGGCCGCGCTCGCGCGCCAGCAGCGTGGCGTTAACCGGCGTGACGCGCTCCTCGCTGACGCCTTCGAGCAGCCCCGCGACGGTCGCCAGGCGGATCGGCTCGGTGGTTGTCTCGGCCAGCTCGCCGCTGTACACGATCTCGTAGGTGCTGGCGGGCGATTGCACCAGCTGCGTGGACAGCCGCGCCAGAATCCGGCCGAGCTTCACATACGGCGCGACGACCTGCCAGGTCTCGGGCGCGACAAACGGCGCGTTCACGGCGTAGCGCGGCGTGCCGTTTTGCAGCGCGTCGAGCACGCCCTCGGCCACATCGGCAGCCGTGAGCGCCTGCGCTTCTTCGGTGGAAGCGCCAAGATGCGGCAGCGAGATCACGCGTGGATGCGTGGTGAGCGGATTGCCCGCCGGCGGCTCTTTCGCCCACACATCCAGCCCCGCGCCGCCAATCTGGCCGCTTTCGAGCGCCTCGTAGAGCGCCGCCTCGTCGATGATGCCGCCGCGCGCACAGTTGACGATAAACGCGCCGCGCTTCATCTGGCTCATGCGCTCGGCGTTGAGCAGATTGCGGGTCGATTCAATCAGCGGTGTGTGGATCGAGATCACGTCCGACTCGCGCAGCAGCGTATCGAGCGTGACCGCCTGCACACCCAGCTGCTGGGCGCGATCCTGCGAGATGAACGGATCATAGGCCAGCAGCGTCATCTCCAGCGCTCGGGCACGCCGCGCCACCTCGGCGCCGATGCGCCCAAAGCCGAGCAGGCCCAGCGTCTTGCCGCGCACTTCCCAGCCCATGAACTTGCCGCGATCCCACTTGCCGCTCTGCATCGACTGGTGCGCCTGCGGAATCTGCCGCGCCATGCTCAGCAGCAGGCCGATCGTTAGCTCGGCAACCGCGATGCTGTTGGAGGCGGGAGCGTTGACCACCAGAATACCGGCGCGCGTCGCAGCATCCACGTCGATATTGTCGACGCCGGTTCCGGCACGGCCGACGACTTTCAGCTGCGTGCCCTGCGCCAGCACATCCGCCGTCACCTTGGTCTGGGACCGCACGACCAGCGCGTCGTAGCCGGGCAGCACTTCCTTCAGCAGATCGGGCGTTAGATCCAGGCGCACGTCGACGTCAAAGGCAGCTTGCAGCGCCTGCAAGCCTTCAGCGCCGATCTTTTCGGTAACAAGAATACGAGCCATTGAATGATCCTCACATGATAGGCAATATCGCAGTCGGCGATTGAAATTGCAGCAAAAAAAGCATCGGCAAGCGATCTCGCCGACGCCGCTGTCGAAACGTTGGGCGCATTATACCCCAGACCAGACGTCGCTTCTGCAAGATCCATCCGAGCGTTACGTCTTAAAGACTGAGACGATCTAGGTCGAAAAGCGTAGCCTGACATCGGGTATAAAGCGTTTTGATAAGGATTCTCACCTGTGCTATACTCCACAAGGACGTAGAAAAACCAAGTTGACTATAGATTTCTATAGATTTTATGACAGATTCAGCAACAAATGGGCAGGAGTGGCTAACGCTGAGCGAGGCAAGCAAGCTGCTCGGCGTACACCCCGCAACATTGCGCCAGTGGAGCGACGAGGGCAAAGTGCGGATCTTTCGCACGCCCGGCGGTCATCGCCGTTTCTCGCGCCCCGACATCGAGCGCATGCTTCAGGTTACGCCGCTGCGTGGTGCCGGCCTTTCCTCCTATGTCATGACTGAAACCCTGGAGCGCACGCGACAGGAGCTTCCCGCCGCGCTACGCCAGGATTGGGCGCAGGGCATCGGCGAGGACGATCGGCGGGAGCGGCGCGAGGCCGGGCGACAGCTCGTCGGGCTGGTCACACAGCTCGTCAGCCGCTCGGCTCCTTCGGCTGAGCACCGCGAGATCGCGCAGCGCCTGGGCCGTGAGTACGGCGAGATGATGGCGCGCACCGGGCACACGCTGCCGGATGCCGTGATGGCCTTTATCTTCTTCCGCGACTCGCTGCTGGAAACGGTGTTTAGCCTGCCCGAGACCACCGGCCTGGATCGCGATGCCACGCTGGCGATCGTGCGGCGGATCAACGATCTGCTCAACGACGTGCTGCGGGCGATGATGGACGCGCACGCGGAAACGCTGACGCTGGAGCAGAGCTAAGATGAGCGAAGCCCGCTTCAAGCCCTACCCGATCGTCCTGACCCAGCTTGAACAGGTGCGCTGCGTCGTCGTCGGCGGCGGCGAGGTCGCGGCGCGCAAAATTCGCGCTCTGCTCGACAGCGGCGCAAACGTCACAGTGATCAGCCCCGAGCTTCAGCCGCAGCTTGCGGAGTGGCGCAGCGCCAGCCTGCTGGCTCACGAGGCGCGGCCCTATCAGCCGGGCGATCTCGAAGGCGCGTTTCTGGCGATCGCCGCCACAGACCGCCGCGAGGTCAACGCGGCAGTCGCAGCCGAGGCGCGCGAGCGTGGCCTGCTGTGTAACGTAGCAGATGATCCCGGAGACAGTACATTCCATACACTCGGATCGGTCACACGCGGCGATGTGCTGCTGGCCGTAGCCACCGGCGGCGATAGCCCGGCGCTGGCCGCGCATATTCGGCGCAAGCTCGAAGCGACGTTCGGCCCCGAGTATGGCGTGCTGGCGCGTCGTTTGGGAGCGCTGCGCCGCGAGATCGGCTCCAGGCTGTCGCCGGCGGCGCGCACACAGCTCTGGCGCACGCTGGCCAGCGACGAGGTACTGGATTGGCTGCGCAGCGGCGACGAGGCACGCCTTGATCGCTATATCGAAACGTTAGTTGCTGAGCTAGCGGAACACTAGGTTTTGGCTGTACATCAACAGAATCGATAGAACCAATGCATATTCTTGTGATAGGTCTCGATCACCATACATCACCCGTCGAAGTGCGCGAGCAGGTAGCCTTCCGCCCCTCACAGTTCGAGGCCGCATTCGAGGCGCTGCTGCACGCCGACGACGCGCCGCTCTCCGAGGCGGCGATCCTGTCGACATGCAACCGCGTGGAGATCTACGGCGTGGCCGAGGAGCCGGAAACGGCGGCAGCGGAGGTCAGCGCCTTTCTGCACAGGTTTCATAACCTCCCTGAGCAGACGCTCGCCGGTGCGCTCTACACACATGTCGATCAGGCGGCGATCGATCATCTCTTCGGCACCACCAGCGGGCTCAACTCGCTGGTCGTAGGCGAGCCGCAGATCCAGGGCCAGGTGCGCGCAGCCGCCCGCTACGCTGGTGAGCATCAGGCGCTCGGCCCGATCCTCAACACCTTGTTTCGTACGGCACTTGAGGTCGGTAAGCGTGTGCGCACCGAGACCGGAATCAGCCGTCATGCCGCCTCGGTAAGCCAGGCCGGCGTCGAGCTGGCGCGCAATCTGCTGGGCAGTCTTGAGGCCGCGCATATTCTGCTGGTGGGCAGCGGCAAAGTGAGCGAGCTAGCGGCCAAGAATCTGCTCGACAACGGCGCAGGCACGATCACGCTGGTCAATCGCACGGTCGAGCACGCGCAGGAGCTGGCGGATCAGTGGGGCGGCCGCGCATTGCCCTTCGAAAAGTTGCAGTCGGCGATCAACGAGGCCGACGTGGTGATCTCCTCGACCTCCGCGCCGCACACCGTGATCCATGCGCAGCACGCGATCACCGCGCTCCAGGCGCGTGAAGGCCGGCCGCTGATCCTGATCGATCTGGCGGTGCCGCGCGACATCGATACCGACGTGGCGCAGGTTCCTGGCGCGCATGTTTTCGATGTCGACGATCTGCACAGCGTTGTCGAGACCAATATCGAGCGCCGCCGTGGTGAGCTAGCCGCCGCCCAGGTGATCGTTGCGGCCGAGACCGAAAAGTTTATGCAGTGGCTGGGCGCGCGGGCAGTCGTGCCGACGCTCAACGAGCTGCGCGCGCACGCCGAGCGGATTCGTCAGGCCGAGGTCGCCAAGGCGCTGCGGCGGCTCGGGCCGCTCTCGGAGCGCGAGCAGCAGACGATCGAGGCGCTGACGCAGGGTATCGTCAACAAGCTGCTGCATCAGCCGACCGTGCGGCTCAAAGCGCAGACGAGCAACGGCTCGGCGCTGCTGTACGCCAGCGCGCTGCAAGAATTATTTGGCCTGGAGCGCGCCGATGCGTAAGCTCATTCTGGCCACGCGCGGCAGTAAGCTGGCGCTGGCACAGGCCGAGACGATCGCCGCTATGCTGCGCTCTGCCCACAGCGGCCTTGAGATCGAGCTGCGGATCATACAGACCAAAGGCGATCTGGTGCTGGATCGCGCGCTGTCACGCATAGGCGATAAAGGCTTGTTTGTTAAAGAGATCGAGCAGGCGCTGCTGGACGGCACCGCCGATCTCGCGGTCCACTCGTGCAAAGATCTGCCCTCGGCGCTGCCCGAAGCGCTCACGCTGGCCGCCTTTCCCCGCCGCGCCGATCCTCGCGATGTGCTGATCTCACGCCACAATCTGCGCCTAAACGATCTCCCGACCGGCGCGATCATCGGCACGTCGAGCCTGCGCCGCGCCTGCCAGATTCGGCATCTGCGCCCCGATGTCCAGGTGATCGATCTGCGCGGCAACGTGGACACGCGGCTGCGCAAGGCGCAGAGCGAAGACTACGATGCGATCGTGCTGGCGGCGGCGGGATTAGAGCGGCTGTCTTTGTCCGATGTGGTGACCGAGGTGTTCGATCCTGCGGTTATGCTGCCGGCGGTGGCGCAGGGAGCGCTGGCCGTGGAGTGTCGCGCCGACGACGCTGAGGTATGCGATCTGCTGGCCGCGCTCAACGACGCCGCGACCGAGTGTGCGGTTCATGCCGAGCGCGCATTTCTGGCCCGGCTGGAAGGCGGCTGCCAGGTGCCGATCGCGGCTCATGCCACGATCGCGGGCGATACCGTGCGGCTTCACGGCTTGATCGGCACGCCCGACGGCGCGCAGGTGGTGGGCGGCGAGCACATCGGAACGATCGCAGATGCGGCTATGGTGGGCGTGACGCTGGCGGAAACGCTGCTCAACCAGGGCGGCGCGGCGATCCTTGAGCGGCTAAGCCGCGCGGTGCCGGCAGTCGAAGCGCCGGAAATGAAAGCAAATTGATGCGAGAGCATATGACGATACAGGGTTTCGTTTCGTTGATCGGCGCGGGTCCCGGCGATCCGGGCCTGATCACAGTCAAAGGATACAAGCGGCTGCAAACGGCTGACGTGGTGATCTACGATTATCTGGCCAACCCGGAGCTACTGGAAGCCTGTCGCGCCGACGCCGAGCTGATCTATGTCGGCAAGCAGGCCGGGCGGCACACGCTGTCGCAGGATGAGATCAACGCGCTGCTGGTGGAGCATGGCCAGGCCGGCAAGCACGTAGCGCGGCTCAAAGGCGGCGATCCCTACATCTTTGGGCGCGGCGGCGAGGAGGCCGATGTGCTCCAGCAGGCCGGGATTCCCTGGGAGGTTGTGCCGGGCATCACGGCGGGCGTGGCGGCGCCGGCCTACGCCGGGATTCCGGTGACGCATCGGGAGCTGGCCTCGTCGGTGGCGTTTATCACCGGCCACGAAGACCCGACCAAGCCCGAGACCGCGATCAACTGGCAGCATCTGGCCACGGCGATCGATACGCTGGTCTTCTACATGGGCGTCGGCAATCTGCCCGAAATCGCCGAGAAGCTGATCGGCAATGGCCGCGATCCGCAGACGCCGGTCGCCGTGATTCGCTGGGGAACCAAGCCCGAGCAAGAGGTTGTGACCGGCGCGCTGGCTACGATCGCGACTACCGTGGCCGCCGCTGGTCTCAAGCCGCCCGCGATCACGATCGTCGGTGATGTGGTGCGGATGCGTGAGCGGCTGCGCTGGTTCGACAATCGTCCGCTACAAGGCAAACGCATCATCGTGACGCGCGCCCGTGAGCAGGCCAGCGCGCTCAGCGAGCAGCTGCGCGGGGCCGGCGCGGAGCCGATCGAGTATCCGGTGATCGCGTTCGCGCCGCCCGAGGACTGGACGCCGCTGGATCAGGCGCTGGCCAAGCTCGACGAGTACAGCTGGATTATTTTCACCAGCGTCAATGGCGTGCGCTTCATGATCGAGCGTATGAAGCACTTCGATATGGAGCCGAGTCTGCTGCATCACCACCGCATCGGCGCGATCGGTCCCGCGACTGCCGCCGAGCTTGAGTCGGTTGGGCTGCGCGCCACGTTTGTGCCGACCGAGTTTGTGGCCGAGGCCGTGATCGCGCAGATCGGCGACGTGAGCAGCCAGCGCATCCTGCTGCCTCGCGCCGACATCGCCCGCGAAGCCCTCGCGACCGGCCTGATCGCCAAGGGCGCGCAGGTCGACAACGTGGTGGCGTATCGCACGGTGCTAGGAACTGAAGAACCAAGAACCAAGAACCAAGAACCTAGCGAAGAACAAAGAACAAAGAATAGAGAACAGAGACAGAGCACTCAAGCTTCCCCCTCGCCTACCGCAGTGGGAGAGGGGAGAGTCGCCGCAGCGACGGGGGTGAGGGCCTTGGGTGAGGGCCTGATCGCGCATCCCGAAAACGACAGCGTCGTGCAGATGCTGCGGGCGCGGCAGATCGATGCTGTGACGTTTACGTCCTCCTCGACAGTCAAGAACTTTTTCGCGCGGCTGGAGCAGTCGGGCGTGACCAACGACGAGGCACGCGCGCTGCTTGAGCCGGTCACGGTCGCCGCGATTGGCCCGATCACCGCCAGCACCGCCCGCGAGTTTGGCCTGCACATCGCGATCGAGGCCGAAAAATATACGATCGATGGGCTGATGAGCGCGCTGATCGAAGCCTTTGGAGCCAGGCAGGTCGCGCCGAGTCAGGTCTAAGGTATCGCAGAGAAGATGGAAAAGGTATGGATACACTAGCTCGCTTTCCCCAATTTCGCCAGCGCCGCCTACGCCGCACGCCCGCGCTCCGGCGCATGGTACGCGAGACGCTGCTAACGCCCGACGATTTTATCTACCCGATGTTTGTGGTGCATGGCAAAGGCCAGCAGCGGCCGATCGGCTCGATGTCGGGACAGCACCAGTGGTCGGTCGATCTGCTGCCGCGTCAGGCCGAGGAGCTGGCCGAGCTGGGCGTGCCGGCGGTGATTTTGTTCGGCCTGCCCGCGCACAAAGACGCCCAGGGCAGCGAGAACTACGCCGACGACGGCATCGTGCAGCAGGCGATCCGCGCGATCAAAGATGCCGTGCCCGAGATGATCGTGATCACCGATGTGTGCATGTGCGAGTACACCGATCACGGCCACTGCGGCATCCTCGACGATCGCGGCTACGTCGTCAACGACGCGACGCTCGAAGTGTTGCAGCGTGTCGTGGCCTCGCATGCCGAGGCCGGCGTTGACATCGTGGCGCCGAGCGGGATGATGGACGGCGCGGTTGCGGCGATCCGCGAGGAGCTGGATCGCGTCGGCGCGCGTGACGTGGCGATCATGGCCTACGCCGCCAAGTTCGCGTCGAGCTTCTACGGGCCATTCCGCGAGGCTGCCGACTCGCCGCCGGCCTTTGGCGATCGCAAGCAGTACCAGATGGACCCGGCCAACGCCCGTGAGGCGCTGCGCGAGGTCGCGCTGGATGTCGCCGAGGGCGCGGACCTGCTGATGGTCAAGCCGGCCATGCCCTATCTCGATATTCTGGCCCAGGTGCGCCAGCAGTTCGAGCTGCCGACCGCCGCGTACCATGTCTCGGGCGAGTACGCGATGATCAAGGCGGCGGCGCAGAACGGCTGGATCGACGAGCGCCAGGTTGCGCTGGAAAGTCTGCTGTCGATCAAGCGCGCCGGCGCGGATCTGATTCTGACCTATTACGCGAAAGAAGCGGCCCAATGGCTGCGCGAGAGCAGGTAGCAACAATGACAACAGCGATACATGCGTTGAAAGAATGGGCCGTCGCCACCGATGCGCTTGAGCGTGGCGAAACGATCGTGCTGCTGCGCAAGGGCGGCATCCGTGAAGAAGGCAAGCATTTTCGCGTCGCCAATGACGAGGTGCTGCTCTACCCGACCTACGAGCACCAGCAGCCGCATCTGCTCAAGCCGCGCTACAGAGATCTGGTGCAGCCGGTAGAGTCGGGCTGGCATCCAGAGACGGTGCGCATCGGCGCGTGGGCGCGCATCACCGATATTTTCCAGATCAGCGAGAAAGAGACCGTCGAGGGACTGCTGCCGCATCACATCTGGAACGAGCAGTTCGCCGCCGAGCGCTTCGGCTGGAAGCCGCGCTTTCCGCTCTACGTGCTGCTGCTGCGCGCCTACAGGCTGCCGCAGGAGCATGTCATCCCGTATCGCGCCGAGTATGGCGGCTGCAAATCCTGGATCGATCTGGCCGAGCCGATCGCGCTGGATGGCATGACGCCCGCCCTCAGCGACGACGAGTACGCGCGGCAGGTGGCGGCGGTGAAGGCGATTGTAGAAAATGAACAGCTAACGAAGGCTTAGAACCTAGAACTTAGATGTAATGGAATGCTAGGTTAGCACAGGTGCGTACGCGTTTTTTGGCTTTGGAAAGCGAAAAATAAACGAGCAATGTGCGCTAACCTTCTGAACCAGTACACTTAGAACCTAGAACCTAGGGGATGAAACAGATGGTTCTAGGTTCTCCTGAAAGGATCGCATTATGCGCTACGTACCATTTGGCACGACAGACTTAAAAGTATCACAGCTCGGCTTCGGCGTCTGGACCGTCGGGACGACCTGGTGGGGAGTCAAGGATAAGCAGGTCGGTCTGGATCTGCTGCGCCGGGCCTACGATCTCGGTGTGACCTTCTTCGACACCGCCGACACCTACGGCGATGGCTTCGGCGAAGAGATCGTCGCCGAGGCGCTGGGCGATGTGCGCGACAAGATCGTGATCGCGACCAAGGGCGGCTACAACTGGTATGAGCACAAAGAGCGCCGTGGCCAGCAAGAGCGTCCGCAGGATTGGCGGCCGGAGTTCATCCGCTTCAGCGTCGAGCAAAGCCTCAAGCGGCTCAACACCGACTACATCGACTTCTGGCAGGCGCACAACACCAAGATGGACGCGATCGAGAGCGATGCGCTGTGGGAAACGCTGGAGCGGCTCAAGGAAGAGGGCAAAATCCGATCCTATGGCGTGGCGCTCGGTCCCAAGATCGGCTGGCGCGACGAGGGCATTCAGGCGATGCGTACCCGCAAGATCGATGGCCTGCATATGATCTACAACATGCTTGAGCAGGAGCCGGGACGCGATCTGTCGCGGGTGGCGCAGGAGGAAGGCGTAGCACTGCTGGTGCGCGTGCCGCACTCAAGCGGCATGCTGGAGGGCAAATACACCAGCGAGACCACCTTCGACAAGAACGATCACCGGCAGCACCGGCCCAAAGAGTGGCTCACCGGCGGACTGCAAAAAGTAGAAAAGCTGGCCTTCGTACACGAAGATCGCGGCCTCACGATTGGCCAGGCGGCGCTCAAGTTCATCTGGCAGACGCCGATGTGCGCCGTCGCGCTGCCCAACATCTACAACGTCGAGCAGCTCGAAGAGTTTGCTGCCGCCTCGGACAAGCCCGATCTGACGGCTGACGATATGGCCCGGCTCAACGATCTCTACGATCACAACTTTTATCTTGAGCCGTCCGCAGCCGAGCAAGTTGCGTAATATCCAGTGCGGGACGCGAGCACGTTCCGCCGCTGGCTGATTGGTGTTGATTCAAGACATGGAGGACGAACGTGGCGACACTTTCGGAAAAAGAGCGCGACGAGCTGCCCGACAGCGCCTTTGCCTACATCGACAAGGACGGTGGACGGCATCTGCCAATCCACGACGAGGATCACGCCCGCAACGCGATCGCGCGCTATCCGCAGACCAACTTTGAAAGCAAGGCGGCCAAAGAGCGATCGCGCAAGCATATTCTCGAAGCTGCTAAGAAATTCGGTATTGACGTCTCTGAAGACGCTGAAATTAGCCAGAAAGCAGACTAAAGAACCTAGAACTAAGAACCTAGAACCTAGGAGATCTCAACGTTAGGTTCTAGGTTCTAGGTTCTCCGAAGGAGTTTATTAATGGAAACCACCGCGCGACGACAATTCGTCAAGTGGTCATTCTTCAAGATCGATCCGGCCTGGCGCGCGCTGCCTGTCATTGAGCGTGAGCGCGGCAAGCAGGAGTTTGAGGCCGTCGTGAAGCGCTGGGCCAGCCAGATCGTGCTGCGTCCTTATACGCTGGTCGGGCTGCGCGGCGATGCCGAGATCGGCCTGTGGCTGGTCAGCGAGCGGCTGGAAGATTTTACGGAGCTGCACGGCGAGCTGCTGGCCACGCCGATCGGCCGCTACCTGTCGGTGCCGCACTCGTTCCTGGCCATGACCAAGCGCTCGATGTATGTGGACAAGTACGCGACTGAAGAAGAGGCCAAGCGCCGCGACATCATCGTGCCGGGCGAGAGCAAATACCTGTTTGTCTATCCCTTCGTCAAAACCCGCGCCTGGTACGGGCTGCCGGCCGCAGAGCGCCAGCGCATGATGGACGAGCATATTCGGGTCGGGCGCAAATATCCCGACGTTAAGCTCAACACTACCTACTCGTACGGCCTCGACGATCAAGAGTTTGTGGTCGCCTTCGAGACCGACGTTCCGTCGCGCTTCCTGGATCTGGTTCAGGAGCTGCGCGAGACCGAGGCCAGCAACTACACCCTGCGCGACACGCCGCTGATCCCGTGTATCGCCACCAGCGCGCGCGGCATGCTCGACTCGCTCGACGGCGGCACCAGCGCCACCACGCAGCCGGCGCCAGCTCCTGAGCCGCAGCCGGTCGCGACGACGGCGCCTGTGGCTGTGCCGGCGCGTGTCGACGAGTTCGTGCCGGTTTGCAAGGTGAGCGAGGTACCGGCCGGCGAATCCAAGCTGGTCGTCGTGAATGGCGAGCAGATCGCGCTTTACAACGTGGACGGCACCTTCTACGCGCTGAGCAATCGCTGCTCCCACGCGCGCGGCCCGCTGGTCGACGGCGAGGTCGGCAACGGCACGGTGACCTGTCCCTGGCACAGCGCCCAGTTCGATCTCAAAACCGGCGCGGCGCTCTGCGCTCCGGCACGTGGCCCGGTGCCGGCCTACCAGGTCAAGATTGAGAGCGACACCGTGCTGATCGGGCCGCAGAAGCTGGAAGAGCAGGTAGAGGCGGCGCAGCCGGTCGAGCTGCCCGAGCGCGTCGACGATCAGATGGACGCGATCGACAAACAGCTGGTCACTACTCTGCAGTGGAAGTTCCCGGTCGTGTCGCGGCCGTGGCAGACGCTGGCGGAGGAAGTCGGTACCACCGAGGCCGACGTGCTCCAGCGCATCGCGCGGCTGCGTGAGATCGGCGTGGTGCGGCAGATCAGCCCGATCTTTGATACGCGCAAGCTGGGCTATAAGTCCAGCCTGGTCGCGGTGCGGGCCGCGCCGGAGCGGCTGGAAGAGGCGGCGGCGATCGTCAACAGCCATCCGGGCGTGTCGCACAACTATCGCCGCGATCACTACTTCAACATGTGGTTCACGATCGCGGTGCCGCCTGAGCAGGATCTGGAGACCGAGGTCAAGCGCCTGACCGATCGCGCTGGCGTCGAGAAAGTGCGTATGCTACCGACGCTCAAGATGTACAAGATCGCGGTCAAGCTCGACATGGAGCAGGACGAGACCAAGGTCGGCAAGGAAACGCAGCAGTACGTCAAGGCCGACGAGATCCGCCCGCTGACCGATCGCGACAAAGAGCTGATTCGCGCCACACAGGACGATCTGCCGCTGGTCGAGGAGCCGTTCAAGCTGCTGGCGCAGCAGGCCGGCCTCAGCGAGCAGGAGCTGTTCGCCTGGTTCGACGAGATGCAGCGCATGAACTACCTGCGGCGTGTCGCGGCGATCCTGCGTCACCAGAAGGCCGGCTTTACCGACAACGGCATGATCACCTGGAAAGTGCCCGAGGACAAGGTCGACGAGGCTGGACGTATCGCGGCGGCCTACTCGACGGTCTCGCACTGCTACCGCCGCCCGGTCTACGAGGACTGGCCCTACAACTTCTTTTCGATGGTCCACGCGCGCTCCCGCGAAAACGCGCAGGAGATCGGACGGCAGATCGCCGAGGAGCTGCGGCCGCTGGGCGTGACCGAGTACGTCATCCTTTTCTCGACCAAAGAGTTCAAGAAAGACCGCGTGCGCTACTTCGTGGATTGGAACCAGGAAGAGGCGGTCGTGCGGTAAAATCGGCCACAGATCGCAGCACAGGACGCGGAGTGTATCCGCGTCCTGTTTTTTTATCAGCGCTTAACTCCGGTTTTATCACGGTGGTTGTATTGAAGCGCCGGCGGCTTCTACCTATGATCGCAGCAGTTCCCCCAAGCAAGCGAGGTGAAAGATGAGACATCGATTTCGTACCCTGGTGCTCCTGCTGATCATCGGCATAGCAGCGACCACATTTCAGCCCTCAGCCAATCTCCGCGCCGCCTCCGCTCCTGATCTGCCTGTCGCAGCAGCTACCAGTGAGTCGATCGAGCTGAGCGCGAGCATCGGCGGTGCTTCCACCAGCAGCGCTCTAGCCGGCTCGCTGCTCTACATCAACGAGTACGATACGCTCACCATCGTCGACGTGAGCGATCCCGATCAGCCGGTACGGCGCTCATCGCTCAGGCTGGCATATCCGATCTACAGGCTGGACGTCCTCGACGGTTTCGCCTATCTTTCCCTGAGCGACGGCAAGCTTCAGATCGTCGATGTCCACAATCCTGATCAGCCGGTTTTGCGCGGCATGTTTCAGGCCGACGGTTTCATCCATCACATCCAGGCACAGACGGGGCTCGTGTATATCGCGGTCACGATCGACGACTATATGGTCTCACAGTTTCAGGTCGTCGACGTCAGCAACCCGGATCTGCCTGTGCGGCGCGGCAAATACCGTGGAGCGAATAGTGTCCACGATTTCCAGGTCGTCGGCAATCGGGCGTATCTGGCTGTCGGCTATATGGAGGGCATTCACATCCTCGACGTGAGCAATCCGGCGCAGCTGACGCTGCGCGGTCGCTACCTTAACCCGCCCGGAATATACGTCCTGAGCGTAGTCGATCATTTCATCTATGCGCTCAGCGGCATAACCGCCAACGATGTTCTGATCATCGACGCGACCGATCCCAGCGCGCCGGCTTTGCGCGGCACATACCAGCAGCAAGGTGTTGCCTTTGATGATGTGGAGGCCGAGGGTTCAATGCTGTACCTCGTCGAGTTCCCGGGGAAAGTTCATGCTGTCGACGTGAGCAATCCCGCCAGCCCTACCTTGCGCGGAGCATACCCCACGCCATACTCCATCTACAACCTTAACCCTGTCAACCAGATTGTCTATCTTCAGCTCAACACCGATCTGGCGATCGTCGACTTCAGCAATCCCGGCAGCCCTACGCTGCGCGGCAAGCTAACGCTCTCGCAAAACATTATATCGACGCGAAGTGCAGGCAATCTGGCATTTAGCGCTGTGCCAAGAAGCGGCTTACATATCTTCGACACCAGTGATCCCGCCCAACCTGTGCTGCGCGGCGTGTACCGTGATACCGACACCACCTCCGCGTCAGATCTGAGCAATGTAGCGGTTCGGGGCAGCTTCGCCTATCTTGCAAGCAGCTCTGTCCTCAAGACGATCGATGTCGGCGATCCGGCCAGCCCGGCGCTGCGCAGCGAGTATGAAGGCCTGAACGGTTTTCCCCGCCTGCATATCGCGGGAGATCGGCTCTATGTATCGGCCGACAACCGGCTCTACATCTTCGACATCGCCACGCCGTCCACGCCCACGCTACTGGCGGATCAACCGATTGCGGCAGCGCCAATCCAGGATTTCAAAGTCGTCGGCAATCGAGCGTATATCCTGACTTCAGACTGCTCCGCCGCCTGTATCGGCGCGCTCCATATCATCGACGTCGGCAATCCCGGCAGCCTCGTACCGCTTGGCAGTCTCCAGATGAATTCAACCTCCCGCTTGAGTGTCGTCGGCAATGCGGTGTATGTGGGCGGCGTGGGCGTACAGATCATCGACGTGAGCGACCCTGCCAGGCCGCAGCTCCGTAACATCTATCGAGCAGCGGGCGAAGTTACCGCGATCGATATTGTCGACGGGCTGATGTATGTTATTGGACAAGGCGGCTTCAGCCTACAGATTGCCGATCTCACCGATCCATACTATCCACGACCCCGCGCCAGCTATCCGCTCCAGGGCTACACTGCCGATGTGCATGTGGCGGATGATCTGGTATATGCCAGCGCGGGCAATCTCTTCATCTTCCGCGTTCATGCCGAGCGTTTCCCTGGCAGCATCTTTGTGCCGCTGCTTGCAAAGCCTGCCACCACGTAGGACTATTCGCAGCCAGCCAGGAGTCGGGTGTGGTCGAGCCACGCCCGATTTTTTTGTCGTCGCGCTATTGACGGGGGCGTACGCATTCACTACAATCCTCTGCATCCATCTTTATTCCATCTTCATCCTATCCTGTTAGCAAGCGCATAGTTGCGTGCTCCGCGCCCGGTTTCATCCCGCGACCACGCCGATCGTGCTCGCTTTCAGTCACACAGCGAGCGGCTCAACCGTGCGCACGTTTGGTATCACTGTTTCCGGTTGTAGCGTAGCGGTAGCACGGCAGCGCCGCCGACGATTAGCCAGGCAACTTCTCCAGCAAGCGAGGTAACAGATGAAACATCGATTGACGCTGGCGCTACTGCTCATCCTTGGATGTGTAGGCGCGACCGCCGAGCGTCCCAGCCACACTCATGCGGCCTCCGTATCCAACCGCTCCGCCCCAGCTCCCACTCCTTCCGACGAACCGATCGAATTTCTAGGCAGCATCGGCGGTGTTACAGGGCAGCTCAGCGTTAACGGCACACTTATGTTTATCAGCGAGGGTACCAAGCTCTCGATCATCGACGTCGCCAATCCCGGACATCCATTCCGTCGCGGCTCGATCGAGTTGTCTGCTCCGCTCAATGAGGGATCGATCAGCACAATCAATGATCTTGCGATCAGCGACGGGTTTGCCTATCTGGCGCTCGGCAGGGGCGGTATTCAGATCGTCGATGTTCATGATCCGGATCACCCACGGCTGCGCGGTCGTTATCAGGCTCCAGGTTTGGAGTATGTTTCGCAGATCGAAGCGCAGGCAGGCATGATTTATACTGCCGGCATCTTCTCGGATAGCTTCCTGCTGCACGTGATCGACGCCGGCGATCCTGATGTACTGGTGCTGCGCGGCGAGCTCTCGCTGGTCGACGTTGCCTATGATATGCAGCTCGTCGGCAACCGGATCTATGTGACGACCCGATCGTATCAGCAGGATCTGCTGATCATCGACGTCGGCGATCCGTCACAGCCCAGCCTGAGCGGCGTCTATGGCAGCCTCGACATCTCGCTATTCACATTTCATGTCGTCGGCAGCATGATCTACGCGCTGGATTATAGTGAGAACTTCGCGCTGCTGCTGATCGACGCCAGTAATCCCAGCCAGCCGCAGCTGCGGAGCAGCTATCGTCTGTCGAACCTGGCGGTTGGCGAGATCTGGGCTGAAGGCGATACCGTGTATCTGTTTAGCGGCTTTCTGAGAGATGTGCAGGTGATCGACGTCAGCGACCCCACAGCTCCGCAGTACCGTGGCGCCTACACCAGCACCAACGAGATCGGCGATGTTCAGGTCGTCGGCGGGCGAGCCTATGTGCTGATATACGGCACCATTACGATTGCGGAGCTGGACACTCCCAGCCAGCCGCAGGTCTACAGTCACTTCAGGTTATCTTCCTACACTGACGAGCTTCAGGTTGCCGGCGATCTGCTGTACATCATCGGCTCCGAGATTGGCCTTCAGATCTATGATATTAGTGATCCGGCGCATCCCGTCTTGCGTGGCGCGTACTATGGCACCGATCCTGAGCAGCCCGAAACGTTCGGATCGCTGTATGTCCACGGAAACATTGCGTATATCATCGACGATCGCGAGCTCACGCTGCTTGACGTCAGCGATCCGACCAGCCCGACGCTCCTAGAAAGGTACGAGGACATCCATATCTTCAGCAATCTCAGGGTTGTCGGCAACCGGCTGTATGGCTTCGGAAAGACAGCAGACCTCGACGCGCTCCTGCTGTTTATCCTCGACATCAGCGATCCAACCGATCCCCGGCTGCTCAACCATTACCCGCTGCCGACAACCTATGCCTATGATCTCGAAATTGTCGACAATCTGGCCTATCTCGTCGACGACAGCGGCGGCTGGCTGATCATTGTCGACGTGAGCGAGCCGCTCACCCCGATCAGGCTGGGCACCATTCAGCTGGCGTATAGTCCCAACGGCCATTTCGTGGAGGTTGTCGACGGCACCGCCTATGTCACCGGCAGGCAGTTGCAGATCGTCGACGTGCGCGATCCAGATCGACCAGTGCTGCGCAGCACCTACGATGTGGAGATGGAGGCGCTGGGCATCGCTATCGACGGCACGCTGCTCTACATGGTCGACTCCGTCGAGGCCAGGCTGCATATTGCCGATATTACCTCTCCATTCAGCCCACGGCCGCGCGCCACCTATCGCTTACCGGGCCGCTATCCCTGGGACGTCGACGTCGCGAACGATCTGGTCTTTGTCAACACGCAGGGCCTGGGCCTGAGAATCTTCCGCGCTCATCCCGAGCGGTTCCCCGGCAGCATCTTTATGCCGCTGCTCTCAAAGCCTGCCGCCGATGCATATGACTGAAGCCTAGGCTCGGCTGTGGACTATTCACGCCCGAGCCTTTTTTCTCATCGTCGCGCTATTGACGCCGACGTGCGCGGTCACTACAATCTTCTTTCAGCCATCTTCATGCTGCCCCTTGGCAAGAAAGTGAGCATCGCCGTGCTTCACCGTCGGCTTCATCCCGTGATCGCGCTGACCGCGCTGGTCATCCTTTGTTCGCTCTCCGTCACACAGCGACCGACTGCCGTCCGCGCCCGGCCTGCCGCCGCCTCAGCGCCGCAGTCCAGCGCCGCGCCGATCGAGCTGGTCAGCAGTATAGGCGGCGTGGTTGCTGTGCTCGACATGGAAGGTTCGCTGGCCTATGTCAACGAGGGTGGCGCGCTAACGATCATTGACGTCGGCGACCCAGGCCAGACCAGCCGGCGCGGCTATCTTCCGCTCCCGGACTCGCCAATATCAGCCGACGTGGTGAGCTCTACAGCCTATATTGCGGCGGCAGATGCTGGCTTGCAGATCGTCGACGTGAGCAACCCCGACACTCCGCAGGTCATTGGCGGCTACGCCTTCACCGGAACGACGCTGGATGTAGAGATCGTCGGAGGGCTGGCTTATGTGCTGGCAGGTCATGTGACGGGCTACGACGCCGTGTATGTCCTCGACATCAGCGCGCCGAGCCAGCCTGTGCTGCGCGGCAAATATGATCTACCGGAGACGCCGCTCGATTTTGAGATGGCCGGCTCGCTGGCGTACATGGTGTTTGGCTACGCCGGCTTGCAGATCGTCGACCTGAGCAACCCGGCCAGCCCTGTGCTGCGCGGCAGCTACCCGTTTCCTGACTATGCGCACGGCGTCGAAGTAGAAGGCAATCGTGTGTACGTCGGCGAGAGTGGCAGCCCGAGCGAGCAGAATCACCTCACGATCCTGGACGTCGGCAATCCGGCCAGCCCAACGCTGCTAGGCAGATATAACACCGCCGCGTTCGGTATCGCCTATGTCGAGGTTGAGGGAAATCTGGCCTACCTGATCGACTTCGACAACACCGAGCTATGGATCGTCGATGTGAGCAATCCGGCCAGTCCCAGCCTGCGCAGCAAATACGATCCGTCAAGCTACCCGGAAGGAGTACACGTCGTCGGCGAGCGCGCGTATCTCACGGTGACAGACGGCCTGGAGATCGTCGACGTGAGCAGCCCTGCCAGTCCCAGCCTGCTCGGCAGCTACACGCGGCCCCACACTGTAAGCCGGGTCGATAGCGTGGGATCGCTGGTGTATATCATCGGGGATGGCTTGCAGATCGTGGATGCCAGCGACCTTGCCCGGCCGAGGCTGCGCGGATTCTATCCAGGAGAATTTAATGATGTGCAGGTCGTCGGCAATCTGGCCTATCTCACCACCAACCAAACCTTCCAGATCGTAGATGTCAGCAACCCTGACACGCCGACGCTGCGCAGTAGCCGCTCCAGCAACCTGTGGCTAAAGGATATTCTGGTGCGCGACAACCTGGCATACATCCAGGGCGACTCCAGACTGATGATCTTCGACATTTCAGATCCGAGCGATCCCGTAGCACTCGGCAGCTACGATAGTCCGTTCATAGGCGGTAATGGATTTGATGTCGTAGGCGACTTCGCCTATCTGGCCTCGGTGTTTTGCCTGCGCGAGTGCCGAGGCGGTCTGGAAGTTGTGGATGTGAGCGATCCGTTCAATCTGATGTTGCGCGGCGTTTATGAGCAATACGCGCTTGGCGTGAACGTCGTCGACGATCGTGCGTATCTCATCCGAGGTATAGCGATCGAGATCCTGGATGTGAGCAATCCCGCTCAGCCGACACTCAGCGGCAGCTATCGCTCGCCCCGCTTCGCGACGAGATTACAGTTCCAGGATGGCCGCGCGTATATCGCCGATGGCTACCTGGGTGGACTGCATATCGCCGATGTGATCGATGCGGATCACTTGCGAGCACGCGCGACCTACAAAACGCCCGGCGAGGCGCGCGATCTGGATGTCGTGGACGATATTGTTTATCTTGCCGATGCAACCGGCGGCCTCAAGATCTTTCGCGTCCACCCGGAGCTGTTCCCATCCGACATCTTTGTGCCGCTAGTTTCTCAATAATCCCGGGCTGTATGCGGCGGCAGCTATGATTTGGATCCAGGCTGCCGCCCGCCCTTAGCGCTGGGTATCCTCGATCCATCAGCTATAATTATGCTACTCCACTCTTTATTCGAGGAACGCAAGACAATGTTGCTTCGACGACGCTTCCA
Source organism: Herpetosiphonaceae bacterium (assembly GCA_036401895.1). Classification (GTDB taxonomy): domain Bacteria; phylum Chloroflexota; class Chloroflexia; order Chloroflexales; family Kallotenuaceae; genus LB3-1. The sequence continues at coordinate 6,309 of DASWTW010000455.1, read as the reverse complement.
TGCGCTGCTGGCCCTGCTCGCACTCTTGAGCATCCTGTCCACCTACCCGCTGGCCCAGGCCATGCCGGCCACAGATAACCCAACTCTGGCTTCTCCTCAGACGATCACCACAGCCGGCAGCTCGATCGAGCTGGTCAGTAGCCTGGGTGGCGATGTGGCCGTGCTCGATGTCGAGGGTTCGCTGGCCTATATCAACGAGGGCCTCGGGCTGGCGATCATTGACAGCAGCGACCCCGCTCAGCCAAGCCGGCGCAGCTATCTTCAGCTCCCGGATGTCCCCTTAGCCGCCGATGTAGCCGGTACGACCGCCTATATCGCGGACTCAAACGCCGGCTTACAGATTGTCGATGTGAGCAACCCCGACAGTCCCCACCTGCTCGGAGGCTACCCGCTGCCGGCAACGACCCTGGACGTGCAGATTGTCGGAAATCTGGCCTATGTGTTGGGCGGGCTGGTCGTTGGTCAGCAAGCTGTGTATGTCCTCGACATCGGCGCGCCGAGCCAGCCGGTGCTGCGCGGCAAATACGATCTGTCGCTGCTGCCAACCGATTTTGAGATGGAAGGCGCGCTGGCGTATATGGTGTTTGGCAATGGCGGCTTGCAGATCGTCGATCTGAGTAACCCGGCCAGTCCAGTGCTGCGCGGTAGCTACCCGTTTCCGAACAATGCTCGTACCGTCGCCGTCAACGGCAATCGCGCATACGTTGGAGATAGCCCAGGCACGACCGGGCAGGGCCACCTCACGATCCTGGACGTGAGTAACCCGGCCAGTCCAGCATTGCTCGGTACCTATAACACGGCTGCGTTCATCCCCACCGATCTCCAGGTTGCCGGGAATCTGGCCTATCTGCTCAACTCCAGCGGTACCGAGCTGCGGATCGTGGATGTGAGCAATCCAGCCAGCCCGGCGCTACGTGGTCAATATAATCCGCCGGCGACCATGGAGCGGGTACGCGTCGTCAACAACCGCGCCTATCTCACGATGCAGCGCGGCATGGAGATCGTCGACGTGAGCGATCCGGGCAGCCCGAGTCTGCGCGGTAGCTACAATCCGCCGTGGTATATCGATCAGGTTGATAGCGCGGGATCGCTGGTGTATATCGTCAGCCTGTGGGGAGGAATGCACATCGTGGATGCCAGCGATCTTGCCCGGCCACGGCTGCGCGGCTTCTATCCCGGCACAATCTATGATCTCCAGATCGCCGGCAATCTGGCGTATCTCGCTACAAGCAGCGCCTTCCAGATCGTCGACGTCGGCAATCCCGATGCTCCGACGCTGCTTAGCAGCCGTGCTTTAGAAGCGGTCAATGTTGTGGTGCGCGGCAGCCTGGCCTATGTCCACACGAATGCGGGCCTGACGATCTTTGATGTTGCAGATCCGAGCGATCCCACAACGATCGGCAGCTACGGCACTCAGTTCACGGGGATCTATGCTACCGGGCTTGATGTCGCAGGCGACTTCGCCTATCTTACCTCGCGGAGCTGCCTGCATGTGTGCGGCGGAGGATTGGAGATCGTGGATGTGAGCGATCCGAGCAATCCGGCACTGCGCGGCGTCTATGAGCAATACGCGGACGGCGTCGATGTGGTCGGCGACCGCGCGTATATCATCCATGACCAGGTCGACATCGTGGATGTGAGCAATCCCGGTCAGCCGACACTCAGCGGCACCTATCACACGCCTAACTTCGCCAAGGCATTGCACTTCCACAATGGTCGCACCTATATTGCGGACGGCTGGGGCGGCGGCCTGCATATCGCCGATCTGATTACTGCCGATCACTTACGGCCGCGCGTCTCCTTCAAAACGCTCGGCGATGCGCAAGCTGTGGATGTCGAAGGAACGATCGTCTATCTTGCGGAGGGAGACGGCGGTCTTAAGATCTTCCGCGTCCACCCGGAGCTGTTCCCATCCGACATCTTTGTGCCAATCGTCGGCAAAACCTCGTAGGCCCACCGCGCAGCCTGTCGACAAAACCTACCCAAACGGCTGATCTAGCCAACAATTAATACTGGTACACTCTTAATCAGGGCATACGGATGGAGAGATCGTGATCTCTTCATCCGTCTGTTTGTGGGCTTCGAATCAGCGAATCAGCGAATCGAAGGTTGAAGAAAGGATGGATGTCATGCGGATCGGATTGCAAGTTCCATCGTTTACATGGCCAGGACAGCCAGCCACGATCGGGCCGAAGCTCGCCGAGATCGGGCGCACGGCGGATGACGCAGGCTTTGCCAGTCTCTGGGTCATGGATCACTTCTTTCAGATTCAGATGGTGGGCCCGCACGACGAGCCGATGCTGGAAGGATACTCGGCGCTGAGCTTTCTGGCTGGTCTGACCAAGCGTGTACAGCTCGGTACGCTGGTGACCGGCGTAATCTACCGCTATCCCGGCCTGTTGATCAAAACTGCCACGACGCTCGACGTGCTCTCCGGTGGACGCGCCTATCTTGGCATCGGCGCAGCCTGGAATGAGCAGGAGTCGCGCGGATTAGGCGTGCCGTTTCCGCCGCTCAAAGAGCGCTTCGAGATGCTTGAGGAGGCACTGAAGCTGGCGCATCAGATGTGGCGCGACGATACGACGCCGTTCGAGGGCAAGCACTACCAGCTGGCCGAGCCGCTCAACCGTCCGCAGGCGCTCAGCCAGCCACACCCGCCGATCATGATCGGCGGCGGCGGTGAGCAGAAGACGCTGCGCCTGGTGGCACAGTACGCCGACGCGTGTAACCTGTTCGCGCGTCTCGGAGCCGACGAGCTGCGCCGCAAGCTGGAGATCCTGCGTGGACACTGCGAGTCGGTTGGGCGCAACTACGACGAGATCGAGCGCACGGCGATCAGCACGGTGCATCTGGCCGATGGCGCCATGTCAGTCGACGACGTGATCGCGCATTGCCGTGAGCTGGCGGATGTTGGTATCCAGCATGTGATCTTTAATATGCCCAACACACACGAGATCACACCGATCGAAACGTTCGGCCGCGAGATTATTCCGGCGGTGGCGGATTTCTAGCTGTCGTTTGACAGTTCAAGTCTATGCGTGGGAGCGTGAGTCACGGCGACTCACGCTCCCGTTCGTTACGCCGGATTGAACCTGCCGCGTCTACTTGAAGCTGGCAGTATCCGGGTCGGCCCCGATGCGCTGCCCGCGATCCATGCCGGCGATCGCCTGCATATCGCTGTCGGACAGCTCGAAATCGAAGATGGCAATATTTTCCTGGATGCGCTCGGCCCGAATCGATTTGGGAATGACGATAAAGCCGCTCTGGACATGCCAGCGCAAAATCACCTGCGCCGGAGATTTGCCGTGTTTCTCCGCCAGCCCGGCAATAACCGGATGTTCCAGGGCCTCGCCAGCCTGCATCAACGGGCTGTAGGACTCGACAATGATTCCGTGCTCGGCGCAATAGTCGCGAGTCTCGCGCTGCTGTAAGAACGGATGCAGCTCGATCTGGTTGACCGCCGGCACAACCTCAGCGCTCTGCAACAGATCCTTGAGATGGTGCGGCTTGAAGTTCGAGACGCCGATCGCGCGAGTGCGCTGGCTGGCATAGATCTGCTCAAGCGCCCGCCAGGCCTCAGTGAATTTGCCTTCCATCGGCAGCGGCCAGTGGATCAGGTACAGATCGATGTAGCCACAGTCGAGCTTGTCGAGGCTCTCGTCGAAGGCACGCAGCGCGTCGTCGAAGGCGTGGTTGGCGTTCCACAGCTTGGTCGTGATAAAAATCTCCTCGCGCGGAATGCCGCTGGCCTTGATCGCTCTGCCGACGCCGACCTCGTTACCGTAGATCGCCGCCGTGTCGATCATACGATAGCCGGCCTCAAGCGCGGCGCTTACCGCGTGCTCAACCTCGGCGCCTTCTTTGGTCTGAAAAACACCCAGACCCACCTGCGGTATGACTACCCCGTTATTCAGGGTGATCGAGGGAATCGTTGCCGTGCTCATGTCGCGTGTACTCCTTACCTGCTAGAGAACAAAGAACAACGAAACAGAGCACAAAGGGATATGTAGCTCAACAGCTCCGCCCCGCTGTTCTTCCGAAATTGTCCTCGGTGACGCATGCAAGTTTAACGCCAGCATAAACGGTAACTGGATCAGCGGCAATCAGACGGCGAGCGGCACGACGCTACCCCCGATCACTTGCCAGCGGCTATCGATCAGCTTCCACACCCTGAGATAGCGGAAGCTGCCGGCGAGCGTCTCGCCCAGATAACTGCCTTGCAGCTCGACAGTGACGGCCACCACAGCGGTATCGCCGATCAGACTGATGGCGAGATCGTGCGATTCAGCCGTATACAGATGAATATTGCCCGAGCGATAGTTGGCCAGATCCATGGCCTTGGTGGCCGTCGAGCCGTCGGGGCCGTTGAACAGGAGATCGTCGTGCAGCAGATCGTCAAGAAGCTCTACGTTATTGGTTGTCATCGCTTCCAGGAGGCTGTTTTCCCTGGCGATCACCTGGTCTGTGTAGCTGGTATTCATATAGATCCTTCTTAGCTGTAGTCGATTGAACAGTTAGGCGCCGCCAGCACTATCAACGGCGACTTGCTCGTTGATCTCAACCAAAAACGAGGTCAGGCGCTTGATCTTGGCGTCTTCCAGCTCAAAAACATCGCAGAAAAGCGCGTTGAGAAAGCCGCCCGCTCGTTTTGCGCTGCGTACGGAGCCCTCGGCAATCACGACATTGTTCTCTTCAGTCAAGCGTGTAATCTGAATCGTCGGGCTGCCCACAAACGCCGCATTTTCGATCTCTTCGTCGAAGGCTTCCTTGCCGACGAGCTGCACAAAGCCGGGGATGATCCATTCGACATCGTCGGCCAAGCAGGCCAGAATTTGCGCATGATCGCTTTTGTTGAAGCCATCGATATAGGTTTGCACGGTCAGCTTGTTTTGGCTCATCTAGCGACTCCTTGTGCTGTGAAGTACGGCTCAGCTCTGATTTTACTCTAGCACACGAGTCAGCCAGACGTAAACAGCCTGGTCGCTTAAACAGCAAAGTACAGCGCCTCGGAGCGCTGTACTTTGCCTGCATGTGAGACGCTAGATCTCCGCCAGAACCAGTGTGTCTACAGGATTGCTCTCGGTGTAGCGCTCCCACAGATCCGCCGTGATCTGAGCGGGCTGTGAGTGTACGCCCTGAGCCCTGAAGTACTCGCAGACGCGGGTGACGTCACGGGCTAAGATCTCGCGAGCGTGCGCGTTCGTCGCGGCGAAGGTGATCTGGGGGAAGTCGATCAAGGTAATCTTGCCCTCCCAGTACAAAATATTGTACGCCGACAGGTCGCCGTGGATCAGCCCCTGCGACAGCATCAGCTCGATGTTGCGTAAGACCTCCTCAAAGAGCTGCGGCGCCTCGTCGGCTTCCAGCCGCACGCCGTTCATTGTCGGAGCCGCCGTCTTAGCGTCGCCGTAGTAGCTCATCAGCAGCGCGTTATCGTTGACGGCAAAGGGTTTGGGTACCGCCGCGCCAAGCTGGTGGAGCCGCTCAAGCGTGGTGAACTCGTGCATCAGCCACGAGGTGTGCGAGACCTGCTTGCCAAACGTTGTTTTCTTGCCGATCGCGCGCATCATGCGGTGGTCGGTCGTTTTCACCGGGCGGCCGTCGGGAGTCAGGATCGTGCGCCCGTCGCGATAAAGCTTGTCGTTGCGTAGATTGCGGAACTGGCGCGGCCGGTACACCTTGGCGGCCAGCAGCGTCTCGCCGGTGTGCGGCTGAGCCTTGCAGCGGTAGACGCTGGCCTCCTTGCCGCCTTTGACGCTGGCCAGCACATCGCTGATCATCTCGTCGGTGTAGAATGAGGCCAGCGAGCCGCGCAGCCACTCGGCCTCGAAGCGCGCGGGAACGTAGGTCATCGTCACGCCCGCCGCCAGGTTGGTGATCTCGGCATCGTCGGTGGGGCGAGGATTGTGCTTACGTTTGCCGGTCTTGCGCTGGCGCGCGCTCCGATTGAGCTGATCCTCGTAGAACTCAAGATCGTCGAGATAGGTCTCGTCGTAGTTGCTCACGTCGTTTGTCTCCGCAGGAATTAAAAAATGTTCGCCAACATGGCACGCCTACGGCAGACACAAACATGCCGTGGGCGCGAACGCTCACGGCTTCTGCGGCAACACGAAGCAATGAGCGCCAACATGGGTCGCCCACGGCTCAACGGCAGAGAGGTTAAATCTTTGGAGAAAGCCTTAGCTGCGGTTCAGCAGGTGAAAGGGCGACACCAGGTTTTCAGCAGTTGCGGTCATTATGTCACCTCCTTGATAGTAGAAGTATTGCCGTGCAGCAACCATAGCAGAGCCCGGCCCGCTTGTCAATGCG
>DASWTW010000454.1:0-9501 GCA_036401895.1 Herpetosiphonaceae bacterium | reverse complement strand
CGTGCGGCCCACGCTCTTGGCGGCGACACCCGTGGCGCTGGCGGCAACTGAGTAGGGAAGACTCGCCGGTGTGTGCTGAAGCGTTGCGCGTACCTTCCACGAAACCTGGCGCTCCTGTCCCGCCGGCAGCGCTCCGATCATCTGCGTTGCCGTGCCGCTGACAAGCGTCAGCTGCGGCGGCAGCGTCAGGGTGAGCTGCGTGCCCGTCGTTTCGGTGGTGCCGGTGTTGGAGATCGTGGCGGTGATGTCGAAGGGATTCGGCGTGTAGTCGTTCCACACGCGACCAAGCGCTGCCGGGCCGCGCACGCTCACAGCTAAAGGAGCGGTCTTATTGACAGTGGCCTGGCCCAGGCCGTACAGCGTGACAAACGTTCGCGACTCGCCTGCGGCCAGCATCTTGGGATTCCAGTAGACCGCGTAGGCGCTATCGCTGGTGAGCGGGGTGGCGGGGTCGACGGTGAAGTCGAAGCGGTTGCTGCTGAGTCGGCCCCAGTGGCCCAGCACCAGCCGATCCGGCGTGGTCGCGCCGCTGCCCTTGAGCGTGCTGGCGGTGACCTGGGTGTCGGTCATCGAGGTCGCGGCGGCCAGAAGGACATCGGGAACGTTCGCGCCCGTAAACTCGGTCTCGTTGGTGATAATGCCGGCGCCGGGAACGCGGAACGGAAATCCGTCGTTCTGGTTGATCTCGGTGTCGATCATCACCCGCGTGCCGACGGTCTTAGGCAGAAGGTTGTTGTTGCGCAGGGTGTAGGCGATGATCGCGGTATCTTTTTGTCCGGTATGAGGATTCAGGCCGATCTGAAGCGTTTGCGTAACCTCAATGCCGTCGATCTGCCACACAGTGCGGTGAGTGCGGGCATCGACCTTGGCCGGCACTCCAAGCATTGTTCCACCCTCATTCGTGGCGCCAAAGATGTAATCGGTGCCGTCGACGCGGATGGTGGTCGCTGAGGTGCTGCCTCCGGTCGGCCAGCGGTAGCTCAAGTCCCAGCTTGCCGCTGTCGCGCCGCCGGTCGTTTTATCGGGGAACGCGCCGATTGCAAATTTGCCCTCGGTGTTGGTCATGATCCCCAGACGATCGTTAAAGATGGTGTTGGCAGTGCTCAGAATCCCGAAGTCATCGGAGCTACCGGGCGGGCAATCGCCACGCTTCGGCTTACATTTTTTTTCCGGCTGTGGGTTGCCCGGAGTTGCGAAGCTGGCGCTCGGCGTGAATGTCGAGATCACGCTGATGACGAGCAGGGGAACCAGCAGGCCGCGGAGGATGCGCATAGCGAGGTCCTTTGTGCTGACACGTTTGGATGTAGACAGTTAGGGATGGGACAGGTTGCGCGTAATGCAACGAATGGGTGATTCCAAAAGCATAAACGATAAACAGTCGTATTGGTTACGGTCGTGTTTACAAGATTTTTATTATTGCCTTGCTCGTTATCTGGGCACGATCAAGCCAGGGCCTGGATCGCTCCAAGCCGCGAGATTGGCAGAGCCCTGCTCCATAGCAGAGCAGATTCACACCATCAAGTGCAAGATCGAAGGATGCGGCAGAATCAGCGCCCTGAAGCAGCCTGATCGCCACAAGCCGGACAAGTCCGATGCTCTAAAATTGTGTGTGTGTTAGACCGAAAGATGACAGTTTATTCGTAGGGCGAGAGGTTACGAACCTGGCGTGTAGCCATATGTTGTTGGGCTACTGCCAAGGATCGCACGAAATAGCGAGACGCGCGATACTGAAACGAAGCCAAAGATCTCGAAAGCCCTACGGATGATGCTGCAAGTATAGCAGAGATGTCAAGATCATTTTACCCGGAAGGGCCTAGTTTCATCTAAGACTTTTGGCGGGTTTGAATCGGTAGGAGCGATGTACTAGACATTGGCTGTGGCGGCGGCGCAACATCATGGTACACTATGAGCGGACACCAGAAGAAGTACTGATGGAGAATGTTCTCCACCATTTCTACTCCCATTGTTAACAGCATACAACCATCCCTGGGCTTTGAACATCGGGCAGCCGATTCGCACGTGTCGAGTCTGCGCCTGTCAGCACCCCCTCGATGTTTCGCGATAGCCACTGTTTGCTTGATCTGACCGTCAGGCAGCATGGCGCTAGCATTTCAGGGTGGTGCTTGGGCTCAGGGAGTGGATGCTTCAAGGCGTAAAGCTGCTTGGATCGCTGCGTCTGGCGCGATTCGCTCCGCGTTATCGACACACGCTGTGCTATGAAAAAGAAAAAAACTCAGAACCAATCCTTACATGCTACCGAGCTACAGCCTTATGATGAGGCTGTGGCGCCGGCAGCCCACGCGCCGCAACAAGATCAGTCCTGCCACTTCTTGAACGATGCCAGCTTGCAGCTGTCCGCGTCGCTGGACTACGAGACGACGCTGGCGACGATCACGCGGCTGATCGTGCCGGCGCTGGCCGACTACTGCCTGCTCGATCAGCTGATGCCTTCGGGACGTATACAGCGGGTGACAACCGTTCATGCCGATCCGGCTGAGGCCGTGCTGCTCAAGCGCGAGCTGCGCTATCCGCCCGACCTGAGCGCGATCGATCATCCAGTCGCCAAGGTGTTGCGCACGCGCCGCCCCGAGCTGCACCACGAGATCACGGATCGGCAGCTTCAGGACACCGCGCACGACGACGAGCATCTCCAGCTGCTGCGTGAGCTTGGCCCAACCTCCGGCATGGTCGTGCCGCTGATCGCGCACGGCCAGATCATCGGTGCGCTGTCGCTGGGTGTGGTGCGTGGGACGCGACAGTATACCGAGGCGGATGTGCCGCTGATGGAGGCGCTGGCCGAGCACGCGGCGGCGGCGCTGATCAACGCCCAGCGCTACAAAGATGCGCAGGAAGGGCTGCGGGCGCGCGAGCAATTTCTTTCGATCGCCGCCCATGAGCTGAAAAACCCTCTGACGACGCTGCTGGGCTCGATCGAGCATCTTCAGCGCCGGATCGGCCGCATGGAGCAGGCCCAGGATCGCGATCATCAGATTGCCCAGCGCATTCGCGAGCAGACGCTGCGGCTGACGCAGATGGTCGACTCGCTGCTGGATATTGCCCGCGTCGATACCGGCCGCTTCAATCTGGTCCGCGCGTCCATCGATCTGGTGGCGCTGACACGGCGTTTGGTCTCCGAGATGCAGCCAACCAGCCGCCAGCATACGTTTGACGTCGAGGTGCTCGTCGATCCGCTGATGGTGTATGGCGATGCCGTCCGGCTGGAGCAGGTGCTGCAAAATCTGCTCAGCAACGCCGTCAAGTATAGCCCGAACGGCGGACCGATCGATGTGCAGATCGCGCGCTGCGACGACATGGCGATCGTGGTCGTCGCCGACCGGGGCATTGGGATTCCTCAGGCGGCGCTGCCCTACCTGTTCCAGCGCTTTTTCCGCGCGCCGAACGCCGAGGATCAGCAGATCGACGGAATTGGCCTGGGGCTGGCGGTGGTCAAGGAGATCGTTACGCTGCACGGCGGAACCGTGGCGGTTGCCAGCGAGGAGGGACGGGGCAGCACCTTTACGCTCGCGCTGCCGCTCTCCGAATCAGGCAGCCCGAACGAGCGCCGCCCGGCCGATGCGCCGTCGGCGTTTGTTCAGGCCGCATCGCCGATTGTGAGCTAAGCCCAGGCCGCTTTATAGTCGTCGATGTAGTCTTTGAGTCGAATCGGCGCTCTTCCCAGCAAGCGCCGGGTGTCTTCCGCGATCCGCCCCGCCAGGCCCAGGCGCGCAGTTGTGTAGATTCCTGCCAGCACCAGAGCCATCGACGAGGACACGCCGCTTTCGCGCTGCCGCTGTAGAAATCGCAGCAGCGATGGTCGGCGATAGATGATCGTGCGACTGAGCGCCTGTGAAAAGAGCTGTGCTACCTGCTCGTAGTCGAGCGCTTCTCCGCCCGTGAGATCGTAGGCTTGCCTGGTATGACCCGCTTGAGTCAGCGCCAGTGCTGCAACTGCCGCAATATCCCGCACGTCGATAAAGCTGGTCTTGCCCTTGCCTGCCGGTACAAAAATCTCGCTCCGCTCCTGGATCTCGCGCCGGTGCGTGGTGTTGAGATTCTGCATGAAAAAGCTGGCGCGCAAAAACGTGTAGTCCAGGCCGGATGCCAGAATATGCTGCTCGATCTTGTAGTGCGGCACGATCCGGTTCTTCTCCACGCCGATCAGCGATAAAAAGACGATATGTTGAACGCCGGCCTGTTTCGCTGCGTCGATCGCTGGAAAGATGAAACGCCGGACATTCGCGATCGCCGGTGGTCGCATGAGAAACATGCGCTCCACCCCTGCCAATGCGGGAGCAAACGTCTCCGGCTTGCTGAAATCGAACGCGACCGCCTCGACGCTAGACATTAGCTCCGCTTCCTGGTGCGCCACTCGCCGATCCGCTGCCCGCACTGCAAAGCCTCCCGCGCTCAGCAGCTTGACGATCTCACGACCGACATTGCCCGATGCGCCGGTTACCAGAATTGGCGTTTGCATATGTTCCTCCTTTGCTCTTGCTATTATATAGACCAGTCACTATAATTTTATTATAGGATAATCCTGTACAACAGTTACCAGGTGAGGTATCGGTATGGTAAACAAGAATCTTTCGCAACCGGAAGCGCAGTCGTTGAGTCAGGAGCCGCCCAAGCCGCCGTTTCCCAAGGTGTTCTACCGTGTGCTCAATCCGCTGATGGCTGCGCTGCTGCGCTCTCCCTTACACGGCTGGCTGAGCCATTCGATGCTGCTACTGTCGTTTCATGGGCGCAAAAGTGGCAAAGGTTACACCTTGCCGCTGGGCTATGTTCAGCAGCACGATCGGATCTTTGTGCTGACGCACAGCCCGTGGTGGAAGAATCTACGTGGCGGTGCTCCTGTCTTGATGCGGCTCCAGGGGCGCAACGTCGGCGGCACTGCTCGTATCGTCGAGGAGTCTGCGCTGATCGGCGATGTGATGCAAGCATTCGTCAAGGCGCATGGCCCGAAGATGGCTCAGCGGATCGGGCTGGTGGATGAGCAGGGGAATGTGGTAGAGTCGCCGCCGCCAGGTACGACGTTTATCGCGATCGACAAGGAGCAGTATTCATGACCTCGACGCGTGACCAGATTATCGAGACGACCTGCAACTTGATGGAGGGCCAGGGTTTTCATGCGACCGGCCTCAACCAGATCGTGAAGGCGAGCGGCGCGCCCAAAGGCTCGCTGTACTACTACTTTCCGGCAGGCAAGGATGAGATTGCCGAGGCCGCGATCCAGTGGGCGGGGCGTACGGTTGCCGAGCGCATTCGCCAGGGCATGGCGAGCAGCGGTGACGTGGCCGATGCCATCCAGCAGTTTGTTACAACGATCGTGCACTACGTCGAGGTTTCGGGCTTTCAAAGCGGCGGCCCGCTGCTGACAGTGGCGATGGAGACCGCGACGACCAACGAGCGGCTGAATCTGGCCTGTCGCGAGGCGTACACGCTGCTTCAGAGCGCCTTCGAGGAGAAGCTGGTGGCCGGTGGCTATAGCGAGTCACGGGCAAAAGATCTGGCGACCTGGATCACAGCTTCAATTGAGGGCGGTGTGATTCTGAGTCGCACCTACCACACAGGCGATCCGCTGCGCCTGATCGCCAAGCAGCTCGCTCAGATGCTGAGGACGACGAGCTAGAGCTGCAATGTGTCCTGAGGGGGAGAACGCGGCGCCGTGCAGCTTCCACGGTGTCGCGTTTTGTGCTGAATAGCTCGCGCCGATCCTCCCGAAATCATGAACGCCGCGAATCATCTATACTTGGCGAAGCGGAGAACCAAAAACTAAGAACCAAGAACTAAGAATCAGGCGGCAGTTTTATTCTCCTGTGTTGATCAGTGGTTGTTGTGTTTTATGGGTTTTAGGAGCCAGACGTTGGGAGGTTTAGCACACGATGACCGATCCATTGACGCAAGAGGTGGCTCGCGCCGCCGAGCAGTTGGTCGCGACGCTTCAGGCGCGAACTAGCGGCAGCTTAGATTATTCCGAGGCCAGCCTGGCGATTGTCGAGGAGCTGCTGGACGAGGCTTCCGATTTCGTGGGCGACATGAGCCCGGAGCAGCTACAGTCGCTGGCCCAGGATTTCGGCTGCTATATTCTGGAAGTTGCACGCCGCGAGTTCGGCGGGCGCTACGCCTGGTTCGAGCAGCGCGATCAGCCGGTGCTGGTGGTTGGCGAGCCGGCGTTTCGCGTTGCTCTGCTGGCCTGGGATAAGGTCAAAGGCCGCCTGTCCGGCGATAAGGCCGACAATATCCCGTTTTTCTATGCCGGGTTTGCGGAGCGCGCCCGGCGAGCCGAGCCGGGTACGGACGTGCTGTACGTCTAGCGGAGAACCAAGAACCTAACGAACAAAAGAACAAAGGAACAAGTGAACAAACAGGTTAGGATGGCCTCTTTTGTTCCTTGTTCTTTTGTTTGCGCGTAGCGCCGGGAGGCAGGGCCGGCCAAAGAATAAAGAACAAGTGAACAAAGGAACAAAAAGCTATCATCGATTTCCCTTTGTTCTTTTGTTTGCTTGTTCCTTTGTTTGCCCGAAGGGCCATGTCTACCCCAGCGCTCGCTCGGCTGCGGCGCGCAACGCTCCGATCTGACTGCGATGCTCAGCCTCGTGCTGCATCAGGTGGTGCAGCACCCATTCCGGCGTGACATCGTAGGCCGGCAGCGAGCGAACGCGGCGAAACTCCGCCAGACTCATCTGCTGAAAAACATCAAGCACTAGCTTGCGCACGGTTGCCAGCCGCTCCAAATGCTGCTCCAGGCTGATCCCCTGCACCTGCGTCAAATGTCCCTGCGCCTCGCGATCAGGATATGGGAAGAGCGCGACGACCTCCGCCGGATATGGCTGCTCAAGCACCTCGGTGTAGAGCCAGTCGGCCTCGATCAGCGCCATATGATACAGCACCGTGCTGATGCTGCTCTCGTCGTCGGGCGGTAGCCAGTCGATCGTCGCCCGCGTCAGGCCGTCGAGGTTGCTCAGCGTGCGCTGGCGCGCATCCTGGAATGCCCACAGCCAGCGCCCAATCTCCGGCTCGGCGCTCAATCGATCGTCGACAATCAAATATTTCTGCTCGCGCAAATCCATGTATTGCTCCTCAGAGTCACCAGATCAACGGCTGCTGATCGTAGCACAGCTGCCAGCCGGCAACGACCGACTTTATACCGACTCATAGCTCTGCGCCGCTTGATCCAGGCCATAGCGCGAATAAGCTGTATCGAGCTGCGGATAGCGCGACTCTACAATGTCTAATGTTTCGGCCAGCACCGCGCGCAGCTGGTCGGCGGCACGGATTGGCGGCTCGTGGAACATCTGCTGAAGCCGCTCCACGATGTTGGCAGGACCGATCGGCAAGGTTGCTAGCGTCTGGTAGATCCATTTGAAGGTCGGGAAATAGGCTTTGTTCAAGGCCAGCAGCACCAGAAACAGGCTGCATTGAATACTGCTCAGCAGCTGGTAGCAGCTGGTCAGGTTGTTGCGATGCGCCGCGAGATTCAGCTGGCGCTGGTGAAAGTGGGGCAGATAGGTTTCCAGAAAGCGGATCGTAAGCTGCTCAGGATACTCCAGGCTTATGGCCTTCCAGCGCTGCACGCAGGGACCATCGCGTAGCGGAATACACGAGCGCAGCGTATCCAGCCGATTATTCGCCACCAGATCCAGGCTGTATTCGGTCAGTACCGGCTGGATGATTGCTTCTTCCTGCGCAACGGTCGTATGCCACAGATCCACAGGTATGCCCTGGATGCGAAACGAGCTCTGGTAGCCGGGATCGAAGGTGGGGTAGCGATGTTCCGCCCCCAACAGCTCCGCGATCGCCTCCTGCCGCTCGATGTCGGGCAGCTGCTCCCAGACCAGCATGATCTCCAGATCTGAGTAGGCATCGCTGTAGCCGCGCGCAACCGAGCCGAGCACCATCACGGCTTCCAGGCCGCTCGATCGATCCAGCTTCCTGTTCAACGTACGAGCAAAATCGAGCCGCCAGCGTGCATGGTGATTCATCAACCTTGTCCTTCTCCCTGCGATTATTTGCAAAATTCCAGAGCAGTAGCTAGCAAGACCTGGGCACAGCGATCGACGGATTCGAGATCGACCCACTCGACCACGGCATGAGCGCCGGTGCCGCTCGGCCCGAAGACCACGGTCGGGATGCCTGCCGCCGACAGGATCGCCGAGTCCATCCAGGGCGTCTCGCCGACCATGTTGGGCTCCGCGCCGAGAATGCCGCGCGCCTGTCGCAGCAGCTCGACCACGATCGGCTCGTCGGCGGCGACCTCGAAGGGTAAGCGCTCAAAGGTTGTGCGCAGCGTGGCCTGGAAGCCGGCGTCACGCGCAGCATTCTCCACCAGCAGCTCCTTGATCTGCGCCTCGACAATCGCCTGGGTCTCGCCGGGAATCGTGCGCCGCTCGACCATCAGCGTACAGCGCTCGGGATAGCTCGATAGCTCCTGGCCGCCGCTGATCAGCGAGGCGTGCAGCGAGCCGCTGTGCAGCAGCGCATGCGACGACTCCGGCCGCAGCGAGCGATCCAGCGCCTCCAATCCAACCAGCACCTGGCCCATTTTGGCGATCGCGTCGACGCCGAGATCGGGCTTTGAGCCGTGCGCTGCCACGCCGCGCGTCTCGATCTCCAGCCAGGTAAAGCCTTTGTGCGCCAGACAGATCTGAAGCTGGGTCGGCTCCGTGACGATCGCCGCGTCCGCCCGCCAATGCTTGACGATCGACTCGGTGCCCAGGCTGGCGTACTCTTCGTCGGACACGGCGGTAACGATCACATCGCCGCGCAGATCGTGCTTTGCGGCCTCGGCTCCGGCGATCATGATCGCCGCCAGACCGCCCTTCATGTCGTATGCGCCGCGACCATACAGGCGCTTGTTCTCGATCCTGGGCGTGTGAGGCTGCTCCATGCCCGCGACGCCGACGGTATCGACGTGGGCGTTGAGCATCAGCGAGCGACCGCCGCCGCGACCACGCGCAATCCCGACGACGCTTGGCCGTCCGGGGCTCGGCTCGTCGATCTCCACGTCAAGCCCGGCCGCGCGCAGCCAATCGGCAATAAACGCCGCGATCGTGCTTTCGCCGGCCGAGCCCGGAACCAGGTCAGGATTGATCGAGTCGATCGCGACCAGATCGTGCAGTAGTTGAGTGACAGCGTGCATGGATGCTCCTTCCAAAGAATCGTCTCAGAATCCTTATCTGCCTTAATCTTTCTATGTTATCCGGCGAACGAAAACAGTAGCCCGAAGTACAGCGCGAACAGCGTGTTGAGCACAAGGCCGACGATCGCCAGCGCCTTTTTGTGTTGACGCAGTCCCAGCCCGCCCAGGATCACGCCGATCAGCGCCGGCAGCACCAGCGTCAAATAGCCGATCCAGCGCTGCGTCGTCAGCGACAACTGGCCGAGCGCCGAGGCGAAAAGTGATGAGATGAGCAGGATGGCTACAGCGACCAGAAAGATCGCGCAGGATATGAGGCCGTAGCGGGGCCTGGTGCCGGATTGTGAGCGCATAGCAAAACCTCG
>DASWTW010000453.1:0-10377 GCA_036401895.1 Herpetosiphonaceae bacterium | reverse complement strand
CGTGAAATCGGCGGGCAATCCCGGCAGTGAGCGCGCCGCCGGACCATCGCCGCGACCTGTATCGCCGTGGCAGGTGACACAGTTCTGCTGATAGATCTGCTTGCCCGAAGCCAGCACCTCCGGCGTCGCAGTCAGCGGATTCTCGGTCGCGGTGGCGCGTCCGAAGTAGTACGGAATCGTCGTGGCCACAAACGCGCTGGCGATCAGAATAATGCTGCTCATCTGGAAACGTCCGCGCCAGCTTCGATCGACCGGCAGCTGGCTGAATGCCGCCGCTACCAGCGCGACGACCAGCAGCAGCGCCCATACCGGCAGCGCCGCCGACGCAGTCTGCGTGGCGCTGAGCGCTGTGGTGTCGACCATGAATGTGTGGCGCAGATCGTTCATACCGCTGGCGCGCACAATCGCCTCGACATTCCAGGAGCCTTGCATCGTCATCACGGAAGCGCGCCCACCCCAGCGGCCCGGCTCGATCTCGCGCAATTCCAGATCTTGCTCGCCCATCTGATGCGCGGGCATCGAGACGCGCAGGAGCACTTGCGGCTGCATCCCGGCCGGTAATCCCCGCGTATCCAGCGCAAAAACATCGCCAGCGATGTCGCCGCGCACCACCTGCAGCGTCAGTGTTGCATCTTCAACGGTAGCGCTGCTGACGTAGCCCGGCGCGAGGCCCAGCGCATCGCGGCCCGGCGTCGACGCCGTCAACACGCCGACAGCCAGTAACAGCGCCACACCGGCCGCAATCTCGAAGCGCACGCTCTGCCGCAGCCGATCCAGAGCCGTCGGTGTATGGCGCGCCGCCGCCAGCAGCGGTGCGATCCGCCAGCGGTTATAGCCGCCGATCGCCAGCAGCAGCAGGAACAGTCCCAGCTTGATCAGCAGTGCCAGGCCATAGGTGGTCGACCATAGCTCGCTGATGCGGCTTAGCCGTTGCAGCGCCGTGTAGATCCCGGTCGCGGTCAGAATAATCACTGCCGCCGTCGCCAGGCCGGTGAAGCGCGCGACAAGTAGCGTCGGCTTGCCGTTCAGCTTCTCGGTCTTGTTGCGTCGCAGCGCGCGCACGCCCAGCAGCAGCACCGGCAGCGCCCCGACCCAGGCAGCAGTCGCCAGCAGATGCACAAAATCGAAGAGGATCGCCACGCCGGTCTCGACCGCGCTGAGCACGCTGGCATCACGAGTTTGCGGAGCGGCGCTATGGCTCAGTAGGCTGATCGTCAGGAGCGCGCCGCCGCCAAGCACCAACGCAGCCGCACGCTGATAGGAAATATTCAGGCTCAGCACCGCCAGCAGCGCGAGCGCCAGCAGCACGCGTAGCCCCAGCAGCAGACCAACCCGTGAGCCTGTGAGCAGTCCGATCACGCCCAGTCCCGTCTTGCTGCCCGCCAGAATCAGCGTACCCAGCGCCGCCAGCAGCGCCACGATCGCCGCGACCAGCAGCAGCCTCCGCATCGCCGTCGCCAGCTCTTGCGAGACAACGGACTCAGGCGCAACAACCGGTTGCCAGACCACAGAGCCAAAGAACAGGCTGCCGACGATCAGCGAGAGCGAGAGCACCGTCAGCCAGCGCAGCGCCACATCCAGCGCCGATGGAAGCGCCAGCGGATCGGGTGGAGCCGGCGGCAGCAGCACGGGCGCATTAGCCGACTCAGGATCGCCGATCGCAAACGGAACCACGCCCTCCAGCGTGTGGCCATCCGCCGACGACAGCGTGCGCCATTGCAGCACATACTGGCCCTCCGGCAGCGCGGGCAGATCCAGGAGTATCACATACTCGTCGTTGGGATCGACGCGGCTGAGATCCGTGCTGACTGGACCACCATCGACGCTGAGCAGCACGGCCCGGCTATACGAGGCTTCCAGCGGCTCGCTGAAGCGCAGTCGCGCCGTCGCCGGATCCTCGGCGATCACCTGATTTGCAGCTGGCGTGGACTCGACAAGGTTCGCGTGGGCTTCAGTGCTGCGAGGAAAGAACGCGAGAGCACAGAGAAAAATACTAAACAGAGCAAAGCTTAACCGTCGCATCAAATATCACCAGCAGATCTTCACTTCAAACGCCACGCCGCTCAGCTGTGGCTCGGATCGGGCGATCTGCGCGCGGCAATGCCAGGCACTGCCGCACGCTCACTAACACAACGTTTAGTTCGACGACCGCACAACCGACGGCTCGCCGACCTTGGCTCGGCTGCTCCGACCACGCAGCGCCGCGATGGCTACGCCCAGGCTGACCAGACCGAACAGCAGACCACCGCCGCCGAGCAGCATCGCCGTCTGGGCCGAGCTTTGCGCTGCGGCGAGCTGCGTGCTTAGCTCGCTGGCGGCCGGAACTGAGGCCGGAAATTGCAGCGCGGCCGGAGCCTGCACTTCGTTGAAACCGCCCGGCTTAGATGTGAACTGCTCGTCGACCTGCGTACCCTCGATGTCGCCGAAGAAGTGGAAGGTGTAAGCGCCCGACGACGTGGGGTAGAAGTGCGCCTTGTAGTGACCCGGATCGTTAAACACCCGCGTCAGCGTCATATCGCGCTTCGACGCGCCGTAGATCAGCTCGGCCTTGATCGTGTTCTCCAAACCTTCGACCGGCTGCTTGGTTTCGGTGTTGGTGATGCGCACCGACATCGCGTTAAGCTCGCCCTCAAAGGCCGGCTCGTTCAAGAAGCCGACGACAAACGTGTACTTGCCAACCTCGCGATGTTCGTGCGCGGAAGCGCTGGAAACGCTGAAGAGACCGCCGACGAGCAACATAGCCAGCATAAAAACACGGAAAAAGCGGGAATTGTTCATAACAGAATGCTCCATAGTGTATAGCTTAATCGACGAGCCGACATCCGGCTCGGATAGACGTGATCGTTCTCAGCAGCAGGTGCCGAGCTGAGCTAAGCTAACGCTGGAGCAGATCGAGGAGGAGCCAGTGGCGGCGGCAAAGCCATTCGCCGCAGCTGGGGCTTGCGATCGACATGCGGTAAGCTGACGGCAAGCACCGGGATTACAAAGCTCGCCACCAGTACCACGCCGATCGTCAGGGCGCTGGGCGCGACATCGGAGGATTGGCTTATTACCTGATCGCAGAGTGCATGATCGCCGTGCTCGTCGACGAGCAGCAGCGCATGGCTATTGATCAGGGCTCTACCTGTAGAGGCCGGCCGATAGCCGGCATGCTGGTGCCCGGCATGGCTTGCACCAGCAGCATGATGTCCCGCATCCGCAACCGCGCAGTGAACAAAGCAGGCCAGAGGCCCGCTCACGATCAGAGTCATGAGCAGGAGACCAAGGCTGGTTGACCAGAGGGGCCGCGCAGACCAGCGCCGAGCTATGTTGCGGAGTTGAGCTGTGAGCTTGCGAAACACTTACCAATCCATGCTGTGGCCAAAGGTTAAGAAGTATTGTAGCTGACAAATCCAGAAGATCAACCCATCAGTTGCTGAGTAGAATGTACTGAGTAGGATCTAGGTCGTGCATTCATCGGCGCGCCATCCACTGCACTATTCTCCTAGAACTAGATGATACCCAGGACTCAAGTACTAAAAAACCGATCTTGGATCTGGCGTTGCTAGATCCAAGATCGGTTGCAGCGTCAGGGGTATGAGCTAGAAGGCTCGCTTCAAGATCCCGATCGCGCCCTGCTTCCACGGCACGCGATGCGAGATGCCGGATTGCGACTGGAACTGCGCACGATTATCGATATACCACTTGAAGTTACGCAGCAGCGCGTCTTTATTCGAGTACTTCGGCCGGAAGCCCAGCTTGCGCTCAGCCTTCTCGATCGACACGAACGAGTCTTTGGAGGCCGTCTCATACACCCACTTGTAGAGCGGCGATACCCGCAGCGCTTCCAGCAGGCGCAGGCCCCAGATCGCCGGAGTAGCCGGAAAGCCGATGATGCGCTTGCCAAAGCCGGCGTAGTCCAGCACCGCCTGATAATCCTGCTTCATGGTGCCAAACTCAGCCGCGCCGATGTTGAACGTATCGTTGACGACCTCCGTGTCCAGCGTCAGCGTCAGGTAGATCGCCTCGCACAGATCCTCGACATCCAGCAGCTGATAGCGGTTATTGCCGCTGCCGATCATCGGGAAGTTACGCTTGTCGAGCGCCCAATCGTAGAGCAGCGCAAACACGCCCAGCCGCTCCGGGCCAATAAAGGATTTCGGCCGCAGGATCGGCACAACCAGGCCCCGGGCGCGATATTCCAGGCAGACCATCTCGGCCTGAATCTTGGCCTGGCCATAGGGCCCGACGCCTTCCAGGCGATCGTTTTCAAAGAGCGGATGGTGGTCGGGAATGCCATACACGGCCGTCGACGAAATATGCACCGCGCGCTTCACGTTGTGGTGCAGCGCCACCTCAAGCACCGTGCGCGTGCCGACCACATCGGTCGTATAAATATCGTCCTTCGCGTAGAGCGGCAGTGCGGCTGCGGTATGCACCACAAAATCCACACCTTCCATCGCTCGATCGACGGTCTCCATGTTGCGAATATCGCCTTTGATCGCCGTGATTTTATCCCGCATATCCGGGTAGGTAAAATCCTCAAGATCCAACGAGACGATCGCATAGCCTCGCGCATCCAGATAGCGAATCAGATTGATACCAAGGAAGCCCGAGCCTCCGGTAACAAGCACTTTCTGTTGAACCATTAATATTTCCTCCAAATTATGGTAACTCTGTGGTAATATGAACAGCGACACAAACGGCACATGCGCACGCTCGCGTCAAGTTGCACATTTTATCACAAGTTACCTTTCGGAAGGTGGTCCTGAGTAGGATATAGGACCACAAACGTGCTTGACGAGCGAATAGTCCGTGTGCTATAGTCGCTATAAGTAAATGAGAATTAACCCGTGAACAGCACCACACGCATCTTCAATCTATATTACTACTTTAGCGGAGCACATATAGTTGCTACACGCTGAGTAGCTGGTGTTCACAAACTTGTGAAACTACGGAGCGTGAGGCAGCAAAGCCCACGCTCCTTTCTTAATCCTCTCGCTATCAACGACGCTGGCTGAGAACCTCTGCTATCAACGACGCTGGCTGAGAATCACCACAATCCGCTCTACTCCTACCACGAGTCTTTCTGATGGAGGACAGGATGATCATGTATTGTCGTGGAATTCGCGGTGCGACGACCAGCGAAGCCAACACCCCCGACGCGATCTTAAGGGCGACACGGGAGCTACTCCTGCTGTTGATCGAAGCCAACGATCTCGACAGCGCAGACATCGGCAGCGTCATCTTCTCAACCACCCCCGATCTGAACGCCGAATTTCCTGCGCTTGCCGCCCGCGAGCTGGGCTGGCATGATGTTGCCCTCATCTGCACCCACGAGATGGCGATTCCCAAGGCACTACCCATGTGCATCCGCGTCCTGATTCACTGGAATACGCCAAAATCTCAGACCGAGATCAAGCATGTGTATATCAAAGGCGCGCGCTCACTGCGGCCGGAACGAGGTGTCGAGCTTGCGCCAGCGATCGCCTAGCACGCGCTAGGCTGCGTTGAATATCAAGCCGCAGCAACGCATTTACTTGATCAGTACATACGAACTCCAGACTCCGCCACACGCTTATTAAGCAACACTCTCAGCTAGACGACGGTTTTTGGGGCTGTTATGGCAGCAGACACAGCTTCACGATCCGGTAAGCAGAACTTAAATTAAGAATCTATTAAGGAGCAAATCGATGATCATCGCGATGAAGGCAGCAGCGTCAGCAGTTCAGGTAGCGGAAGTATTAGCACGGCTCGAAGAGATCGGGCTTTCGGGGCAGGTCTCCCAGGGCGAAGAGCGCACCGTGATCGGCGTGCTGGGCTCGCCCATTCCCAGCGGCCTGACCAGCGCCATGGAAGCGCTGCCCGGCGTCGAAAAGGCGCTGCGCGTGACCAAAGGCTACAAGCTGGCTAGCCGCGAGTTCCAGCCGGTGCCCACGATCGTTAAGGTTCGTGATGTCGAGATCGGCGGCAACGAAGTCGTCGTCATGGCTGGCCCGTGCTCGGTCGAGAGCGAGGAGCAGTTGCTCCGCACGGCGTACGGCGTGCGCGAGGCAGGCGCGAAGCTGCTGCGCGGCGGCGCGTACAAGCCCCGCACCTCGCCCTACGCCTTCCGTGGTCTGGGCGAGCGTGGCCTTGAGCTGCTGGCCGAGGCCCGCGAAAAGACCGGCCTGGGCATCGTCACCGAGGTTATGACGCCGAGCGACGTGGCGCTGGTCGGCCAGTACACCGACGTTTTCCAGATCGGCGCGCGCAACATGCAGAACTACCTGCTGCTCGAAGAGGTTGGCCGCACCAATATTCCGGTGCTGCTCAAGCGCGGCCTGTCGGCGACGATCGAGGAGTGGCTGCTGGCGGCCGAGTATGTGATGGCCTCAGGCAACAAGCAGGTGATGCTGTGTGAGCGCGGTATTCGCACCTTCGAGACGGCGACTCGCAACACCTTCGATCTGAACGCGGTCGCCTACGCCAAGCGCATGACGCATCTTCCGGTCATCGCCGATCCGAGCCACGGCACGGGCAAATGGCGGCTGGTCACGCCGCTGGCGCTGGCCTCTGCGGCATGTGGCGCCGACGGTCTGATTATCGAGGTCCATCCCGATCCGGATCGCGCCGTCTCCGATGGCTCGCAGTCGCTGACGATCGAGAACTTTAGCAACATGATGGAGCGTCTCAACGCTGTCGCGAACGCGGTTGGACGCACCACCGCCTACGAGCAGGTCGCGATGCGCTAACGATCGCTGGCTTATGCGGCGAGATAGCAGCCTGATGAATGTTTCAGTTATTGGTCTGGGCTTGATCGGCGGTTCTCTGGGCCTGGCGCTCCGGGAATCGTCGATTGATGTTGTCGTCTCGGGCTGGGATCGTGACCCGACTGTGATTACGACGGCGCTTGAGTGCGGCGCGATCGATCGGCCGGCCTTTACGCTGCACGAAGCTGTGCGCGAGGCCGATCTGGTCGTGGTGGCCACGCCCGTCATGGTCGTCCAGGCGATCTTTGCGCAGATCGCGCCAGATCTTAAGTGCGGCGCGATCGTCAGCGATGTGAGCAGCACCAAAGCGCAGGTGGCAGCCTGGGCCAGAGCATTGCTGCCGCCGCATGTGTCGTTTATCGGCGGTCATCCGATGGCCGGCTCGGAGCGACACGGCGTCGTCAACGCCCGCGCCGATCTTTTTCGCAGCGCGGTCTACTGCCTGACGCCCGACGATCACACTGCGCCCGAGGCTCTGGCACTGCTCGAATCCCTGGTGGCGAGTATCGGCGCGCGGCCACTTTGTCTTTCTGCCGACGATCACGACGCCTATGTGGCCGCGGTTAGCCATCTGCCGTTTTTGCTTAGCACGGCGCTGGCACAGATCACGACGCAAGATCCGCGCTGGGCCGAGATGAGCGCGCTGGCGGCGACGGGCTACCGCGATCTGACGCGGCTGGCATCGGGCGATCCCGTGATGCATCGCGACATTTGCCTGACCAACGCCGACGCGATCCAGCGCTGGCTGCGCCACATGGCCGGCTTCCTCGACACCCTGGCCGATCGATTGGACGATGCGCAAGATCTACACGCGCTTTTCGACTCGGCGAAACAGGGCCGCGATGCCTGGTTTCATGAGCGGCAGCAAGCGGCGGAGCAGGAGCGCAGCCTGGGTGAGCTTCGCGCTCCCGATCCGGCGCTCAACCTATAAAAACAGGGAGGCATAACGCCTCCCTGACTGGCTTCCAGTCCTCAGCCACTTATGCGACAGCGATCGCGTCGTCGCCTGTGGATAGCGGCTCGGCCTCGCCGTGCCACAGCCGCTGCATCTCATCGCTGGTCAGCAGCAGATCGTCAAGCCGGCCCTCAGCCTCGACGCGGCCATCCTTGAGCACGATAATATGATCGGCGCGGCGCAGCGCAGCCCGGCGATGCGAGACCACCAGGCAGGTCGCCGACTGCCGCTCAAACAGCCGCTCCCACAACAGCCGCTCGGTCTCGACATCCAGCGCGCTCGACAGATCATCAAAGACCAGCAGCTCGGCATCGCGAACGAACATGCGCGCGGCGGCGGTGCGCTGGATCTGCCCGCCCGAAAGCTTCACGCCTCGCGTGCCCACGACGGTATCCAGCCCGTGCTCCAGCGCGGGAACATCGCGCTCCATGACTGCCAGCCGCAGCGCCGCCTCCAGATCTGCCTCGGACAGGCCCATCAAGATGTTATCGCGCAGCGTGTCGCTGAACAAACGCGGCACCTGCGGCGTGTAGGCGCTGCGCGGCGGCACCAGGAACGAAGCCGGATCGTCGATCTCGACGCCGTTCCAGCGAATGGCGCCGGAGTCTTTGGGCAGCAGGCCGAGCAGCACGCGCAGCAGCGTGGTCTTGCCCGCACCGATGCGCCCGGTGATCACGGTAAACGAGCCCCGCAGGAGGCTCAGATCGATCGCCTCGATCCCGCGATTCGAGCCAGGATGCCGGTAGCTCAGGCCGCTCGTGGTCAGCCGCTCCAGGCGATGCACGCCGGTCTTGGGCGTATAGGGCACCTCCGGCAGCGGGCCATGCGTATAAGTCGGCGTGGACTCCACCATCGCCGTCGGCGACGTGCCTTCGAGCAGCGCACCCAGGCGATCGAGCGAGACCGCAACCTGGTTATGCCGCGCCAGCATGCGCCCGACCCAGCGCGGAAAGCCCGCGATCCAGCCGATATAGCCAGCGAAGAGCGTGAAATCGCCGATCGTAAAGTTGCCGCTCTGCATCGCCTGCGCGGAGAGCAGCAGAATCAGACCGATGCCAAGATTGGCCGTGTTCAGATTGAACGAGTCCAGGATCTCGGTGAAGAGTCGATCTTTGAGCGCGGCCTTCTGCCGCGATGCGCTCAGCCGCTCGAAATGATCGATCGCGTGATCTTCGGCCGACGCGACTTTGAGCGCCTGCACGCCGCCGAACATCTCGCCGATAAACGCGGTGATGCGGCCGGTCGTCTGGCGGTTGGCGTTGCGATAGCGCTTGATGCGCGTGCTCATCATATGCGTGACGGCGACGATGCCGACCAGCGGCAGGAAGACGAAGATCGTGATCAGCGGATTGATGCGCAGCATGATCACCAGCGCGATCACCGCAAACACGCCCTGGCCCGTGAGGTCGAGATAGTTGTCGAAGTACATCATGAACTCTTCGACATCATCCCGAAAGCGGCTCACAATCTCTCCCGACGAGTCCGGCAGCGTGCGCGTGCCAGGTCCCTGGACGATCCAGCGCATCACGTTGCCGCGCATCAGCGCCTGCGCCGTAAACCAGAAGATCATCCAGAAAAACATCGCCAGGTAGAAAACCAGGATGCGCAGGCCCTCGCTGGCGACCAGCAGCGCCAGCAGCGTCCACACGCCGAGCGTCGCGGGAGCATCGCCGGTGAGCGTGTTGAAGATCTCACGGGTGATCAAACCTCCCGCCAGCGGCATCAGGTAGAACCCGACCCACAGCGCGAAGCTGACAGTGTAGAGCCAGGGTCGCCAGCGCATCATGCGCCAGCTTGCAACAAAAGGGTTCATACTAAAACCTCCGCCATTCCAGTCTGCAACAGCTGCGAGAAGCGCGAGTCGGGATCGGCGGCGAGCTGCGCGCGCGGCCCCTCCTCGACGATCCGGCCACGCTCCAGCAGCAAAATTTCGTCGGCGCGCTGCACGGTGGAGAGCCGGTGCGCGATAATGATTCCGGTACGGTTGTGCAGCAGCTTATCCACGGCGCGCTCGATCCGCGCCTCGGTGGCCGGGTCCAGCCGCGACGAGGCTTCGTCCAGGATCACCAGGCCCGGATCTTTCAAGAAGACGCGCGCAAAGGCCAGCAGCTGTGCCTCGCCCGCCGAGACGCTGTTGTTGCCGGATGCCAGCTCGGTATCCAGGCCATCAGGCAGCGACTGAAGCCAGGGCAGCAGATCAAGATCGGTGAGCGCCTGCATAATCTGCGCGTCGGAGATCGCGGGATCGAAGAGCGTCAGGTTATCGCGGACGGTCGCCTGGAAGAGCTGCACATCCTGCGTCACAATCCCGATGCGCTGCCGCAGGTCATGCAGCCTGGCGCTGTGGAGATCGACGCCGCCGAGCCGGATCGCGCCGTCGGTGATGTCGTAGAGCCGGAAGAGCAGCCGGGTGAGCGTGGTCTTGCCGCTGCCGGTGCGACCCAGCAGGCCGAGCACGGTGCCGGGTGCTAAGGCAACCGAGATGTCGTTGAGCACCGGAGCGTCGTCGCCGTAGCCGAACGTGACGCGATCAAACTCGACCGCCAGCGGGCCTGACGGAAACGTCGCGCCGGGTCCATCCGTGATCGTGCTTTGAACGCCGAACAGATCCTGCACCCGCCCGATACTGGCCGTGGCGCGCTGAAACTCTTTGAGCTGCTCTGAGATCTCCTCCAGCGGACGGCGCAGCAT
>DASWTW010000452.1:0-13342 GCA_036401895.1 Herpetosiphonaceae bacterium | reverse complement strand
AGGCGGCCGTCGCGCTGGGCGGCAACGCGCCTGGTGGACTGCGCGCGCAGCATCCCCGGCCGCAGCTATCCAGCCCGTATGTGGCGCCGCGCACCGAGCTTGAGCGCACGATCACCGACACCTGGCAGGATGTGTTTGGCCTGGAGCAGATCGGCATCGACGATAACTTCTTTGAGCTGGGCGGCAACTCGCTGATCGCGATTCACACCATGGGCCGCCTGAAGAAAACCTTGCAGGTCGACGTGCCCACGTCCATGCTCTACCAGCGCCCGACGATCCGCTTCCTGGCCGAGCTGCTGGCACAGGATGAAGACGCGGCGGCACGGCAAATGGCCGAGCGTCTGGCCAAGCGGAAAGCCGAGTTGGGACGCCGCAATCAGGTGTTGCAGCGGCGCCGGTAGCTATGGGCGATATTTCAATCGGCATAGGAAAGCAAATACGAAGCGTGCTCATCACATATAGCGCCACTTGGAGAGATGAATAGACATGAGTGAACTGCACGAAACCGATGATCAGCCGCTGGGCATCGACATCGCCATCGTCGGGATGGCGGGCCGATTTCCCGGTGCTAACGATATTCACCAGTTCTGGCAGAACCTGCGCGACGGCGTCGAGTCGATCTCATTCTTCAGCGAGGAAGAGCTTCAAGCGGCCGGCGTGAGCGCGGCGCAGTACAATGCGCCCAACTATGTGCCGGCAGCGCCGACGTTGACCGATATCGATCAGTTCGACGCCGACTTTTTCGGCTACTCGCCGCTGGAAGCTAAAACCATGGACCCGCAGCAGCGCCTGATCCTCGAATGCTGCTGGGAAGCGATGGAGCACGCGGGCTACGATCCCGACAAACACGCCGATCCGATCGGCGTCTTCGCCGGCGCGCGCATGAGCTCGTATATGGCCGGATTGTATGCCGATCCCTTTGTGACGCAGCCGCAGAACATGCTGCTCGTGCTGCTGGGCAACGACATCAGCGCGCTGAGCACGCGGATCTCGTACAAGCTCAACCTGCGCGGGCCGAGCACCTCCGTGCAGACCGCCTGCTCGACCTCGCTGGTGGCCACGCATCTGGCTTGCCAGAGCTTGCTGCTCGGCGAGTGCCGCATGAGCATCGCCGCCGGTGTGACAATCATGGTTCCGCACCAGGCCGGCTACTTCTACGAGCAAGGCAGCATGCTGTCGCCGGATGGGCACTGCCGGGCGTTCGACGCCGACGCCGCCGGCACGGTCTTTGGCAGCGGCATCGGCGCGGTCGTGCTTAAGCGGCTGGAAGATGCGATTGCCGACGGCGACACGATCCACGCCGTGATCAAGGGCTCGGCGATCAACAACGACGGCGCGCTCAAAGCCTCGTTTACCGCGCCGAGCGTCGAGGGCCAGAGCGCGGTGATCATCGACGCGCTGGCCTCATCCGGCATCGACGCGGAGACGATCTCGTATGTCGAGGCGCATGCCACATCCACGGCGCTCGGCGATCCGATCGAGCTGCGCGCGCTGACCAACGCGTTTCGTGCCAGCACCCGCAAGACCGGCTTTTGTCGCATCGGCTCGGTCAAGAGCAACATCGGCCACCTGGATGCCGCTGCCGGTATGTCGAGCCTGATCAAAACCGTACTGGCGCTCAAACATCAGCAGATCCCGCCGACGATCAACTTTAGCCAGCCCAACCCCGAGATCGACTTCGAGAACAGCCCGTTCGTCGTCAACACTACGCTCACACCCTGGGAGACGGACGGCACGCCACGCCGCGCGAGCCTCAGCTCGTTTGGTTTTGGCGGCACCAACGCCCACCTGATCGTCGAGGAAGCGCCAGCTGTCCAGCCCTCGGGACCGTCCCGTGAGTGGCAGCTCCTCACCGTTTCGGCGCGAACACCCTCGGCGCTCGATACCGCCACCCAGAATCTGGCGAATTATCTGCGGGAGAGCCCGGACAGCAACCTGGCGGATATCGCGTTTACCCTGAAGGCCGGCCGCCACGACTTCGGCTACCGGCGTATGCTCGTCTGCCGCAGCGCCGACGAGGCCGCGACCGCGCTGGAGACGGTCGATCCGCAGCAGGTCTTTGGCAACGATCGCGTCATCGGCGAGCGGCCGGTCGCGTTTATGTTTCCCGGCCAGGGCGCGCAGTATGTCGACATGGGCCGCGAGTTGTACGCTACCGAGTCGGTCTTTCGCACGGCGGTAGACGAATGTGCGGAGCTGCTCAAGCCGCATCTCGGTCTTGATCTGCGCAACGTGCTCTTTCCGATCCCGGTTGAGGCCGAAGCTGCCGCCCAGCAGCTTGAGCAAACCGCGCTCACGCAGCCGGCGCTGATTGTGATCGAGTACGCGCTGGCGCAGCTCTGGCTGAGCTGGGACGTGAAGCCGCAGGCGCTGATCGGCCACTCGATCGGCGAGTACGTCGCGGCCACGCTGGCGGGTGTGTTCTCGCTGGAAGATGCGCTCACGCTGGTCGCGGCGCGCGGTCGCCTGCTGCAATCGTTGCCCGCCGGCGCGATGCTCAGCCTGTCGCTGTCCGAGGCCGAGGTACAGCCGCTGCTCAACGGTCAGGTCAGTCTCGCGGCCAGCAACAGCCCGACGGTCACGGTTGTCTCGGGCACGCTGGACGCGATCGCGGCGCTGGAAGAGCAGCTCACAGCCCAGGAGATCAGCTACCGGCGGCTGCACACCTCGCACGCCTTCCACTCGGCCATGCTGGACCCGATCCTCGACGCCTTCGCCGCCGAGGTCGCGCGCGTGGAGCGCAACACACCCAGCATGCCGTTCATCTCGAACGTTTCGGGCACGTGGATCACCGCCGACGAGGCGACCGATCCGCGCTACTGGGCCGCGCATCTGCGCCAGCCGGTGCGCTTCGCCGCTGGCCTGCGTGAGCTGATGACCGCGGGCGATCACGTGCTGCTGGAAGTCGGTCCCGGCCGAACACTGAGCACCCTGGCGCGCCAGACGCTGGGCACGGACTCGGGCGTGGTTGTACTGCACTCGGTGCGCCACCCGCAGGATGCGACCTCGGATGTGGCCTTCATCCTGACGACGCTGGGCAAAATCTGGCTGGCCGGCCTCAACTTCGACTGGCAAGGCTTCTACGCGCACGAGCGCCGCCATCGCCTGCCGCTGCCGACCTATCCCTTTGAGCGCCAGCGCTACTGGATGCAGGCGGATCTGAGCGCGCTGCTAGCCTCGACTGCGCAGCAGGCCGCGCTGGAGAAACAGTCCGATCTCGCCGACTGGTGCTATCTGCCCTCCTGGAAACAAACCCGGCAGCCGGAGCCGGTCGACACCGAGCAGCTAGCCGCGACGACGGAGAACTGGCTGGTCTTCAGCGATGCGAGCGGTCTGGGCGCCCGGCTGATCGAGCGGCTCCGTGAGGCCAACCAGGTGGTGATCGAGGTGCAGCCAGGCGATACGTTTACCCAGACCGGCGCGGGCACCTACGCCCTCCGTCCCGAGCAGACGGCGGACTACGCCCAGCTGCTCGCGACCCTGCGCACGGGCGAGATGATCCCGCACCGGATCGTGCATCTATGGACCGTCACGACCGACGATACGACCGACGGCAGCGACCACTTCCAGCGGATGCAGACACTCGGCTTTTCGAGCCTGATCGCATTGACGCAGGCGCTAGGCGGCGACGAGCTGGAGTTGCCAGTCGATCTGATCGTGGTCTCGAATGGGCTGCACGCGGTCACTGGCGGCGAGCCGCTCCGCCCCGAGAAAGCGACGCTGCTGGGACCGTGCCGCGTGATTCCGCGCGAGTACCTCCAGATCAGCTGCTGCAGCCTGGACCTGGTCCTGCCGCACGCCGCGCCTCAGCTCCTCGACTCGCTCGTCGACCAGATTCTGGCCGAGGCCCAGCACGAGACCTCGGACACGATCATCGCCTATCGCGGCGCGCGGCGCTGGGCGCAGACGCTGGAGCCGGCGCAGCTCAAAGCCTCGGCGGGCCGACCGCCGCGTGTGCGTGAGCACGGCGTGTATCTGATCACGGGTGGTCTGGGCGGCATCGGTCTGGCGCTGGCCGAGCACCTGGCACAGACTGCGCAGGCCCGGCTCGTGCTGGTCGGCCGCTCGGCCTTCCCCGAGCGCGGCGAGTGGGCCGGGTTGCTGGACACGCTCCCGGAAACTGACGCGACGGCCCAGAAGATTCGCCAGCTGCGCAGCCTGGAAGCGCTCGGCGCTGAGGTGCTGGTGCTCCGCGCGGATGTGACCGATGCCGCGCAGATGCATGCGGTCGTCGCGCAGACGATCGAGCGCTTTGGGGCCCTCCACGGCGTGATCCATGCGGCGGGCGTCGCCGGCGGTGGCGTGATCCAGCTCAAAACGCCCGAGGTGATGGAGCGCGTGCTGGCGCCTAAAACCCACGGCCTGCTGGCGCTCCATGCCGCCACACGCGACCAGCCGCTCGACTTCATCCTGCTGTGCTCGTCGCTCACGGCGATCGTCGGCGAGCTGGGCCAGGCCGAGTATGCGGCAGCCAACGCTTTTCTGGATGCCTTCGCCCACGCCCAGGCGGCTCGCGGCGGCCCCTTCACGGTCGCCGTCAACTGGGACAGCTGGCGCGAGGTCGGTATGGCCGTCTCCACCGAGGTGCCGCCGGAGATGCGGGCCATGCACGAGCAGATGCTCCAGAGCGGCATCCTGCCCAACGAGGGCGTGCAGATCTTCGATCGCGTGCTGGCACAGCGCACGGCGCCACAGGTGATCATCTCCACCCGCGATCTGCCGGTGCGCATCCGCACGCTGCACGACATGACGCGATCCATGCTGGTCGAGGCGCAGGAGCAGGCGCGCGCGATCGCTAACCGGGCCGGCCACGCGCGCCCTGCCCTGGCGAACGCCTATGTCGCGCCGCGCAACCAGTTCGAGGAGAACGTCGCGGCAGTCTGGCAGCAGGTGCTGGGCCTAGAGCAGGTCGGCGTGCACGACAGCTTCTTCGATCTCGGCGGCCACTCGCTGCTGATCACCCAGCTGACCAACAAGCTCCACCGGGTCTACGATGTCGAGCTGTCGATCCGCACGCTGTTCGATAGCCCAACCGTGGCCGGCATGGCCCAGGTGATCGAGCAAGCCTACGCGGAGAAAGCCGCCAACTCCGAGAAGCCGATCAAGGAGTTAGTGCGCGCGACCAGCGGCACCGAGCGGCAGAGTCTACTGGAAGCCTACTGGAAGAAGAAAATGGTCACGGTGCTGAACATCGCGGTGGACGAGCTGCCGGCCAACGGCGATCTCAGCAGCTACGATCTCAATGCGGTGATCAACGATGTTCAGTGGCATTTCGAGAAGGATTTTTCGCTGCTGATCTATCCGCACGAGACCATCAAGCTGCGCTCGATCGAGCAGATGGCGCGCCTCACAGCCTCGGAGCTGGATCGATTAGCCAACCTGAAGAACAACAAGATCACCGCGCCGATCTCGCACTACGCCGAGTACGAGGAGCGCTCACAGCTGGAAGAGCGTGTCAAACGGCCGCTGCTGGTCAAGCCGGCCCGCAAGAACGCGCCGATCTTCTTCTCGCACTCGTGTGTACGCTCGGGCTCGACGCTGTTCCGCGTGATGCAGGCTGGTCATCCTGCGCTGCACGCGCCGCCGGAGCTTGGCATTCTGTGGTACGACACCATGCGCGAGTGGCGGCTCAGCCTGACCGATCCGAGCTACGGTCACGGCTTCCACTGGGCGGCGCAAGGCGTGCAGTGGACGTTCATGGAACTGCTGGGCTGCGACACCGAGACGGCCAAGGCTTACATGGATGAGCTGGTCGCCAATGAAACGCCGATCCAGGAGGTCTACGCGCGCTTACAGGAGCTGTCGGCGCCGCGCATCCTGGTCGATAAATCGCCGTCCTACACCATGAGCCTGGACACCTTGCAGCGCGGCGAAGCGCTCTTCGACCGGCCCAAGTACATCCACCTGGTGCGCCATCCCTACGCGGTGATCGAGTCGATGGTGCGCATCCGCCTCGACCGGCTGTTTAGCCCGGCGATCTACGGCTCCGACGACGTCGATCCGTTCGTGGTGTCGGAAAAAGTCTGGACGACGAGCAACCGCAACCTGCTGACGTTCCTGCGCGACGTCGACGACGATCGGCAGCTGCGCGTCTACTACGAGCAGCTCGTCAGCCAGCCGGAGGCGACCATGCGCCGCGTCTGCGATTTCCTCGAAGTGCCCTACGACCCGGCTGTGATCCAGCCCTACGACAACAAGCGTGAGCGCATGATCTCGGGCATCGGCGATCCCAACATCCTCAAGCACGATCAGGTCGACGCGCACTACAGCGAGACCTGGCGGAAGGTCAAGCTTCCCTGGCGGCTGGGCGCGCAGGCGCAGGCGCTGGCCGCCGAGCTGGGCTACGAGCTGCCCGCCGAGGCAGAGGCCAACGGCGAGCAGCAGCTGGTGGATCTGGTGGGCGCGGATCAGCTGGCGCAGCTGATGGCCTCGGTGCAGGAGCTTTCGCCCGACGAGGTTCAGGCCCTGCTCGCCGCCATGGAGAGCAGCGCCAGCACATAGGGCCGGAATGCGGATGGTGGGAAGCGCCGGGCAGAAATGGTCGCGCATCCCGCCATCCGCGCACGATTCGGCGATCAGCATAGCTCGGAGTTCAACAACAGTTATTCTTGATGATAAGGCATCACGATATGCAGCATACAGGCGGACATGCAACACTGATCGAGCTTCTACGCTCGCGAGCAGCGCTTCATCCCAGCAAGCGTGCCTACACCTTCCTGCTCGACGGCGACCTGGAAGAAGCACACCTGACCTATGAGGGTCTCGACCGGCGCGCCCAGGCGATCGGTGCGCTGCTCCAGGGTCTTGGAGCTACGGGCGAGCGCGTGCTGCTGCTGTATCCGCCGGGGCTTGACTATATCGCCGCGTTCTTTGGCTGTCTCTACGCCGGCGCGGTAGCCGTTCCCGCCTACCCACCGAATCCGGGCCGCTTTGAGCGTACGCTGCCGCGCTTACAGTCGATCGTGGGCGATGCACGGCCGGCGGTAGCGCTCACGACCGCGCCGATCCTGGCGATCGCCGATCTGCTGGCCGAGAAAGCGCCTGAGTTCAGCGGCGTGCAGTGGCACACCACCGATGAGCTGAGCGACGATCTGGCCGCAGATTGGCGCGCTCCTGCGATCGATGGCGGCGCGCTGGCGTTCTTGCAGTACACCTCGGGCTCGACCTCCACGCCCAAAGGCGTGATGCTGACGCACGGCAACCTGATGCACAATTCGAGCCTGATCCAGCGCGGCTTCGGCACAAACTCGGAGTCGCGCGGCGTGTTCTGGCTGCCCTTCTATCACGACATGGGCCTGATCGGCGGGCTGATTCAGCCGATCTACTGCGGCGGCACAAGTATGCTGCTGTCGCCGGTCACGTTTCTTCAGCGACCACTGCGCTGGATGGAGGCGATCTCGCGCTTCCAGGCGACGATCAGCGGCGGCCCCAACTTCGCCTACGATCTGTGCGCGCGCAAGATCACGCCGGAGCAGCGCCAGAATCTCGATCTCAGCAGCTGGCAGGTCGCGTTCAACGGTGCCGAGCCGATCCGCGCCGACACGCTCGATCGCTTCGCCGAGGCGTTCAGCGAGTGCGGTTTTCGCCGCGAAGCGTTCTATCCCTGCTACGGTCTGGCCGAGGGCACGCTGCTGGTAGCCGGCGTTGCGCTCGAAAATCCGCCGCTGGTGCGCGCCTTCGATGCCGCCGCGCTTGAGCAGAGCCAGGTTATCGAGCGCGACGATGACGAGCACACGCGCACGCTGGTCGGCAGTGGTCAGCCGCTGCAAACCGTGGCGATCGTGCATCCCGAGACCGCGATCGCAGCGGCGCCAGGAGAGGTCGGCGAGATCTGGGTGGCCAGCTCCAGCGTTGCCCAGGGCTACTGGAACCAGGCCGTCGAGAGCGAGCGCAGCTTTGATGCGCGGCTGGCCGGCGATCGCGAGTCCGGCCCGTTTCTACGCACCGGCGACCTGGGCTTCCTCCACGATGGCGAGCTGTTCGTGACGGGCCGCATCAAAGACCTGATCATTATTCGCGGCCGCAACCATTATCCGCAGGACATCGAGCTAACGGTTGAGCAGAGCCACCCGGCGCTGCGCGAGGGTAGCGGCGCGGCGGTTGCGGTCGAGGTCGGCGGTGAAGAGCGCCTGGTGATCGTGCAGGAGGTCGAGCGCCAGCATCGCAAGGCTGATCCCGAGACGGTGATCGGCGCGATTCGCCAGGCGGTGGCGCAGGAGCATGACCTGCATGTGTACGCTGTCGTTCTGCTGCGCCACGGCACGATTCCCAAAACGTCGAGCGGCAAGATCCAGCGTCACGCCTGTCGCGCGGGCTTTCTCAACGGCACGCTCGAAACCATGGCGATCAGCCAGCACGACGAGCCGGCGATCGTGCCCACGGTTGTGCTGACGCGCACGATGCTGCTGGAATCTGCGCCCGATGAGCGCCAGACCATGCTAACGGCCTATCTGCGATCCCAGATCGCGGCGGCGCTTCAGGTTAGCCCCGAGCAGATCGGCCTTGAGCAGCCGGTCAGCGCGCTGGGCATCGACTCGCTGATGGCGGTCGAGCTTCAGCATACGCTCGAAACCGAGCTGGGCGTGGTCGTCTCGATGGTCAGCTTTCTCCAGGATCAGACCGTCGATCAGCTGGCGGCAAGCATTCTTGACACGCTGGACCAGACCGAAGCGCCATCACAGCGCCCTGCCGACGAGGCCGACAGCGGCGAGTATCCGCTCTCGCCGGGCCAGCGCGCGCTGTGGTTTTTGTACCAGCTGACGCCCCAGAGCACGGCCTACAACATCGCTACCGCCGTGCGCATCCGTGGCCCGCTCGATCTGCCTGCGCTCCGGCGCAGCTTCCAGCGCCTGGTCGAGCGCCACTCGGCTCTGCGTACCACCTTCACCATGCGGCACGGCGAGCCGGTACAGCAGATCGGGGAGCGCGCGCAGATCGCTTTTGCCGAGCAGGATGCAACCCGCTGGAGCGAGGCCGAGCGTCACGCGTGGCTTCAGCATGCGGCTCAGCAGCCCTTCGATCTTGAGCATGGCCCGCTGCTGCGCGTCGATCTGCTGACCTGCTCAGCCGACGAGCATCTGCTGCTGGTGGCCGTCCATCATATCGTTAGTGATCTGTGGTCGCTGGTGGTGCTGACCCACGAGCTGAGCCAGATCTACCCGGCGGAGTGCAGCGGCACCACGCCACAGCTCTCGCCGGCGCCGCGCTACAGCGATTATGTAAACTGGCAGGACGATCTCCTGGCCGGCGCCGAGGGCCAGCGGCTGGCGAGCTACTGGCGGCATCAATTAGAGGGCGCGCCGACGGTGCTCAACCTGCCGACCGATCGGCCACGTCCGGCGCTGCAAAGCGACAGCGGCGCGGTACACACCTTTGGCCTCGATGCAGCGGTTGCGCGTCAGCTCAAGGCGTTGGCCGAAGCGCGCAGCACAACGCTCTACACGGTGCTGCTGGCGGCCTTCGAGGCGCTGCTGTATCGCTACAGCGGCCAGCAGCAGTTCTTGATCGGCACGCCGACAGCAGGACGCAGCCGGGCTGAGTTCACT
Source organism: Herpetosiphonaceae bacterium (assembly GCA_036401895.1). Lineage (GTDB taxonomy): Bacteria > Chloroflexota > Chloroflexia > Chloroflexales > Kallotenuaceae > LB3-1. The sequence goes on along the minus strand of DASWTW010000452.1, from coordinate 3,797 downwards.
GGCAGCGTCGGCTACTTCACCAACGCGCTGGTGCTGCGCGCCGATCTTGGGGCGCGGCCGACGTTCACCGAGCTGGTCGAGCGTGTGCGCCGAACGAGTCTCGACGCCTTCGCGCACCAGGATTACCCGTTTGTCACGCTGGTCGAGCGCATGGAGCTTGAGCGCGATCTCAGCCGCTCGCCGCTGTTTCAGGTGATGTTCGCGCTGCAAAAAGCGCATACCCGCGATCAGTCCGATCTCACGGCGTTTGCGCTCGGCGAAAGCGGTACGCACATCGACGTCGGCGGGATGCGCTGGGAGTCGCTGCCGCTTGAGCAGCACGTGGCCCAGTTCGATCTTTCGCTGGCGATGGGCGAGACCACCAGCGGCCTGGCCGCAACGCTGGAGTACAACACCGACCTCTTCGATCGCGCGACAATTCAGCGCATGGCGCGGCACCTGCAAACGATCCTGACCGCGATCGCCGCCGATCCCGGCCAGCGTGTGGACGACTTGCCGCTGCTGAGCCAGACCGAGCAGCAGCAGCTAGCCGAGTGGAACGCGACGGCGACGGAGATTCCGACGACCGCGACGATTCATCAGCTGTTCGAGGCCCAGGCGCAGCAGACACCGCACGCCGTCGCCGTGATCTACGGCGACACGCAGCTGAGCTACGGCGAGCTCAACGCCCGCGCTGAGACGCTCGCCCGCCGCCTGCAAGCGCTTGGCGTAGGGCCGGAAACGCGGGTCGGCATCTGCGCGGATCGCTCCATCGAAATGATGGTCGGCATCCTGGCGATTCTCAAAGCCGGCGGCGCGTATGTTCCGCTCGATCCGACCTATCCGCAGGAGCGCATTGCCTACGTGCTGAGCGACACGGGCGCGGCGGTGGTGCTGACCCAAACCGCGCTGCGTGAGAGTCTGGCGCAGCACAACGTCGAGCTGATCGCGCTGGATGGCGACGACGAAAACGCAGCGATCGCGCGCACCGACTACGGTTTAAGTACAGTGTCGGCTGAGAACGCGGCGTGCATCATCTACACCTCGGGCTCGACCGGACAGCCCAAGGGCGTGGTGCTGACCCACAGCGGCATCGTCAACCTGATTGCGTCGTTTGTGCTCTCCTACGATCCGGGCATCGCCGATCGGATGCTGCCGCTCACGTCGCTGGCATCGGCGAGCTTTATCGGTGAGATCTTTCCGCTGCTGTGTGCCGGCGGCGGGCTGGTCCTGCCCAATAGCATCGAGGTGCTGGATTTCGAGGCGCTGCACGAGCTGATCGTCCGCCGCCACGTCACGATGATCAGCGCCGTGCCCTCGCTGATCGCGCGGTTGAACGCTCGTGCCGCCGAGCTGAGCGGGCTGCGGCTGATCCTGAGCGGCGGTGAAGCTCTGTCCCACGGCGACATCGATCAGCTGGTACACACGACGACGATCTCGAACGGCTACGGCTTGACCGAGACGACCGTCTGCTCGACGTTCGCGCATGTCGATCCACGCCAGCCGAACACCGGCAGCTACATCTCGGTTGGCCGGCCCGTGATCAACACCCAGATCTACATCCTGGATCAGCAGCTGCATCCTGCTCCTGTAGGCGTACCCGGCGAGGTGTATGTCGGCGGCGCGGGTCTGGCGCGCGGCTACTTCAACGCTCCGGCACAGACCGCCGAGCGCTTCATCCCCGATCCTTTTGCCGCCGAATATGGGGCACGGCTCTACCGCACCGGCGATCGCGCGCGCTGGCTACCGAACGGCGAAGTGGAATTTCTGGGCCGGCTGGATCATCAAGTCAAGATTCGTGGCTTCCGCATTGAGCTGGGCGAGATCGAAACGCTGCTCAGCGGCCATCCGCTGGTCCGCGAGGCCGTCGTCATCGCCCGCGAGGACGCTCCCGGCGACACGCGGCTGGTGGCGTACGTCGTCGGGGAACAAAAGAACCAGGGAACAAAAGAACAAAGCAGTACCACCGATTCCCCTTCTCCCATTGCGATAGGAGAAGTGGTGGCGAAAGCCGGGGGTGAGGGCCTGACTTCAACTCTCCGCGCCTATCTTCAGGAGCAGCTGCCCAGCCACATGATCCCGGCGGCGTTTGTGGTACTCCCGGCGCTGCCGCTGACGCCCAACGGCAAAGTCGATCTGCGCGCACTGCCCGTGCCCATTGCCGACCGACCCGAGACCGGCGCGGACTACCTGGCACCGCGCAGCGGCGTCGAGCGTCAGATCGCCGCGATCTGGCAGGAGGCGCTGAAGCTAGAGCGCGTCGGCATCCACGACAATTTCTTCGATCTGGGCGGCCACTCGCTGCTGCTGGTGCAGGTTCACAATCAGCTGCGCGCAACCTACAGTCACCTCCAGCTAGTCGATCTGTTCCGCTACCCGACCATACGCACGCTGGCGGCGTTCCTCAGCCCCGAGCAAGCGGCGGAGTCGATGGCGGGCTTGCAGCAGCAGGCGCCCAGGCGCAAAGCCCGGCGCGATCGGCGATCGGCGGGGGCCGGCTCGGATGGCATCGCGATCGTCGGTATGGCTGGCCGCTTCCCCGGCGCGAACAACGTCGACGAGCTGTGGCGCAACCTGTGCGGCGGCGTCGAGTCGATCGCGTTTTTCTCCGACGAGGAGCTGATCGAGGCCGGCGTCGATCCTGAAGTGATCAAGATGCCCAACTATGTACGAGCACGCGGCGCACTCGGCGATGCCGAGTACTTCGACGCGGCCTTCTTTGGGCACAGCCCGCACGTGGCCACGCTGATGGACCCGCAGCACCGGCTGTTTTTGGAGGTGGCCTGGACCGCGCTGGAACATGCAGGCTACGACTCCGAGCGCTACCACGGGCGGATCGGAGTGTTCGGCGGCGAAAGCATGAACACCTACCTGCTCAACAACGTTTTCTCGCATATGCGCATGGTCGCCTCGGTCGATAGCCTGCAAGCCTCGATCGGCAACGATAAAGACAGCCTGACCACCGAAGTCGCCTACAAGCTCAACCTGACCGGTCCCAGCCTGACGATCCAGACCGCATCTTCGACCTCGCTGGTGGCGGTGCATGTCGCCTGCCAGAGCCTGCTGAATGGTGAGTGCGAGATGGGCCTGGCAGGCGGCGTGTCGATCCACTTCCCGGAAAAAGCCGGCTACCTGTATCATGAGGGCGGCGCAACCTCGCCCGACGGCCACTGCCGCGCCTTTGATGCGCGCTCGAATGGCTTCGTCAACGGCCACGGCGCGGGAATCGTGGTGCTTAAGCGGCTTGAAGATGCGATCGAGGACGGCGACACGATCTACGCCGTGATCAAGGGCTCGGCGGTCAACAACGACGGCGCCGTCAAAGTCAGCTACATGGCGCCCAGCGTCGACGGCCAGGCTAACGTGATCACGATGGCGCAGGCGGCGGCGGGCGTGGAGCCTGAGTCGATCAGCTATGTCGAGGCGCACGGCACCGGCACCCGGCTGGGCGATCCGATCGAGATGGCAGCGCTGACCCAGGCGTTCCGCGCCGGCACCGACAAGCGCAACTACTGCGCGATCGGCTCGATCAAGCCCAACATCGGCCACCTCGATACGGCGGCGGGCGTTGCCGGCCTGATCAAAGCTGCGCTCGCGTTGAAGCATGAGCAGATCCCAGCCAGCCTGCACTTCGAGCAGCCCAACCCGCAGATCGATTTTGCCAACAGCCCGTTCTTTGTCAACACCAGCCTGACCGAGTGGCGCTCGAACGGCACGCCGCGCCGTGCCGGCGTGAGCTCGTTTGGCATGGGCGGCGCAAACGCCCACGCCGTGCTGGAAGAAGCACCCGCGCGTCCGGCATCGGACCCGGCCCGGCC
>DASWTW010000451.1:0-4635 GCA_036401895.1 Herpetosiphonaceae bacterium | reverse complement strand
CGCTGCGGACGTTCGCGTTGCTCGGCGATCCACTCACACGGGCGCGGGTGCAGCCGCTCCAGCGCGTGTGGGTGCCGAACGTGAGCAGGTAGGACGTGTCACAGCGGGGGCAGAGAACGGGGTTTTGGGATGAGACGAGATCGACGGTGGCCGCCGTGTCGATTCGCCTCACCGCGCGCGCCTAGCGTGCAGGCGCGCGCGGGACGAGCGGCTTGAGCAAGGTGGACATCGATCGCATGCTGGCCTGGTGGACCACTGCTGAGCACCGCTGTCACCACCTGCGTGGATGGGCCGATTCGACACCGCTATTAAGCGGACTGACCGCACCCAGTCCCGCAACCGTGTGCTCGTTCCAGAGGACTAGGAGCATATGATACACTCACGAGAGACGTACTCCCAGTCGGTACTACAGTATTTGCCCGTTTCACACCACCGGCACAAACGGCGATACTTGCGGCGAAAGTGTCCCACTTGAAAATGGGCATTACAAGCACCACACGCGCCATTCTCATACTTATATTCATACTCGTAGGGGGTGCAGGCGTACGCGGGTTTCGCGCTCGCAGCCACACCGGCAATGCCGAGCCCAAGCGCCGCACCCATCTGGGACACGCGTTTCAAAAATCCACGGCGTGAGGTCGGTGGGGCTGCCTGCGTGGGTGGTGGGGTCAGCGACTCGGCCGCTGGGGGCGCTGGTGGGGTCTTCCGTGAAACCATGCGGATCTCCTTAGAGCGATGGGGGGAACTGACACTATAGCAGCCCTGTCAAGTACATGGGTTCCAGGTCTAAAGGATCTTGGCGCGCTAGGCGTACAATGAGCCAACCGCTGTGCAGGGGGAAGCTGTTGGAGGTCTCCTATACAAGACCTGTGGCTCTGCGCGAGCGTGGCCGGTTCGCCGTGCTCCTCACGACTATATTCTACCAGGAGCGCCAGCAGCCTGCCTGGTCCAATCCTGACCGCCGCCACCTGCGCGCCTGGCATCAACTGGTGCTGGCCATACTCATCCAACGCCGCACCCGGCTGCCCGATGTAGCCCGCCTTCAGGCGGCCCAGGCCGCGCTGAAGCTGGCCGCCGTGCTCCTCGACGCCGATCCGAGCACAGCCCAGCCGATCTGGGAGCAGTTCAACGCCGTGTCCGTGGACCTCACCACCTGGCAGCGCAGCGGGCGCGGCTGGTTCGAGGAGCGCCTGGTGCGTCGTGGCCAGAAGCAGCACGGCCCCTATCGCTACTTCCGCTGGCGCGACGCGGACGGGAAGACCCACACCCACTACCTCGGCCGTATTGCGGCGCTGACCGATCAGCACCAGGAGCCGACGATCCCAGCACCGCTGCCGGTGGACGCTACGGAGCCCAGCGCCTGGCGCGGACGTGTACAGCCGGTGCGGATTGGGAGCACCAAGAAGGTGCATCTGATGCTGCCGGAGCCAGGCGAAACGACCACGCTCTGCGGGCGACCACTCGGCGCCCAGCCGTTGCGGGCGGTGGTGTTTCAGTATGATGATTGTGCGCGCTGCCGGACGGTGGCGACCACGCTCGGCCGTGTCTGTGCGCAGTGTGGCAACCCACTGGTGATGCCAGCCGGGCCAGAGATCTGTGTCAACTGTGCGTTGCGCAGTACCACCGACTGAGTCGGTAGGTGTCACACGGATCTGCTATCGTTCCAGCAGAGGTGCTGCCATGACTGACGAACTGCCAATCTTTCCCTATTGGGACCAGAAGCCCAATCATTTGAAAACTGAGACCCAACTCAAGCGGGAAGGCTTCAAGCCGGGCGGGCCAGTACGCGCGCTCATTCGCTACAAAGCAGGGGGCACGATTCGCCGCTACGCGCTCTACGACCAGGCCGAAGCCCGGCCGAAATCGCCACCGACGGCGGCGCAGCGCGCCGCGTTGGCCGCTGCCCAGCGTGCGCGGCGGACCTGTCGCAGCTGCGGAACGGAGGTCGCACGGCCGGGCTTGCTCGACGAGCAGCGCCGCTGCGCTGCCTGCCTGGCGGCGCAGCGCCGGCAGCGCCGGGCCGAGGTGCGCGACGGAGTCATCCGCTGGGCACGGGCGCTCATGCAGCGGGACGATTGGCTCGTGCTCGACACTGAGACCACCGACCTGGCCGATCACGGCGGCGTGCTGGTGGAAATCGGCGTGCTCGCCCCGGATGGGTCCGTCGTCTTTACCTCTCTGGTCAACCCACTGGCCGAGATCGCCCCCGAGGCGCAGGCGGTCCATGGCCTCACCCTGGATCAGCTCGCTGATGCGCCGACCTTTGCCGCGCTGGAGCCCCAGCTGCGCACGCTCCTCGTTGGGAAGACCATCGTCGCCTATCACACGGCCTTCGAGCGCGGAATCTTCCTGAACGAGCTGCGCCGCCTGGACCGGCCCCACGTTGATTCTTGGGATGACACCCTGCGCCAGGCGCTGACCTGGGCCGATGCGATCACCTGGCAGTGTGCGATGGAGCCGTATGCCCGGTTCGTGGGTGAGCCCTACGCCGGCGGCTACCGCTATCAGCGCTTACCAGGCGCTGGCCATCGCGCCGTCGGTGATGCCCAGGCGACCGTTGCGTTCATTCGGCGCTTGGCGGAGACACCATTTTATGAGGAGGGAGGTGGAGAATAGAGATTATCGGCATCAACAAAATACATGCCCGATGGCTGCGGCCACCTTCCGCACGGTATTGATCGACACTCCGGCCGCCTGCGCCGCCGTGCGAATCGACAGCCCCGGATCGTCGCGCAGTGCGGCCACCACCCGCTGACTCGTGTCCTTGGCCAGAAACGCCTCAGTCGCTTCAGCACCCGCTGGCCGGCCCACATGGACGCCCTGGTCACGCGCCACGGCCATCCCGGCCGCGATCGCCGCCGACCGTGCGCGGGCTTTCTGTTCTTGCCTGCGCGCCTCGGCCGCAGCGGCCAGCTCCACCTCGATCGCCGTGGGTGCGTCGGCCAGCACCGCCTGCTCCAGCGGCGTGAGTCCTTTGATTGGCATCCGGCGCAGATCCGCAAGCACCGGGCGCACATCGGCGAAGGCGAAGTACTCGGTGAGGCTGCCCAGCCGGCGCTGCTCCGCTTGGTAGCGATGCTTAAAGTACAGCTCGATGTTGCCGCGCTGCGGCCAGGCATCCAGCACCCGGATCGTCACGTCGCCGGCGACCGCGCGCAGCTCCTGGCTGATCTCCGCCACCCGGTCATCAACGGAGCGCTGCGTCACGCCGATTTTGTACAGCGTCTCGCCGGCAGCCTGCACCTCCAGAAAGTACAGCGTCGTGGATAGGATGCGCCGCCATTGCGCACGATAGATCCGCAGATCCGTCAGCGCCTGGTCGAGCAGCAGCGGCGATCGCGTCCGGGCGTCCTGGGCGGCCAGCTCTAGCTCGACGTGTTTCTGGTGCAGCAGCGGCTCCTGGACTTCCGTAAACAGCCGCAGCGACAGCGCGCCCACCGGAATCTTCCCTAGCTTGGTGATCTCGTACCCACCACGGCCACGACGTTGGTAGGCGTTCCAGGCCAGCACGCCCCGCGCTTCGAGGCGCTGCGTCAGCCGCCGCGCTTTACTCGGTGGATACACCGTACCCGTGCCGTACGTCGCCCACAACTCCCGCAGCAGCAGCTGAAGCTCCCGACCGCTTAGCTGGAGGTGGAACTGATCGTACAGCGGCAGCGCGATCGCGTCGTCAGCCCGATCGACCGCCCGGCAGGTCTCGCCCGTGTGGGCAAAATGATGCCCCACCACCTGGCCTTTTTTCGCGGTCAGCTGGCCAGCGCAGGAGGGGCAGCGCAGCAGGGTCTTGCCGCGTGGCGCATCGGCCACCGCGACCAGCGCGCCATGATCGTCAAGTCCATACGTCAGCCACATCCCACACCCTTTTTGTGATACGGCGATTTTGACACCGATCCGGTGATTTAAGGGGGAAACGGTGTCACTATGGGTGTATCACAAAAAGGATTGTGCAACAATCCTGACGTGACGGTCCACAGGCGCACCGAGCGATCGACGCATCTGCTATACTGTGTGGACCCCACCCCCACACGTACACTGGAGTCGTTCATGTTCTTCTCACGTCTCCTGATCCTCATCCTCCTCGTCGCGTCCACGCTGTTCGTTAGTCCACCGGTCCATGCAGCCACCCCCACCATCGATGAGTTCAGTTGTGAGCAAACCGGCAGCACCCGCTGGGAGGGCACGTTTTCCTGTTTCGTATCGGCCAGCGGGCACACGGGCGGCTACACCTGGACCAAGCAAGAAGGAACGCATGCGCCTGGGAGTTGGACGACCAGCCTCCCACAGACCAGCAGCGGATGCCCGTACCGTGTGGGCATCCGCATGAGTGTCACCGTGCGCGACAGTACCGGAGCGACCGCTTCAGCGTCGACCTATGTGATGTGCTACGGAGGCACGCCGGGAGTATGAGCCACGGCCATCACGCGTGACGGATGTGGCGTGGTGATGTCGGTGCTTGTGGGAGGAATGGGCGGCCCCACCTCTGATGTCCCCGCCGCAGCGGTCGGCCTCAAGAACTCCTGCTCCTGGGACGCAGGGGTTCGAGTTCGTGTCAGGTCCACGAGCTGCGCCCACCACCCACCGATCCCGGCGTCACGCTGCGTGGCCGCAGCATCACGCCGCTGCATTGCCAAACCA
>DASWTW010000450.1:0-4178 GCA_036401895.1 Herpetosiphonaceae bacterium | reverse complement strand
CGATCTGTCGCAGGAGGTCGCCGACTTTTGCAACACCGTCGCGCCGGGCACCACGATCGTCGTCGAGGATACCGTGGCCTTTCTTGAGGCGCACGCCGAGCAGTTCGACGCGATCTTTATGTTTCATGTGCTTGAGCATATTCCCAAGCCCGAGATTCCGGTGAAGCTTCAAGCGATCCACCGCGCGCTCAAGCCCGGCGGAATGCTGGCGCTGGAAGTACCGAACATGGCCAATCCCTTTATCGGGCTGAACTTTCGCTACGCCGACTTCACGCATGAGGTCGGGTTTACCGAGATGAGCATGACCTATGTGCTTGAGCACGCCGACTTTCGGCAGATCGCGATCTTCGAGCCCAAGATCCTCAACGATCGCTACGAGCGCATCTTGCAGTCGGCGGCGCGCAAGGCCGTGAATCTCACGCTGACCTTCATCTACCGGGCGTATGCGTCGCGGCGGCCACGTGTGGTTGCGCCGGTGCTGTGTGCGTCGGCGGTCAAATAGGCGCATGAGTCCGCTCAAAATTGCGATCCATATCGATGGGCTGCTCGGCGCGGTGCCCGGCGGTCAGGGCCGCGTGATCCTGAATCTGATCCGGGAGCTGAGCCGGATCGATCGCGGCAACCAGTACACGCTGTTCGGCGTCCGTGACCTTGGACGCTTGCCCGAGGAGCTGCGGCAGCTGCCGGCGAACTTCCGGCTTCAGCAGCTGCCGGCGATCAAGCCGCAGCTTCTGTTTTTGCTCTGGCACACGCTGCGCCGGCCGCCGGTCGATCTCGGGCGCTGGCTGGGGCCGCAGGATGTGATCCATGCCACAATGCCGGGCATGGTGCCGGCCTGCAAAAACGCGCGGCTGGTGCTGACGGTCTACGATCTGGTCTGCTGGAAATTCCCGGATGGCCTGAATCGCTGGGGGCGCTTTTTTCACCGCTCGGGGCTGCGCATCGGCGCGCGCGAGGCCACGCTGATCGCGACGATCTCGGAGGCCACACGCCAGGATCTGCTGGCGCACTTCGGCAGCGCGATCGACGCCGGGCGTGTACACACCCTGCCGATCGCGGCCAACGCCGATTTCCAGCCGGTGCTGGACAGCGCACAGATCGACAGGCTGCGGCAAAAGTTCGGCATCCAGGGCCAGTACATCATCAACATCGGTACGCTGGAGCCGCGCAAAAACTTGGAGCGGCTGTTGCGCGCTTATGCTACACTCCCTGCGACATTGCGCGCCGACTATACACTGGTGATCGTCGGACCGTACGGCTGGAAGCTTCCCGCCGTCCAGCAGCTGATCGACTCGCTGGGACTTCAACATCAGGTGGTCTGGACCGGCCATCTGCCCGACCATGAGATGAATACGCTGCTCAGCGGAGCGACGGTCTTCGCCTATCCCAGCCTGTACGAAGGCTTTGGCATTCCGCTGCTGGAAGCTATGCAGTGCGACGTGCCGATCCTGACCTCGCGGATCTCATCGCTGCCCGAGGTCGCCGGCGATGCAGCGCTGCTCGTCGAGCCAACCGAGATCTCGGCGATCGCCGGTGGCCTGCGGCGCTTGCTGGAAGATGCCGCGCTGCGGGCAGAGCTGGTCGAGCGTGGGCGGCGGCAGCGTATGCGCTTCTCGTATCGCGCAATGGCCGAGCAATACGTCGATCTGTATCAAGCAGCAATCAAGCATAAACCACCCAGCAGAACCTAGCTTTGTAGCGAACTGGTAGGGATTGGCGTGTAGAAGCAGGAAGGGTTGGAGGTTATGCCGATTTCGATGGTAGTGTGGATCAGCTCGTATGTCGTGGCGCTGGTGGTGGCTTTGATCATTCGGGCCAGCCTGTTCTCGAACTACACGATGTTCATTGGCTTCAGCCTCGTCTATACCCTCTTTCCACTCCTGGTCAGCGCCGGGATTCAGCCGACCTATTTTTATAACAGCTCGCTCAACTTTCGCTACGATCTGATCGATGTTCATCTGATCGTGACGGGCTTTGCCAATCTTGCCTACTGTTTTGGGCGGCTGATCGGCTACCGGCGCCAGCTTCAGCCGGTTCCGCGTGGGCGTCCGGCCTTTCTACGCACCCGCGTCACGCAGATCGACAACATCATCATGCTGGGCTTCATGGCCTTCGCGATCGCGCTGACGCTGGCGGGGATGCAGTTTCGCTGGGGCTACGCTCGTAGCGAGCTGGTGAACTCGCTGCTGGGCCAGGGCAAAGTGATCCTCAGCGGCGTCTACGCCTACTTCCTGGTCTTTTACGGCCTGCGTCCACGCACGATCTTTATGCTCTGCTTCGTGGTGATCATCACCTTTTTCGAGGGCAGCCGCACCTCGCTGATCGCGATGACGATCGGCACACTGATTGTTGCGCAGGAAGATCGCGCGTTCTCGCGGCTGACGCTGCTGCTGTTTACGTTCGCGTTTGTGCTGTACTTTATCTTCATCGCGATGTATCGCATCGGCTACGACACGTCGAGCATCTCGCAGCTGCTTGACGCGACGTTTCCGATCTTTATCGAGGGCACCTACGGCTCGTACATGAACTTGCAGGTGTACGATCTGGTAACGGCACGGCCGATCAACTATACCTACTTCCTCAACTACCTCGTCGATCCGGTGGTCTTCTCCGTGCCTCGACCGCTGTTCATCGCCTTTGGCCTGGACAAAGACAGCTTTACGATCTTTCAAAGCTGGATCGCCAATGAGACCATGCGCTTGCAGGAACCTTTTGCGCCCTATGGTGGTTTCTTCTATGTCGCGGAGGCGTCGGCGGCGCTGCCCTACGTCGGCCCGGCGATTGTGGCGTTTGGCTTCGCCCTGCTGACAGCCTGGGCCGAGAATCGGCGCAAGCTCACGATCGGCGGTCGCTTCCAGTTTGTGATCTTTACGATCGGCTTTTCGATGGTGTTTATCAAGCATCATTTCGCGGGCAGCACGCGCTTCTACTTCACAACCTTCATTGTGGCCTATGGCATTTATCTGCTGAACCACGTCGTCGCTATGCTGCTGCAATGGCGCGCTGAGCGGCAGCGCGCAGCCTATGCGGGCGCAGATCAGCCGGCTGAGGACGCGAGCACCGCGATCTGACACAAGGAGTATCGATGCGGATTGGCTTTGACGCGACGGCGATTCCGGCGAATCGCACGGGCGCGGGAAACTATATTTTCAATCTGGTGCAGGGGCTGGCGCAGATCGACGCGCACAACGAGTACATGATCTTCGCCAAGCCCGAGCATGTCGGCGAGTTCGGCATCGATCAGCCGAATGTACACTTCACCGCCGTCGATCTGCGGTCGCGGCCGCTGCGCCTGGCCTGGGAGCAGGTCGGGCTGCCGCTCAAGCTGCGGCAGATGCGCATTGATGTGCTGCACTCGCCGCACTACACCATGCCGCTGCCCAAGACCACGAAGTCGGTGGTGACGTTTTGCGATATGACCTTTCATCTGCTGCCGGAGATGCACAGCCGCTCCAAGCAGATCTTTTTCAAGCGCATGATGCGCTGGAGCGCGCGCCACGCCGACCGGCTGATCGCAATCTCGGAGAGCACCCGCCGCGATGTGATCCGGCTGCTCGACGTCGCGCCCGATCAAATCCTGTCGATCCCGCTGGCCGCCAGCTCCGAGTATCGCTCGCTGCCCGCCGCGTGCGTGGCCGAGGTTTGCGCCCGCTACGATCTGACGCCGGGCCGCTACATCGCCTATGTGGGCGTGCTGGAGCCGCGCAAAAACGTGCCGCAGCTGATCGAAGCCTACGCGGCGCTGGCGAAGGATTTTCCCGACGTGCCGCTGGTGATCGCCGGCAAAAAAGGCTGGATGTACGACGCGATCTTTCAACGGCTGACGGAGCTCGGCCTTGAGGAGCGGGTGCGCTTCCTGGGCTACGTTCCCGACGCCGATCTGACGCCGCTGTACAATGGCGCGCGCGTGTTCGTCTATCCATCGCGCTACGAGGGCTTTGGCCTGCCCGTGCTGGAGGCGATGCAGTGCGGCACGCCGGTGGTCACAACCAATGTTTCGTCGATGCCGGAGGTTGCCGAGGATGCCGCGCTGCTGGTCGCGCCCGACGATGTGGCCGCGCTAACCGCAGCCCTGCGCCGCGTGCTCACCGACGATGCGCTGGCCCGTGATCTGGGCGCGCGCGGCCAGGCGCGTGCGGCGACCTTTAGCTGGCAGCGCTGCGCCCGCGAAACATTAG
>DASWTW010000449.1:0-21150 GCA_036401895.1 Herpetosiphonaceae bacterium | reverse complement strand
TACGAGTTGGCAGGCTCATGCGGCGCTTGACCGGCGACAGCGCGGGCTCGGAGAGCAGCGTTAGCAGCATCTGACGCGAGGCTGGCTCGCCTATTCTCAGCGCATTGGGAATCACGCTGTGCAGGCGATGATGGCGCAGCGCGCCGGTGATATTGAGGAAAAGTCGTTCGCCGGCGCTGACAAAGACGCGCTGGGTTTCCAGTGTGACGCGCTGGTTGAACAGGTTGGCGACATTAGCGGCGATGGCTTGAAACAGATCGCGGCCCAGCGGTGTTAGCGGATCGAGCACGCCCTGCACGGCGCCGAACGAGAGCAGCACTTGCAGCGGCTCCGGCGCGAGAGCTTCCGGCAGCGGAAACAGCGAGGTGATCGGCCGCGATTGGACGACGAAGAGCTTTCCCTCCGCCCAGGCCCACTCAATATCCTGCGGGCTGTCGAAGAGCGCGGCGATGCGCTGGCCCAGCCACGACAGCTCGACGATCGCGGCATCCGGTAGCGCCTGCTGCTGGGCTGCATCCGCGCTCACCGTGGTTGTGCCGCCGCCCGCATCGCCACGGATCGCGAGCGCTTTCGCGCCCAGCGTTTTGGAGAGAATGCGCCCGCTGCTCGGCTCTACAACATAATGATCGGGCTCGACCTGTCCCGATACCAGCGCCTCGCCCAGGCCCAGCGTCGCGTCGATCACGGTCTCGGCGCGCTTGCCGCTCAGCGGATTGGCCGTGAACAGCACTCCCGACGCCTCGCTCTGAACCATGGTTTGCACAACGACCGCCAGAGCCACGTCGCGCTGATCGATGTGGTTGCGCGCTCGATAGCCGATCGCGCGTGCGGTCCACAGGCTGCTCCAGCAGCGGATCACCGCGTCGAGGAGCGCGTGCTCGCCGACGATATTGAGAAAGGTGTCTTGCTGACCGGCGAACGAAAGATCCGGCAGATCCTCGGCGGTCGCGGAGGAGCGCACGGCGACGGCCGGCTGTCCGATCTCGGTGTAGGCGGTACGCAGCGCGGCGGCGATCGCTGCGGGCATGGTGCCGGCCGCAAACAGGGCGCGAATCGTGGCCGATGTTGCTTCGAGCAGCTGCGGGTCGTCGAGCGTGGTCTGCTCGATCAGGTCGAGGATCTGCTGCTTCAGACCGTTGGCCGCGACAAACGCCGAGTAGGCGCTGGTGGTGAGGATGAAACCATCAGGCACAGGCAGACCGGCGCGGGCCAGTCGCGCGAGGTTTGCGCCTTTGCCGCCGGCTAGCGCGAACACAACCTGCGGATCGTGGAGCCGCAGAGCCAGGGGCTGCTCCGCGCTCAGGTCGGCGATATGCGATCCAGGCATTACGGGGAGCTGATTCATAAACACACCTCATGTGCTGCGGCGGGCTGTCACCCGGCGATCAGCAGCGAAGGATTGGTGCTGGCTTTATTCTAACACCCCGATCGAATCGCATTAACCGACAACACGCGGAGCCCTGCTCAGAGCTCCGCGTGTCGAGATTGGCCGATCCGGATGATTAGCGCTGGGGAACCATGTGTCCCAGCAGCGCCCCGATCTCGCGATCCTCAGCCTGAATGCGCTGTCGATGCGCGACCAGCAGTTGGCGGATCACATCGTGACGCTCGGCGACGACGTACTGGAACGCGCTCAGCATTCCGATCGACGCCAGCTTGCGCTGCTTGCCTTCCAGCTCGACGTAGAGCGCGCCGCTGTCGAAGAGCTGGCCCAGCATGTTCTGGCGCACCTGAATATCGTTGAGCGCGATCGAGACGACGATCGGCTGCGACAGCCAGCGGTAGATCACGATCTCGTCGTTATCGATGACGACCAGCTCGGCGTGATAGCGCCAGACCAGCAGCGAGCCGACGAAGGCACAAACGCCGACGGCGACCATCCAGCCGATCGAGCCGGTCTGAGCGTAGAGCGCCAGGAAGTGCGCTCCGAGGCCAACAACCGTGAAGAGCTGGAGCAGGTAGCCCAGGAGCAGAGACTTGAAAACGTACTGCTTGGTCCATGTGAATGTGCGCTGCATACCTGCCTCCTTTTTTTACCTACTAACAGCTAATAACGTAACGATTGCCAGCACGAGAAGTAGTAAGCAACCGCTGGGACGCGTCGACGGCCGTTCGACCACAAGGATAACCGGTTGACTGGCCGGGCGCTGAGACGAGACGAGAACGAAGACCACGAGTAGAAGCACGCCGATCGCCAAAGCTTCCATAGAAGTTCTCCTTCCAGTACAGCTTGATGGAGGCGACCCGAAATTTGTGCAATCCTTTTCCTATGGTCTAGTGGGTTTTAGTAAGCTTCAGTGAGCTTATGTCTGTATAGTAGACCATGTAGTAAGCCTTGTCAAGAGGGAATTTGTGCGTTTTAGTTGACTTTAGGAAGTATTCGGTGTATAAGTGTGATATACACTATAGACCGGGCGCACGCTCTTTGGCAGCGATTGCAATACTGGTTCAGAGGCGCTCACACTCCCGACATAAAAGCCAAACTCTTCAGGAAACGCATATGCAATTTCTCGATCCAGGTCTCCGCTTCGCTTACTTCACTCAGCAAGAGCGCGAGCTGCTCGAAGCAACAGCTCGTCTTGTCGAGAAACACACAAAATACTCACAAACTTCCCTCGATCAGATCACCAAACGAGTCGCGTTATTAGAAGAATGGCAACTACCGGCGGTCGTTCTTGCAGCAGCGATCGTGGAGCCGCTGTTGAGCAAGATCGACCTGAAGCAGCACAAGCTCAGCGCTGAGGTGCTGGCGCTGGCGCGGCGCTTTCGTGAGCTTGACGCCTTCGATCGGCACAGCGAAGACCAGAATCGGGCCGGTCGCGTCGAGCGGCTGCGCGAGCTGCTCTACATCGGCTACACCAACGTCGAGGCGGCGCTGCTCTGCCTGGCTGCGCATGTGGTGCGTATGCGCTCGATCGGTGAGCTGGATCGGGAAAGAGCGCGGCTGCTGGCCGAAGATAACGAGGCGATCTTTTTGCCGCTGGTCGAGATGCTCGGTATCTGGCAGCTGCGGCACGAGCTGGGCGATCCCGGCCTGGAAGTGCTCGATCCCGATAATGTGTGGGAGACGATCCACAAACAAAAAAGCCTGGCGCGGCCTCTGCGCGAGCAATGCTTCGAGGATATTCACACTGTGCTCTCCAAGGAGCTGCGCGCGGCGGAGATCGAGGGCGAGACTCGGCTGCATCCCAACTCGGCGTTCGGCCTCTACCGACGGCTGCGGCACGGCGCGGCGCTGGGCACGATCGTGCGCGACGTGGTGATCGACGTGCTGGTCGAGCAGCAGCACGACTGCTACCTGGCGCTGGCGCTGATCCATCGTCACTGGCGGCCGATCGAAGGGCGAACCGTGGAGGGCGGCTACTTCCGCGACATGATCGGACAGCCCGAGTCCAACGGCTACCAGGCGCTGGTCACAACGGTCGGCTACCGCCTGCATGAGCAGCCCGAGATCACCGTGCAGTTTCGCATTCGCACCCACGCGATGGAGCGCACCAACGGCCTGGGTATCGTCGGGACCAAATTCGCGCGCCCGCAGCCGGTAAGCGTCAAGAATGTCTGGTGGCAGAACGAAGCGCAGATCGCCTTTGTGCGCGAGCGACCGCTGGGCTCGCTGGGCGCGACTACCGACGAGCTGTATGTGTTCAGCCCGGCCGGCGAGGTGATCACGCTTCCTCAAGGCAGCACGCCGATCGACTACGCCTATCACATCCACTCCGAGAAGGGCAAGCACTGCCTGCGCATCTGGATCAACGGCCAGGAGGCGCGCTACGACACGCGGCTGCGCAACGGCGACCTGATCGAGATCGACGTCGATCCCGAGTATCAAGGGCCGGATGAGCGCTGGCTGAGCGTGGTCAAGACCTCCAAGGCGCGGCAACATGTCAAGCGTGGCCTCAAGCACCGCCTGGCCACACCGCACGAAGGCCGCGCGCGCATCGACCGGCTGCTGGAGCAAGAGCTGGGCTACTACGGTCTGCCCGACATTCCGCCGGAAGAGGTGGACGAGGCGCTCTCGAAAGCGGCGCGCTATCTGGGCTACGCCAATCGCGAGGCGCTCTACTACGATCTGGCGACCGAAAAGCGCGCGCTGGGCGGTCCGCCGCCGTCGCCCAACCAGATCGTCGCGCATGTGATCGCGGCGCGGCTGGCCGATCATGTGGTGCGCGCCGACGAGGAGCCGCTGAACGTGGCGCGGGTGCAGTTTACGCAGTGTATTCATGGCCGGCAGCAGTGCCGAGTCGTGCCGGGCGCCAGAATCGTCGGGCGGATTCGCAACGCCGGGACCAAGTATGAGCACCTGGTCGTGTATCGCGCGGATTGCCCCAACGCGCCGCCGCCCGACCAGGCGATCCCGCTGCTCTGGCGCGGCGACAGCCGGCCCGGCGAGGCGATCAAAGTGCGAGTCAAAGCCGTGGATCGCGCGCGGCTGCTGGGCGATGTCCTGGACTCGCTCTACCGGCTCTACGAGCACAACGATCGGCTGTACCTGCTGGATCTGCTGGCCAGCGTTGATCGCGATCGGTCGGCGCGGATCGAGATGACGATCGAGGCCCAGAGCCGGGAGCCGATCGGGCTGCTGGATCGGCAGTTCGCGCAGCTCAAGGATCGCGGCGTGATCAACGATTTCACGCTGCACACGCTCTCGCCGATCGACAAAGTGCGGCTGGTCGATCGCGACCTGCTGGCGAATCCCTACACCACCAAGGCGGTCCAGGACCGGCGCGTCTTCAAAGGCCGCGACGACGAGATTCGCTCGATCGTGACGCGGCTCCAGGGGGCGCAAAATCATATTGTGCTCTACGGCATGAGCCGCGTGGGCAAGACCTCGCTGCTGCGCTATCTGCGCGACACGATCGGTAACGTGGCCAACTTCGTGCCGATCTTTATCGACATGCAGGAGCTGGGCGATTGCCCTGAATCCCGCATCTGGGCCGCGATCATCGCCGCTGCCGAGCAGCATCTGCCGACCAAAGCCAAGCGCACGAAAGCCGGCCGCAAAAGAAGCGATCACTCGCTGCAAACGTTTCGCGACTGGTGGGCCGAGGCCCAGCCGCTGCTGCGCGGCCAGCGCCTGCTGATCATGTTCGACGAGTTCAACATCGTCGACGAGTGGGCCGACGCGCAAAAGGCGCAGATGTTCGTACACCGGCTCAAGCATCTGATCGAGCGGCAACAGGATATGGCCTTTATTCTGTGTGTGCAGGAAACGCTCTTCAAAGCCGCCCACGCCGACGTTCCGGTCGTGACGCGGCCGCTGGTGCGGATTGGCTTTCCGCTGCGGCTGGATTACCTGGACCCGCGCGCGGCTGAGCGGCTGATTAGCGAGCCGATGGGCGAGATGCTGCGCTACGAGGAGGCGGTGGTGCAGCAGATTCTCGACGCGACCGCGCATCATCCGTTCTTTTTGCAGCATCTGCTGGGCCGGCTGGTCGAGCATGTCAACATCGCCGAGCGCCGCGTGGTCACCGCCGACGATCTCGCCGAAGTCACCGACGAGCTGCTGCGTCACGGCGGCGACACGCTCTTCCACGATTTTCTGCGCGAGTATCGGCGCCTGGAAGCCAACCAGATTGTGCTGCGCTGTCTGGCCGAGCACTGCAAGCCCGGCGATGCCGGCGTGACCGTGAGCGAACTGCACGCGCTGCTTCAGCAGCACAGCGCCGCGATCGGGCAGCCGGAGCTGGAAAAGGTGCTCGACTCGCTGTGTGATCTGGGCATCGTTCGCCGCGATCGCCGGCCGCCGTTCGTCAAACACGTGATTCGGGTGCCGCTCTTCGCGCAGTGGCTCCGCGACAACCGGCCATTGATCTAGCGTCACCTGGGAGTATGTCGCATGTCCGAGATTAATCCGTTTGCTCGCCTGCTGGTCTCGTTCGAGCCGCAGATGTTTATTGGCCGCGCGCTGGATGTGCGGACGATCCTGCTGGGCGTTAGCTCGGACGAGCCGCGCTCGTTTGCGCTGCACGGCGTGCGTACGATCGGTAAGACCACGCTGCTCAAGTTTTTGGCGCACGATCGTGGAGCCAGGGAGCGCTACCGCAGCACGCTGGTGCATTACGGCGTCGGCGGCGATCGCACGCTGCGCTGTGTGTATGTCAACACCTACCAGCTTGATGGCGGAGCGGTGCTGCGCGCGATCTACGACGAGCTGCTGCGGCTGGACCTGATCCGGCCGGCCGACGCGGATCTGGCGGCGGATGATGCCGAGCAGGCGCTGCTCAAAGAAACGCTGCTGACCCAGCTGCGCGCCAAGTACTACAACGCCAAAGAGCGCCTGGTGATCTGCCTCGACCACTTCGACAAGCCGTTTTCCTCACTCAAGCTCTCCGACGACGCCTTTCTGCGCAGTCTGACCAACTACCAATCGTTTGTGATTGTCACCGAGCGCCGCCTGGCCGAGCTGCGCCGCGATGCCAACTACGTGTCGCCGCTGGTGAATGTGCTCAGCCCGCGCACGATCGGCCTGCTGACGCAGACCGAGGCCTATGAGCTGGCGGAAAAGCCGGCGACCAGGGCGGGCGCGCCCTTCAGCCGTGAGGAGGCGCAGTTTCTGGTCGAGCTTGGCGGCCGGCAGCCGTATCTGCTGGCGACGCTCTGTGATCAATACTTCGACATGCGCGACGAAAATCCCGAGCTGAGCGGCCTGCTCGCGGAGCAGCGCGCGCGGCAGCATGTGCTGGCGCAGGTCGAGGCATCAGCGCCCGTCGAGGAGCTGTTTAAGTTTTTTTGGAGCCTGCTCGACGACGAGTACAATCCGGCGGGCAAAGAAAAGGAAACGCTGCTCAAGATCGCGACCGGCCAGGAGATCGACATGGATCGCGACAAAGTGGCGGTCAATCGGCTGCTACAGCTGGCGCTGATCTACGATAATCTTGAGGCCGGTCGCTACGCAGTCTTTGGCGAGCTGTTCCGCAGCTATGTGCGACGACACCTGGGCGCCACCAGCATCGCGCAGATCGCCGAGAGCCTGCCGCCGCTCGATCGCCGGCTCTTCGAGTATCTGCTGGCGCGGCCCAACCAGATCTGCCCGATCGAGGAGCTATTCAGCGAGGTCTGGGGCAGCTCGGCCGTGAATAAACGTCCGCTGGAAGCCGCGATCCATCGCATCCGCAACCGTATTCAGGATCTCGATCCGGCCTGGGATTATATCCAGAATGTGCGCGGTCAGGGCTATCAGTACGTGCCCAAGCCGGGGTAGCCAGCGATCAACTCGGTAGATGACCGCGTAGGGGTGTGATGTATCACGCCCGAAAACATGAAACCGGCACGAAGCAATCACGCTCCGTGCCGGTTCTTTTGCTCCCCGATCGGCTAGCGCAGGGCTGAGCGCCGTCGCTGCCAGATCGTGGTGATCAGCATCACGATGAGCGCGCCGCCCCAGACCAGCAGCGCATCGAACGAGATAAACGCCAGGCTGATGCCGATCTCGCCGTTGATGTAGCTGGCTAGCACGCCGCCGAGCAGACACAGTACTACCAGCGCGACCGTTCGCCGTGCTACGCTGTGGATCTGCTGGACGACCAGCCCGATGATGACGCCGATCGCGACTGGAATAAGCTCATGCATGCCTGTCTCCTTTGATGTTGAGCGAACAATGATTTATATGCTGCCGTCGGCGTCGGGTCCGATCGGGCCGACGGTTGGGCTGCCCTCCGAGCCTTCCATGCCGCTCACCGTGGGCGATGCCGGCTGCGCTGTTTCCGCGACCTCGGCCTCGGTTAGCTCGCGCACCACGCGCGGCTCGACTGCGCCCAGCCCGGACGCGGCGATCTTGGCGTTGAGCTGCGGGATCTCGCTCTCGATCAGCTGATCGAAACGATCGAGCTGCGTCTGGATCTTGCCCGACAGATGCTCAAAAGCCTCATACGCCTGGTCGGTAGGCCGGTAGTTGCCCAGCGCCACCACCGACGGCAGCGCGGTGATCTGCTCCAGCAGCCGCGCGCCGTTGTTGAGCTTATCGCCCCAGCCGGAGCGCATGTCGGGGATGAGCAGCGTTTTTTCGATCTCCAGCACCTGCTCTTTGAGCGCCGTGGCCGCCTCGGCGATCTCGGTCGTGCCGTCGCGCCCTTCGACACGCTTAGCCCAGCCGTCGAGCTGCTGGCGCAGATCGCGCATACGGTTGATCGCGGTGGCTGTTTGATTGATGCGCTCGTGAATCTGGATCAGCAGATCGTACTGCGCCTGCAAATCCTCCTGTGCGGCAGGCGCTGACGGATCGCAGATAATCTCGAAGGTCTGGCTGAGCTTCTGCTCGCCGACGGTCAGCTCCACCTGGTAGGTTCCCGGCGCTATCCGTGGCCCGGCAGCGGCGAAATCCTCATCCGGCTCCATGCCCTCAACCGTCGTACCGGGAGCGTGGCGCATATCCCAGACAAAGCGATTCCAGCCGCTGTTGGCGCTGATCTTCAGCTCGTTCTCGTCGGCGCTGGCCTTTTTCTTCTCGCCCGCTTTCTGCTCGTCGGCGGATAGGTCGCGGCTGGTGAAGGTGCGGATCAGCGCGCCGCTGCCCGTGCGGAACGACAGGCTGATCGTGCCGCTCGGCGCTTCCTTGAGATGATAGGTCACGATCACGCCGTTCGGTGGATTCTCGCCGGCATCCAGGAAGCTGCGGATCGTGACATTTTCGGGCGTCTTCTTCTGCACGAACGCGCCGCCGCTGCTGCTCAAGTAGTTCTTGCCGGGATTGCTGCCCGTCCAGTCGATCGACTGCACCTGCTGGATCGTGGGACGCGGCGTGAACAGATGCGCGGCCTGTTCCATATCGGCGTCTTCGAGCTGGCGCAGCGGCGTCAGGTCGTCAAGAATCCAGATCGAGCGGCCATGCGTCCCGGCGATCAGATCGCTGTCTTTGATCAGCAGATCGTGGATCGGCGTGACCGGCAGATTGAGCTGGAAGCGCTGCCAGTTTGCGCCGTCGTCGAACGAGATGTAGAGGCCGGTCTCGGTTCCGGCGTAGAGCAGGCCCTGCCGCTCGGGATCGACGCGAATAACGCGGGTAAAGTCGTGCTCAGGAATCCCTGAGTCGATCTTTTGCCAGCTCTGGCCGTAATCACTGGTCTTGTAAAGATACGGCCGATAATCGTCAAGCTTGTAGCGCGTGCCGGCGATGTAGGCGGTGGCCTTGTCGTAGGGCGACAGCTCGATACAGCTGATCATCGTCCACTCGGGCAGCTCCGCGGGTGTGATATTGCCCCAGCTTTCGCCGCCGTTGCGCGAGATATGCAGGTAGCCGTCGTCGGAGCCGGCCCAGAGCACGCCCGGCTCGTGCGGCGACTCGGCGAACGCAAAGACGGTGGCGTAGGTCTCGGCGCCGATCGAGTCGCGATTGATCGGGCCGCCGGTCGGCTGAAGCGTGGCGGGGTCGGCGCGTGTTAGATCCGGGCTGATCGGCTGCCAGCTCTGGCCTTCGTTGGTGGTCTTGAAGACGCGGTTGCCGCCGACATACAGCACGTCGGGATCGTGCGGCGAGATCACAATCGGGTAGGTCCAGGCAAAGCGGTAGCGGTCCTCGATCGCGCCGTAGCCCGACATAACCTCGGGCCAGGTCGTGATCAGCCGGATCTGCCGGGTGTGATGATCGTAGCGCTGCAAGCAGTTGCCGCCGCCGGGCGAGCTGCCGATCGCGCCCACATACACAATGTTGGGATCGTCGGGCCGCACCGCGATGTAGCCGCTCTCGCCGGTGCCGGCCTGGTAACAGTCGCCCCACACGATCGCCGGGCGATGGGTGCGGCTCGGCACCGCGATGCTGCTGTTGTCCTGCTGCGTGCCATAGACGGTGTAGGCCGGGCGGTTGTCGGTGGCGATGTGGTAGAACTGCGCGGTCGGCTGGTTGTAGATCGTCGACCAGGTATCGCCGCCGTTGAACGAGACGCACGCGCCGCCGTCGTTGGCCTGGATCATCCGCTGCGGGTTGCGCGGGTCGATCCACAGGTCGTGGTTATCGCCGTGGGGCGTGCCGATCTCGACAAAGGTGCGCCCGCCGTCGGTCGATTTCCACAGGCTCAGGTTATTGATATACACAGTGTCGGGATCTTGCGGATCGGCGGTGACATGCATGTAGTACCAGGCGCGCGAGATCAGATTCTGGTTGCCGCAGACCAGCTCCCAGCTATCGCCGCCGTCATCCGAGCGATACAGGCCACCGGCAGGCTGGTGCTCGACCAGCGCCCACACGCGGCCGGGCTGCGCCGGCGAGGCTGCCACGCCGATTTTGCCGAGCGTGCCCTTGGGCAGCCCCGGATGCTGTGAGATGTCGGTCCAGGTATCGCCGCCGTCGGTGGAGCGCCACAGGCCGCTGTCGGGGCCGCCGCTGGAGATCTGCGAGAAGCTGCGGTAGGCCTCCCAGATCGCGGCGTAGAGCACGCGTGGATTGGTCTCGTCCAGGCTCAGATCGACCGCGCCGGCCTTGTCGCTCTTGAAGAGCACCTGTCGCCAGCTCTTGCCGCCGTCCTCGGATTTATACACGCCGCGCTCATTGTTCCGGCCGAAGGCGTGGCCCAGCGCGGCGACATACACGAGATCGGGATTGGTCGGATGGACGCGAATCTTGCCGATGTGGCGAGTATCGGCCAGGCCGATGTGCGCCCAGGTTTTGCCTGCGTCGGTGGAGCGATACACGCCGTCGCCGTGGGAAACGTCGATACGGATCGTCGTCTCGCCGGTGCCGGCATAGATCACCTGCGAGTCGGAGGGCGCCACGGCCAGCGCGCCAATCGCGGAGGTGTTCAAGAAGCCGTCGGAGACGTTTTGCCAGTAGGTGCCGGCATCGGTCGTCTTCCAGATGCCGCCGGCGCACGCGCCGAAGTAGAAGATGTGCGAATGCTGGTAGTCCGCGCTCACCGTTACAACCCGTCCGCCGCGGAATGGGCCAATACAGCGCCAGGGTTGCAGGCCGTCCAAGTAGTTTGTGTTTGTCATGCTCAATCTTTCTGTGATACATGATCTGACGTACGCCGCCAGGGTTTATCGGGAGGCTGCCTGTGGATCAAGCCTTACCTGAGAATGTTGAGCTAGAGGAGTTCGGCACTGCCAGGGTCTGCTTTCGGGTGCAGCTGTTGCGGAGATTGGTTGCAGGGCTGGATGTCTGCATCTGGGGCTCGCTCCTCTATTTGACTGAGCTACTAGCTTACCATGTCGCTGGAATTCTATGATAAGCAGCGGTGTTTCGTCAAAGCGAGCCTCATCGATCGTCGCCGGCCTGCTGGTAGCGATGCGACGTTGCGCTGATCTTTACTGCAACCGCGCACTGTTGATTTTCCTCGTCGAGTGGAGCAGGTGAATATGCTGCTGCCCCTGCGCATGGTCCTCACTCGATCAAGCTACCGCATCATCACCAAATAGCGATTTCCAAAAATAATTGGCAATGCGCGCGTTAACGTCCTTGATTGTCATGCGGGCAGCCTCCATGATCTCTTTTTGATTCAGAAAATCGCGGAAGCTTGTATGATACACACTGTAACGAATGTGATCTTCTACGCGCAGCCGGTGCAAGAACTGCTTCCACTCATCGAGGATTGTTTGTACGGTCAACGCATCCGCACCTGCTATCTCAGCCAGCAAGGAGAGTGATACAGGCTGGCGAACCTCAGACAGGATATACACAACGTCCAGCCTGGTCTTTGGGATCGGGAGCGCTCGCATGCCCATGCGATTCCAGTGGTCCTCATAGTAGTCCATCAACCCATTCGGCAAGTGCTCGACGCTCAGATCTTGATAGACTCCCTGCTCGATGTCCGGCAGGATATAGCGAAGATACATAAAGTTCTGCTCGCTCTTCTCGGCCAGGATCGTCACGAACGTTGCTTCATCCAGGTGCTTCTTGGCGACCCAGGCTTGCAGTCCAGGCCGGAGCATGGCCCGATGGATGTAGGTCTGAATATCTTGCAGACTTTCGGCTTGATAGTCCTTGATCTTCAGGATCTGCTGCGGCGACTGAATGACCCAATTGATGGCTACTGCTCGGCGTGTGGTTACGATGTAAACGCCCTTTGGCAGGATACTGGGTAAGTAGAGAATATTAGCGCCAGGTGTTTGATCCTGCGTTGTGACCTCATCCAGCGCATCGATGGCGATCACCAGTCGCTCATCCTGGCCGAGCTCTGCGGCTGCTTCGTCAAGCACCTGCAACAGAAACGCACCGTCACGGGTGGCTGTTGCCGGGAGTGTGCTGTGAGGCAGGTTATAGCGGACGATCAGCTGTGTGAATATATTCTCTAGAAACTGAGTGGTCGTGATAATACCTATCCTGCGGTCGTTGAAATGCGCCGGGCATCCGACGCGCCGAACATATTCGGCAAGAATCGCGCTCTTTCCCACACCAGGATCGCCCTCAATCGTAAAATAGCCATTGGGCTGATTGTGTATGAATGTGTCAATCGCCTGGAATATATAGTCTCGCCCGATGAAGCCTTCTGTTTTCTCGGCAATCAGCGTGGACAGCTGGCTGGCGTGGGGCAGCCGCAAGCTGCGCGGCGGTTCTTCGTTGCGCTGGTAGGCTACCCCGGGGCTGAGAGGCGGGGGCGGTTCTGGCAACTGTTCGGCAAGCTGACGCTCCAGGGGCAGAGCCGCGGCCGGGTGTAACGGTGCCAGGTTCGCGGCGATGAGTAGGGCATCGGCTTCAGCACCGGTAGCCAGTACCTCATGTTCGCGCAGCCAGTCGATGATCTTCAGCACCCGCTCCCGCGCCAGCGGCCCGGTCAGGCGTTCGCCCCGGCACATCTTGCTAATGACGGCAGTATCGAGATCCACGCCCTGCGCTAGGCGACTTTGACTCAAGCCGCGTTTGCGACTGAGGTGCTGGTGGAGAAGATCGCCGAAGGGATGACTCATCAATTTCGCTCCTGGCTACGACTGGCGATATGTGCGTCTCACTTCTGCCACATACTGCTCATCAAGAGTAGTGCCGGGATGGCCAATTAGCCGCTCGTACGGCACAAGCATCTGCAAAAGCTCCAACGCTCGTTCATAGGTTCCTGCACGCTCCCGGCCCAGGCCAAGTGCCTAGGACCTTTGTGCTGCTCCATGCCGGCTACCCTGGCGCTTGCTCATAACATTTCATACCATCGACAATGATTTCTTGCAAGCGTAGGCAGCGCCGATATTTCTGCGCGCGACGCCTACATCCGCCCGATCCCCAATTTCTGCGCTGATAGCTTGTGCCCGTTTGAACAGTTCAATCGCGGCTGGGATCATATTGTTTGCCGTTTCTACCAGGCCGAGCCCGCCGCGCGCCGACGCCTCCGTGTATGCTGACCAACTGCCCGCGCAAGGCTCAACTGCTGCTCCTGCTCTTCCCCCACGAGACAACTGCCCACCGTCATGTGATGACAACGAATGACTCATCAAGTCCTCCTGATTGTCAACGTTTTTGACAGTAAAGTGTCAACGCTTTTGATCGTTTACTGTCTGGCTTTGGACATATCCTCTCCGCTAATCTACCACCACAAGCTGTTGTAACGCGAAGCGAAATCTGGATAAGTGGATGGGGCTAGGAAAAACGATTTACAGTGTCGCTTTTGTCCAGCCATCCATAACCAGGTTAGTCGCAACAGCAAATCCGCTTGGGAAAGGAGGTGAGTAGAATGCAGCGGAAGATCCGAATTGTGCTGGTTGCCGTGGCTGTGAGTCTGTCCCTCACAGTCACGATCGCTCCCAAGACTGAGTCTTGTACTGTGCTGGTCTCGGCAACCACGCCGCAAGGTCCGGGAGGAAGTGGTGGCGGCATTGGCGGTGGCTCGTAGATAAGCATTTTTGAATGAGCTATGGCCACAGTGGGCAAGGTACCACCCACTGCGCCACCAAGCCTCAGCTCCCGCCGACAATATGCCAACCACCCCAAACCAGTGGCGATGCAAAACTTAGCTCCTGACCATCTATAGGCTGCTGCGTAATGAGCGCTCGCTGCGCGTATGCTAAAGCTGTCGCCGGATCATAACCCTGGCTCAACCGCGTGTAGAGCTGGCTCATCAAAATCGGGGTAGTTAGATCGTAGCTCGGCCAGAGGCTGGCGATCACATTGCGCGCCCCTGCTGCCAGAAATGCCCGATTGAGACTCATAACTTCCTCGCCGGGAAGCACTTCACTGGCCGCACCATCACACGTCGAAAGGATGACCAGCGCGCCATTGAGCGGTAGCCGGCTTACCTCATCATATAACAGATCCTCATCCCACAGCAGAATCCGAGCAAGTAGCCCATGCTCTGCGACGAGTTGCGCATGGCTGGCAATATGGATCAGACCGTATTGTTCTAACCGGCTATCGGCAGCCAGCCTGAGAAGCTGGCTACGTGTGGCGCCTGCATCGTATAGATAGGTGACGTTGCCCTTCCAGGAATCGGTTACAAACTTCAGCTCATCGTCGATTGTTTGCAAGCTTGGCGCTCGACTACCAAACTGACTACATCCTATAAGCAAAGCCTGATCACTCGGCGACCGTCGCCGAACACATGACTCCCATAACGTCAGCGCCGGAATGAGCTGGATGATTGAGCGCTCACACAGCCACGCATTGGCTATACGTAATGCTGCCCAGGGCAAGCTGTGCAATATGCCGCTCGGCACGATCAGGAGACGTAGATGAGGTTGCAGACGTGCCTGTACCTCAGGCGGCAGCAGCCATTCTCCCAGCTCGGCGAGGCTTGCCCAGCGCGGCCCGCCCGGACGATGTTGTCGCGGCCAGTCAAGATAGGTCAAGAGCCGCCGTCGTGGTAAGTACGCCTGCGCCAGAAGATGCTGGACACGTCGATCCACGGATTTGCGCGTTAAGGTCACGCTCTCCTGGTCCAACGTGATGATCAAAAGCTCGTCATGGCACCAAACATAGCTGAGTACGAGCCAATCTTGATCATAGGCGTCTGCCAGATGTGTGCGCAGGCGCGAGATATTCAGCGGTTCAAGGTCTTCTTGTTTGCCAAACGGCGTACAATGGCGGACCTGGAGCAGTAACTCGATATACTCCGTCAGCGCCGCATCAAGCTGTGCAGGTGATGGATCGGTCTCGATCAGGCTCCGCAGCTGTACACGCTGCTGCTCATAGTGTGGCTGGAGTTCCGGGGGAACATGAAACTGGCCCGAGAACATGCGCTGCTGGAGCGCTAAAGCCCGCTGCTGCTCGGCGAGGGCCAGCACGATTTCCGCCGCGCCATGCTCGGCTGCGCACATAATGGCGTCGTCGTAGAGCTGTCGAGCTTGCGTAAACAGGCCGCTGGAGGCATGCTCAGTAGCCAGCGTCTGCCTGAGGCCGGCGACGATGTGTCCCGCCTGCTGATAATGGACAAATGCCGCTTGTATAGCTCCCATGGCCTGAGCACAGCGGCCCATACCATGTTCGATGCGCCAGATGTTCATGGGACGGTTATCTGGTAGCTGGTAGGCTTGTTGCAAAGCTGCTTGAGCAGCCTTGACCTCACCTTGCTCAAGATAGATCCAGCCTGTATCAAGCAAGCACTCTGCGACGCCTGCTGTGCTGCCAAAATGGCGGAATTGCTCTGCGGCCAGGGTTATCCGCTCGATCGCCTGTGGATACGTTTGCAGTGCGCGCAGCGCTTGCGCTTCTGACTGATAGATCTCAGCAAGCTCCAGGGCGTCTCCCAGGTTTGCTACCGGCTCCTCTAGCGCCCGCAGCATATCGTAGGCGGCGCGAAACTTTCCTTGCGCTTGAAGAACGAGCGCTTGATTGCGCTGGGTGATCCAGAACTCTCGCTGAAGCTCCAGTCGAGTATAGACCGCTTCGGCGCGATGATAGGCAGCCAGCGCAAGATCATAGAGGCCGCTGAAGTAAGCGATATTTCCTAGATTGAGGTCACACCCTGCCGCTTGTTCGGAATGTCCTGCATTAAGAAAGGTGGTTCTGGCTTGCAGGGTCATCGCCAGCGCCTGATTAAACTGGCCGAGGCCGCTATATATGAGGCCAAGATTTTTCTCGCATGCGGCAATATACAGCGGTAGCTTGAGCTTGCGGAATAAGACAAGCGCTGCATTGATGCGCGCACGCGCCATGTGCAGCTGCTCACAGCGCTCAAAGATGGGCACGCTTTCGAGCAGGCATTTCGCGATCTCGACGGAATTGTCGATCTGGGTGAAGAGCTTTGTCGCCTGGTCAAGATAGGAGCGCGCTGTCTCAAGATCGCCTGATTGTTTCACGGCAATCGCCGTTACACGTAGAAAGCGTGCCTGGTCATCTATCGTCCCCTCGGCCATAATCACCGCTTCAATCTGCCGGGCTAAAGCTCGTGCTCTCAGCGGTGTCCCGATGATATTTAAGTGACCTATTTGGTGAATACAGGTTCGTTTGGCCTCAAGGGGAAGACCTGCCGCCTGATAATCGTCGGTAAGCCTTTGCCAATCGGCTTGCAGATGAGCGCCGGCGCCACTCATCAACGCCGTGATCAGCAGTGCCCGGCGGCAGTACAACACATCAATTGGCCGATCGAGATCTGCAAATGCCTGGCGTGCGGCTTCCAGATAGCGGCGTGCTTCTTCATGCTGGCTTGCGCGCATGAGCGTCCAGCCGGCTGTGTACAGTACCCAGGGGTGTTCATGCTTCTCCGCCGCCGGCCAGGGTTGCAAGAGATGATGGGCCAGCGCCACGGCCGACATAGGGTCTTGTTCAGCCCGCAGTACGATCCGTTTATACTGCGGAGGGATAGTCGTAGGGATCAGCATATCAAGCGCCTTCGCGAATGTTATAGACTACCAGCGCGCGTGTCGTCCCGATGATCGCCGATCGAACCTGTCATGCACCTGATCGAGATTCTGGCTACGGTAAAAACTAGGCGACTTTCGGTGCAAAGCTAATCTGGCAGGCTGTTGAGGCCAGAAAAAGCGCAGTGACCTGATCATCGAATAC
Organism: Herpetosiphonaceae bacterium; assembly: GCA_036401895.1. GTDB lineage: Bacteria > Chloroflexota > Chloroflexia > Chloroflexales > Kallotenuaceae > LB3-1. The sequence continues at coordinate 4,298 of DASWTW010000449.1, read as the reverse complement.
AGCCAGCCCAGAACTTGATAAATTTGCCCGGCAGGTTTGTTGTTCCAGCTCAAGCATGATCTGGCCGGATAGTGCCGGCTCGAGCTGCACGCGCAGCTCCCAACGATCGCGTTCTTTCTGCGCTAACGTCAACGTGACGGAGTAGCCTGTTTCGGTCTGCTCGTCAAGCAGCACATGCTCCTGCTCTGGCGTGATCGTACGGGCCGTGGATTGGAGTGTGAGCATCTGGGCAATGTCATGAATGAAATGCTGGTCAAGGTGGATCAAAGGCAGCTGGGATGCGTTGAAGGTGGGGACATGCGCAAAGGGTAGGCTCGGCAGCTCTGCTGCCCTGGTCTCAGGCCCGGCAGTCGGCGGCGAGGGCTCAGGCTGGCGCAGGTGCTCGCTCGATGATACTGGCCCCACCGTTTGGGTCGCACTGTCCCTGGTCCACAAGGAGATACGGACTTTACGGCGCGTGGCAGAATCGATAGCGTTCAACAGGCGATGAATGCCTTGAAGCTTTTCCTCATCGCTGAGACGCGTGCTGAGTGTGAGATGGCCGTGATTGTTGTAGTAGACCAGGAATCCATCAATATGCGTTAAGCTGTCTGACTCATGGTAAGCGCACCCTTTCAGGTCGATGTGCTGTGCGGCAATAAAAGCAGATGACGTGTTCATACGCTTCCTATACAGCCTTACGATGCCGTCGATTGCATCACGAAGGTTTGATTCTCACGATTGCCTGTGTCAGACGATGATCCTGCTGTGACCAAACCGCAGCAAAGCTTATCTATCAGGTATGTCAGGTGCGAGCGGCTGGCTTTCAAGATCGGCGATGACCACGTCGAGCACAGCTTTGCCGATCGCTAGCCATTCACGCTCGCTCAGCTCTGCGGCCTGTACCTCGTCAATCTGCTCCTCGATCGCTGTGAGCGCCTTCCTAAACACCTGCATGAGTACAAAAATGAGACCTGCCGCATAGGTTGTAGGTGCCGTGCTGGTGAGCATGTTAAGGTCAGCCAGAATCATCAGCTGGACTGCTTCAAGCTTGTTGCAGTTGAGGGCCAGGATGAAGGCGTCAATATATTCGCGTGGAAGCTGCTTAGCTTTTTCCCCATTCTCAATACTGCTCAGCCACCAGTCGCCCTTAACTTTGTAGTCGATGCCCTGTTTCGATAGCTCGGTGTACAAACGGTCAAGCAGCACAGCGCGCGTCCATCCGCGTTTCTTGCGCAAATCACTGATTGCTCTGCCCAGTGCTTCTCCTTGCCCATCTCCCAACGCCTGATTATCTAATAATCCTCTCTTGCCAGACATGTATGTGCTCCCCGTGCAAGAAAGTGATGGTACGCCTGAGTTTGTTATAGCACTTCCCGAAGCTTCACAGCCGCTTAACAGATCTGCTCTCACTCAGCAGCAGCCTGTGTTTTTACGATCAGACCCATATCAGAGCACGCCGGCCATGCGTAGCATCCAATGATTGCCTGTCGATCATACCCTCTACCGTCTATACTTTTTAGCACAAAGCGGAGGCAAAAGTCGAATCAAAAATTTCATATGAGCTTTTTATGTAGAAAAATTTCGGAGTAAGAATTTCCTTCCAAATATCACGCTGGGAGTCAGCGTCGGTGATGCGATGTTGACGAATATCGCAGCCTGTTTAAAGGTGTGAAAGCTAGCGTCGGAGCACGAAGCGACTGCGCTAGCACCGCCTCTGGTGCGTTATGCACAGGTGGTGTTGGCGGATTCGGATGCAGCCAAACGTTGGCCGGTCTTAGCGCAGAAGCTCCAAAAAATACATGCCGCGATCGCCGCCCGCAACGATCTGACGATCATCCACACCCCAGGAGCAGCTCCAAACCCAGCCATCGACATAAAGCGCTGCGATGAGCGTGTGTGTTTGTAGGCTCCAAACTCGGATGGCTCCGTCCCCACCGGCTGAAACAAGCATATCTTCGGCAGGGCTTAGAGCACAGGCATTGACCCAATCGCTGTGTCCAATAAACGTTGCTCGCTCAATTCCAGTGCGTGTATCCCAGAGTTTGATCGATCCATCATGCGAGCCGGAAATTACCAGCGATCCGTCAGCAGTTGCTGCACAGCAGGAGACTGCGGCCTCATGACCAATCAGAGTCCTATATGGGGTTGCGTTCTCAGCGTCCCAGATGATGAGCGTGCCGTCATACGCTGCGGAAACGATCATGTGTTCATGGCTGCTGAACGTACAGGCTGCTACCTCATCTTCATGGCCTGCCAACGTCGCACGCCGGTGTCCATCTTGCATATCCCATATCTGGAGTGTGCCATCAGCCGATGCCGAGACAAGCAAGGTGCCGTCTAGACTCAAGGCACAGGCATTGAGCCACTCGTCCTGCCCCATGAATGGTGGTCGTACCGTGCCGCTCGCGGTATCCCAGACCCGAAGCTGCCCGTCTTGCCCGCACGATATAGCCGTTGCACCAGAAGCGCTGATCACGCAGCCGGAGGCTGCTCCCTGGTGGCCGGCCCAGGATCGCTCAGGTAATCCGGTATCGATGTTCCAGAGCGTGATGATGCCGTCGCCCGTGCCGGAGACAGCACGCGCATTCCGGCTTGTGGCACACGCTAAAACCGAGGCCTGGCCTGGGCTCGTCGCCGAAGCGCCTATCAAACGCTCGCAATCCCAGACCTTAAGCAGTCCATCTGAGGAAGCTGTCACAATCAGCGCATGATCGGCGTTAAGCGCACAGCTGACTAGGCCACCATGCACGCCGCGTGTATCGCCTGGTGCGGTGAAGAGCTCCTCACCGGTGGCTGTATCCCAACCTTTGAGTGCATCGTCCTGGGACACTGAGAGCACGAGCGTTTGATCGGCGCTGATCGTGCAGCCCTGTACAGCCGCGCGATGGCCAAGCAAGGTTCTAAGCTCAGCGCCGGTAGCACCGTTCCAAAGCTTTAAGCTGCCATCCTCTCCAGCCGACACAATCAGCCTTCCATCGGCGCTGATCGCACAATCATGCACGACACCGGCGTGTCCAGTGAGCGTGAAGCGCTCGACAAAGCTGACGCCATCCCAAACTTTGAGCGTCTGATCAACCGAAGCCGAGACAATCACGGTTCCATCGGCGCTCATGGCACATGACGTTACACAATCACGATGTCCCCGGCAGGTTGCGCGCTCGCTCCTACTGGCTGCATCCCAGATTTTGAGCGTACCGTCAGCCGACGACGAAATGATCGTTGTGCTGTCCGGGCTGATGGCACAGGCGGTGACGCGCTCCTGATGGCCCCAGAGCGTATAGCGCTCGATACCTGTATGACCATCCCAGACTTTGAGCATGCCATCCGCCGATCCTGAAACAATGGTTGAAACATCGCCGGTTATAGCGCAGCAGAGCACATCGTCCTGATGACCGGCCATGGTCTGCTGCTCAATACCGTGGGCGAGATCCCATATGCTGATCTCTTTCCAGAACGCCACGACTACCAGCGAGCCATCGTCGGAGATCGCACAATCTCTAGCACCACCGCTGCCCAAAATCCGGCGCAGCGCTGGATGAGAAAGATCCGGCAGGTGATGTCTGGGCAGCAGAATAGGCTTTGGAAGAGTGTGAGGCACGATAAGCGATCGTGTGCTGAGCTCGGGAATGTGGCTCAGGCGCGATTGAAAGGTGCCGGCCAGGATCGGATAGGTTTCACAATGATCCAATAGATGACTGTATTGTTCCAGAGTATGCTGCATGCGGGTGAGAAGCGGGTCGTCGATGGCAAGCTGCATATCATCGATCACTGACTGAGTGGTGAGGGTCAGGATCTTTGTTTCCACAAAATGGAGATCGTGGAGGAGACTCCGCAGCCGTACCTGATCCGCCGCCTGCGCGACATAGGTCGGCAAGTCGCTTAAGATATGTTGCTGCTCCTCAGAAGACAAGGTTGCGAACCCTTCAATGAAGCTTCGCATATGCAAGCTCCTCGCATAACGATCATCTAGCACACCGGGCGAAGCTGGAACGTTTCGGTGTCGCATACACCAAAGCGCTGTCCAACATTATGGTCGTCGTTCGGCGATGCCATGTCGAGATACTGGATTTTCGCAAGCAGAAAGGGAAAAGATGTTAGGAGTATGTGGAGTTTAGTTCGTCTGCATGCGCCTGGTGTATGGAGAGCGCATTGGGTCTTCCAGGTCTTATACGGGGGTTTGACCTTACGACAAAGGCCAGCCCCCGTATGGTTTAAGGCATAGCTCTATGTGTTTCCCAGTCACTGCAACACAAAGTGGTCCACTGCAAACCGAAGACACGCCCTACAACCGATGTAGGGCGTGCCTTTGGTTTGCA
>DASWTW010000448.1:0-22176 GCA_036401895.1 Herpetosiphonaceae bacterium | reverse complement strand
ATGCGGTTGAACGCCGCGCTCAGCTCACCGATCTCATCCCGGCGCTTGACCGCGATGCGCGTGGCGAGATCGCCGGCGGCAAACGCTTGCACGCCCGCCAGCAGTGCCCGCAGCGGCGCGCCAACCGTTCGCGCTGCCATTCCCTGCACCAGCAATAGGATCGCAATTAACAAACTGCCCAGGAACACACCCGTCATAACGACCCGTTGGTTCGAGACCGCAATCTCCGGCAGCACGTGCTCGATATCCTCGGCGATTCTGCGCGTCAGCTCTTGCGATTCTTGATCAACCTGGTCTCCAAGCCGATCGGCTTGCTCCCAGGTTGTATCAGCCGCCGCCTGATTCGCCGCCGAAGGAGCGCCGCGATTCGCGTCTGCCGCAGCAAAGAGCGCTTGAGCCGCGCGATTGTATTCCAGCCGCGTCGCACGAATCTTCTCGACCTGAGCCTGCTCGTCCTCGTCCAAGATCCCGACCTGAATGTCCTGTTCAAGGCCGGCGAGCGCCGTTGCGAACGCAGCCGTGTGCTCCTCGAATTCGGCCAGATGTTCCAGATGGCCAAGCGCGTAGGCATTGGTATCGTGGGCGTTGTACTGGGTGTAGAGGCTCAGCTCACGCGCGTTAGACATGGCATTGCGCAGGTTATTCAGTGTTTGTACCCGTTGGTGAAATCGCAGCTGAATAAAGAGGATAAATGCCAGCAAGCCGACGACAATACTTACTGTCACTACACTGCTCAGGAATAGCCGAGTCCGAAGTTGAGCAAACACGATACAATCTCCCTCTCGATAAATCGTGAATACCTGGGGACGGAGTTGAGGCTGTGTTGCAGCCGGGGCAGACACATCCGCGCAACAATACAGGGATCTAAACAGCTTGCGTATAGTTCTGACGTGCTAAACCAGCGCTGCATTTGGCGCGTCGAGCGTAGGACCGTGAGTACTCACCACGATCTACCAAAAAAAGCAGGATCGTCATTGATCCTGCTTCGTGTATGTGGCTGAGATTGAGATCGACTACAACTTCTATTCGCTAGTTTGCTCCGTCTGGCTCGACCGTGACGGATCGCCGTAGGTTTGCAGCGCGAGGCTGACCGCGCGCAGCAGATCGTCAATATCGAACGGCTTGAGCACCAGGCCGACATTCTTGGATTTCATGTAGCCCTCCATCTCCTGGATGGCTTTCACAGCGGCGGTACACACAATCACCGGGATCGACGCCGTCGATCGGCGCAGCTTCAGCTTTTGCAGCATCTGCCAGCCGATGGCCTCGCCGCCAATCAGGTGATCCAAAATAATCAAATCAGGATTGACCCGCTCAACTTCCGCGAGATCCTGAATGCCATACGAGTACAGATAGACTTCATAGCCTTCGTCGGTCAGAATTTCACGAAAGAGTTCAAGAATCTCTTGCGTGTCGTTAATCACCATGATGCGTGTTGGCATGGCTGATCCCTTAGGTCTAACAATCCACAGTGCAGGGAACGCGAGGAGCCGCAGGACGCGAATTATAGCATACCAGTGGGCTCGATTCATCAGGCCGAGGAAATATTCCACCACGTGGGTAAAACGATCCTGCACACACTGTTTTCTCAACTTTTTAGTGGCCATTTCCTTTGACAGCAACGCCGCATCTGGACTAGAGTTAGCTCAAAGCCGGCAGGCGCTTTTATCCCCATCTTGTGGAGCGTGTATCACGATTGTAAGCGGCTAGATAGAAATGCCTGTGGCGTATCGATCCAGAGGAGGAGTACAATGACAGAAGTAGCGCTCGGCACCACGACGATCACACAGGTCGGCATTATTGTGCAGGATATTGAGTCTAAAGCGCGGGCCTGGTCCGAGATTCTGGGGCTGCCCATGCCCGAGATTATCATCACCGATACCTTTGAGCTGGCGCGTACCGAATACCAGGGCCAGCCGACAACCGCCCGCGCCAAGCTGGCCTTCTTCCACATGGGCCAGGTTGATGTCGAGCTGATCGAGCCGATCGGAGAGCCGAGCACCTGGAAAGATCAGCTGAGCCAGCACGGCGACAGTCTGCATCACATCGCCTTCCAGATCAAAGGCATGCCCGAAAAAATCGCTTATCTGGACGCCAAAGGTGTGCCGCTGGTGCAGCGCGGCGAGTACACCGGCGGTCGCTACGCCTACATGGATGGCAATGCGCAGCTGGGAGCGATCCTTGAGCTGCTGGAGAACGACTAATTAGCATTCTGCACAGGGCGGAATCGATCCGTCCTGTGCCATTACGACACTCCTTAGTGTGCTAACACGGCCAGAATTATAATTATTCGGCACTAATAAGTACACTATCTTCTGTAGTGCGAAGAGTTATGTTCTTTTGCCGAAGCTAATATAGATCTGTGCTTCAGCGAGCTTATACACTATCTTGTTTTATGCCGTTGCCGTATAAACTACGCTTGATTAGTTTATCTTACAAGCCGTATTCTTAGAATATATGCTTGACTTTGCACCCTGATGGTGTATAGTAGTCAACGTGATGACTTTCCCCCCACATTGCCACCATTCACAACATCCTTGGTCGATCTTGGTTTCAACGTCGATCCATAACCGGAGCGCATAGACGGTATGCGCCTATCTGTGTATCGAATATAAGGAGAAACACATGGAGGCCGCAAACGGTAAAGTCGTTATCTTCAACACCACTCGCGTCCAGCTTACTCTGTCCCTGAACGGCTCACATCTGCAAACGATCGACCCGATCGATAAAAGCAACAACTATGCTCCCGTCGCCGGCGCTCCCGTAGAGCGTGTCAATGCCTCCGGCGGAACCGATCCGGTCTTCTATACCAACAACACGCTGACCACCAACTATGGCGGTGTGAGGTATAACTACGAGGTGAAGATCGATCCCACGGAGATCGACACTGATGTGTGGCTACAGCTGTTTGTGTTCTCCAACAGCTTGATTGTGCTCAGCAATCACGGTAAAGCCCAGTCGATCACCCCTTCTGCGACTGAGTTTGCACCAGAGGCTTAAAGCCCTGCTGCTCGCCTACGTAAAGGGTTTGCCCCCAGCATAAACCAGAGTATGCTCAAGGGCAGGTTTTGCGCTGTCACGGTATGCAAACATGCCCTTGAGCAGATAGCTGAGCGCCGCAGCTGTTCAGCATCCTGTGTGATTTGTATTGTCGATCGGAGCCTGGCCCGAGCCACGACCCAACCGGCATGCCAGGCGGGATCGGCCGAGCGTGAGCTGCTGGGCCGTGGGTGTGAATCTGCTGAACCTATCCACCGGCCGCGCCGGTGTTAAACGCCGCTGAGCGTTGTGCAGAGAGGCTAGACATGGCGACGACCTTTACTCCGCCAGGTTCCAACAACCAGTACCAGCTCTACACGGTTGTAATCACCGATACCTCACAACAGCAGAGCTTTTATCCTTTCCTGCTGCCGCCCTCGTATCCCTCACAGACCAACAAAAGTATCACCTTCTCGATCGCCGATGTGTATGGCATAAACGCTGCCAACCCGGAGAAGACCTGCGCGATCACCGCCGGCGGCAGCGGCAATACGGTTTTTAGTCTGGCCTGGGATACGACCAACAGAAACGCTCCTGTCGCCACGATCTCTATCGCGCCGACGACTTTGTGGGACGTTGGCGCCGCCGCACGCACGCAGCTTCAAACCTCGTATCTGGCCTTCCTGCAACAGCTGGAAAGCCTGGAAGTAGCCGGCTGCCTCAATCGCGGCGGCGCGGCCGTTGTAGCGCAGCGGGTCGCCGAAAGCCTGCCGATGCTGCTCTCCGAAATGCTGCTGTTTTATTATGGCATGCAAACGGCGCAGGGCACCAACTATGTCGATCTTCAGCCCGGCATGCGGCTGCGCGTCGAGAGCGCGATCTACCAGTTTACCGGTCCCGGCAGCACGTTTAACGGCTTCATCGGCGCGAGCACGAACTACTACGATGTGCAGCTGTCGCTGGCGGCGAACGGACAAGAGGTGATCAGCTTTGACAGCTTTCTCGGCGCGCTCACACCGCCGACGATCGCGACGGGCTCCGGTGGGGCCGGCGGCATCATCGATTTGCAGGGCAAAAACATGGGCCGGCGTCATTACCGGCTGTTTTATCCAAGCCAGATGCCGGCCTCTAACAGCTCCGGCGCCGATAGCATCCTGCAAAATGTGACGCTGATCGGCGCGGATAATCTCACCGATCTCACTCAGGCAACCAATGATTATGTCAATCAAAAAGGCTGTAGCACCGGCGCCACTGGCCAGCCGGTTCTGTGTACCTTTTTCCGTGGCCGCACAATCGTCGTGCCACAGATCATGATCTATCTCAACAGCGCGCCGACCTATGTTCCGATCGGCACGACGCTGCGGCAGCTTTCTACGCGCATTATGCGCTGGCCGTTCAATCCACTAAACGCCAGCAATATCAATATCAACAACGCGATCAGCATGCAGCGCCTGGGTCTCGACAACGCCAACAACTCCACGCTGCGCTACCGACCCGTTAGCTTTATCTCACTGCCGCCGGGCAGCGTCTCCCAGAAACCGGGACTCGACATCTTCGATATCCCCCTGGTTCAGGGCGATCGCTGCAACATTGTGCCGGCGAACTAGACAGCAGACGTCGAGCAGGAAGCAATCCGTTACCGTACGCCATTCTGTAAGCGCCGGCGCTGTATAAGCTGGCGTTAGTTGCGAAAGGGCAGGTCCATGAGCACCGTTGTTTTTCAGCAAGCCAGTGCGAACTCGCCGTTGTACTATGCTTCCTGCGATAGCACGGTGACCAGGACAACAGCCTATCTTTTGCCGCCGGGTGTTACGCCGCCCGCCACGCTCGATCTGAGCGCCACGCTTTCTACCTACGGCGGCTGCTACTTTTTTCTCGCCCAGGCTCCCAGCGATGAGCCAGCCTTCATCAGCGCCGCACGAGCGTTTTTAGGCGGTACCGGCCAGGAAGAAACCCGGCTGGCCTGGGTGCATAATCCCAACGATGCGCGTCTTCCCTGGCGCGCGTTTGGGCTGCCGGTGAACAGCGCCAATCAGATCGATGCAACCGCCAGCTTTGATTTCCAGAGCGTGGCGCTGGTTATCGCCCGAGGCGCGGCGCTCAGCGCGGGCCAGAGCGGCCTGACGATCACTGCGCCGCAGGCCAACGCGATCTACATGACGACCGGCTTCGGCGCCCAGCGGCTGAACGTGGTCACCAGCGCCGTCACGCTGAGTCTGTGCGGCGCGACGGGCGGCAGCCTTGAGTACCAGATGCAGATCGGCCAGACCGGCGGCGTTTCCGACTGGGCGCATCTCGACGTTGGGCTGCGCTACTTCTACGCCGATCCCAACTTTCCGAGCGTCGGCAACAACTTTTTTGTCGCCACGCAGCGCTCCCCGATCTTTCACGAAGACGACACTGCCGTTAGCCTGTACGCGCGCCTGAGCTGGCTCTTCCCGGTGACCTCCGATTTCACACAGCCACCGCAGACGTTTTTCTCGTTCACGCCGCTGGATGGCAGCGGCAGCGCGCAGCCGCGACTCTCCTACTACGTTACCAACTTCGGCTACGCGATCCAGCTCCAGCCGCTGGCCTCAGCACGGCTGGTTTTTGCGAGCCGGCCACAGGCTAGCGTCAGCAGTCCCAGCGATCCGCTGTATCTGACGCCCTACGGCGATTTCAAGCTGATCGCCGTGACCAACAGCGGGCAGCCGGTAGTGAACGCCACGCTTAACAACCTGATGTGTGGCCTTTCCGGCATCGAGTATATTCAGCTTGGCGACGGCAGCAGCACGCCGGTGCTCAGCTTCCTGCCGGGACAGCCGGCGTTCGCGCCCGGCTTTGTGCCGCAGCAGAAGCCAGTGTCGACCGTCACGCCCTTGACCAGGCTGGCGATGACGTCGTGGGCCTATGTTCGCTCGGCGCCGTCGGGAGATACCAGCTACACCTACTTCGCGCAGCCGAATAATGCGCCGCTCTACGCGCCGTCGAGCAGCGCGTCGCACCAGGCGTTGTTTGGCGAGAGCGCTACCGATAGCTTCTTGATCTATAAAGCCGTGCAGACCGCCGTGCTGCCGGGCGCGAACAATGGCGCGCTGCCACAGCAGGCTTTTCCGGTCCTGCCCTATCATGGCGGGACGGTGGACGCGAATCTGCCGGTGTATGAGCAGTTCGAGCTTGAGATCGCCAGCCCGGTGCGCCGCGACATCATCAATCGGATCGCCAATCCCAATCCAGGCAAGGGCGGCGATTGCTCAGCTGTGCGGAACGATCCCAACTGCGTGCTGCGCGAAGACGATACCTACGGCACAACGCCGCAGGGCCTGCTGGTGCGCTTTTCGAGCGACCTGGTGAATCCGATCTGGAAGCAGCTACTTTTCGCCCGCGACGAGAACAACCAGCAGCTGGCGCTAAACTGCCTCGACGATGCGGTCCCGACCGGCAAAAATCTACGGCTGGCGCTGCAAACCAATCAGCTCCTGCTGGTTATCTCCGATCCCACCGCGATCGCCTGCCATTTCACACAGTCGCAGCTCACCATCGCCGGCTGGCTCTTTGATCTCACACCGGCGACCTGGAGCGCCCACAACACGATTCTGATCTTCAAGTTCTACGATCGGCCGCTCGTTGATCTGCTCAAAGACACGACCACCTGGTCAATGCCGAACCAGTTCAACGCCGATTCGGCGAAGGTGATCCGGCAGCTTGGCACGTACATCGACGATACGCTGAGCAAGTACCAGAACCCGGCCACACAAAGCGACTACGCCTATTTTGTCGAGACGATTCTGCAAAATCCGGCCTGGCACGGCGTGGTCGCGCTTAACCTGAGCGTGGGCATCAACGATCTGCCGCCTGAGCTGGCGGGACTGGCGGCCGGCATCGATCCCAGCCAGTTTTTTGCACATCATGTCGGCGTCGACGTGACGCCGGTCGGGCATCAAGGCGCCGCGCTCACGATCGGGCAGTCGTCGCTGTTTGGGCTGATCGATTACAGCAACGCGATCTATCCCGAGGGCAACGACACGCCCTACAACTTCAAGGTGGACACGCTGCGCGTGCTGTTCCGAAACTCGCAGATTCAAGACTTCAACAGCGAAATCGAGATTACGCTGGATGCGCTGTTCGGCGAGACGGCGATGCTGCTGGACAGCCCGACTACACGCAACAACGTCGTCTTGCAGGGCCGCTACGAGAACCAGAACGGCAACCCGACCTACAGCTTCAGCTTCACCGGCGAGAACATCTTCCAGATGCCGACCAGCGTGATCTTCAACGACATCGCGATCGTGAAGGCCTCGTTCAGCACGACGGTTCCGGCGGGCGGCTTTAAGACCGGCGATACGGTGCAGAGCGTGTTCACCTTCTGGGGCCAGATGAACTTCCAGCAGATCCCGCAGTTCGATATCTTCTCGTTCGGCACCGACGGCGGCCCCAACGATGCGATCCTGTATCTCAGCTTTTCCAACCTGCGCATAACCATGAGCTTTCCCTGGGGCACGCCCAACCAGGCCACGCTGCGCTTTGTGCCCGACGGAATGGTCTTCGATCAGCAGGCCAGCACGCCGCGCTCACAAAGCTTATACGCGCACTTTCCTCTGAGCATCACCGGCCTGGTCTCGTCGCTGTCGGCGACGGGCAGCGGCAAAATGCCGACCGATCTAGGCTACCTCGGCCTGCAATCGCCGCTGATCTCGAAGGGGCTCAGCACCGCCGAGTGGTACGGCCTGACCTACGATCTGGACCTGGGCAGCGTGGGCGCGCTGGCGGGCAATGTGGGGCTGACGGTTGGCCTGATCACAGCCTGGAGCCCAACGCCGGTAGATCTGAGCGCGTTTATCGGGCTGCGTTTGCCCGGCAGTAGTGGCGGCAAACAGCTGATCAATCTTCAGGGCGTGATCAAGCTTGGCTTCGACAGCATGCAGTTTGTGGTCGCGCAGGACGAAAAAGGTAATACCAGCTACACGCTCAAGCTCAAGAATTTTGCCCTGCGCATCCTGGGCATCGCGCTGCCGCCGGGCGTGAATACCGAGATCGTCATCTTCGGCGATCCCGACGGCACGCCGCAGCAGCGCTCGGTGGGCTGGTACGCCGCGTATTCCAAGCAGCCGCAGCTTCCGCAGCCGCAGCAGAAAAACCCGATCACGCTTCCCGAGGAGTAAGGCATGCCACGACAGGTTGAAATTCACCATCTCGACGTTGGACAGGGCGACTCGACGCTGATTGTGATCAAAGAGATGGGGCCGCCGATCGTGCTTGAGAAGGCCGTGCTGATCGACGCGGGCCTGTATAACAAAGGGCCGGAAGTCGTGAACTATATCAACAATCTCGGCCTGGCGCATGTCGATCTGGTGATCGCCTCACACTACGATAAAGACCATTTCTGGGGCTTGCGTAAGGTGCTCGTCAATACCCACGCCCGCTACAATGCGACTCACGTCTACGATCGCGGCGAGGCCGGACAGGTCGATCATCTCGGCAAGGTCGTCGGCGGGCGCAGTGATCAATATATCGACTACTTATCTAAGGCCGGCGTGCGCGATGCCGGCAAGCCGCCCAACTACTACGTCAATACCAATCCCAGCCGGCCCAACCGGCGACGGCCGACGACCTGGGCCAATACGGATCTTGCTACGCCGCCGGTTCCAGCCGGCTGGGCGGGAAGGCCCAACGTTCCCGGCAATGGATATTGGCGCGCCTCGAACTGGCTGCCGCGACAGGCCGACATCCTGCAAATTCCGCCCAACGGCCCCGGCGATCACCCGCCGACGATGGTTTGTATCGCCGCCAACCAGAACGTGCGCCAGGATGACAACGGCAATACCCTCTTCGTTTTTGGTGGCATGGCCATCGACGACAATCCGCAGAGTATCGGCTGGCTGCTGCGCTTCAACAACTTCTCGTACTACACCGCCGGCGACCTGACGATTCCGCAGGAAAACCAGGCAGCGCTCTATACCGGCCAGGTGTCAGCCTTCAAGCTCAGCCATCACGGCGCCGACACCTCCACCTCCCAGACGTTTATCGACGCGATCAACCCACGCGTGGCGGTGATCTCGTGTGGCTACAACAACAGCTACGGCCATCCCACGCAGACGATCATCAACCGGCTACAAGCCAAAGCCTCGATCCAGCACTATTTTCTGACCTCGTGCGGCGCGAACAATGCGCTATTGCCGGGATGCAGCGGCACCAACCAGTGGACGGCCAACACCAAAAGCCGTGTCTCCGGCTCTCAGGCTCCGGTACACCCCGGCCACGTGATTATCCGCATAACAGAAGCGCAGTCCCTCGCCGCTACCCGCCAATTTTCCGTGCGCTATTACGAGGACGATCTTGCAGGCTGGGCCACGATGAACTTCCTCTAAGCGAGCAGGCGGCGGCACACAACGCAATCTCGAACCCGTGAGGAGCGAGCATGGCACGACAGCTGGAAATTCATCACATCGACGTGGGGCAGGGCGACTCGACGCTGATTCTGGTCTATGAGATGAGCACAGTTCCGCCCACTCTGCAAAAATCGGTGCTGATCGACGCGGGCTTGTTTTGTAAAGGGCGCGTCGTGCAGCGCTATATTCGCTCGCTGAATATTCCGCGCATCGATATGATGATCGCTTCCCACTTCGATCGCGATCATTTTTATGGCTTGCGCTCGCTGCTGGCGACCAACAACGCGATGTTTGCCAATACCCGCATCTACGATCGCGGCGAGATCGGAATGGTCAATCTGTATGGAAATGTCACCCTGGGACGCTCCGATCCATACGCCAAGTATATCGCCGACTCCGGCGTGCGCGACGCCGGACAACCAGCTAACGCCTACCGCAACACGTATCCGCCCAGACCGAATCGGCGGCGTCCAACCACGTGGATCAATACCATCGACAATACCCCGCCAATCCCTAATGGCTGGGACGGCGAGCCTGACGTACCGACCAATGATCAGTGGCGGCGGCCCAACTGGCTAGCCACGCGGCCGGAGGTTTTGCAAATCCCAGCCAATGGCCCTGCCGATCACCCGCCGACGATGATTAATATTGCCGCCAACCAGTATGTGCGCCGAACGAACGCACAGCCGCTCTGGGTGTTTAGCCTGGCGATCGACGACAATCCAGAAAGCCTCGGCTGGCTGCTGCGCTTCAACAACTTCTCGTACTACTCGGCGGGCGACCTGACGATTCCGCTGGAAGAGCAGGCGGCGCTTTATACCGGCAACGTGACAGCCCTCAAGCTCAGCCACCACGGCGCGAACACTTCCACCTCCCAGACGTTTATCGACCGGCTCAACCCACGCGTGGCGGTGATCTCCTGCGGGTACAACAACAGCTACGGCCATCCCACGCAGACGATCGTCAACCGTCTGGAAGCTAAAGCCTCGATCGAAAACTATTTTCTGACCTCGTGCGGCGCGAACAATAATTTACTGCCCGGCTGTAGCGGCACCAATCAATGGACCGCTGACACCAAAAGCCGCGTCTCCGGCGCGCAGAATCCGGCGCACCCCGGCCACGTGATTATCCGCGTAACCGAAGCGCAATCCCTGGCCACGCCTGGGTTTTCCGTGCGCTATTACGAGGACGACATTGCAGGCTGGGCCAGAATCACCTATTTCTAAGCGATCAACCTGTCGCGGGCCGGCGCGATGCCCATCACCGAAGACCAGTCGGAGGAGCTGGATACAGAATTTTCGGTGCGGTACTACGAAGACGATCTCAACGGCTGGGCAACCATCAACTATATCAACTAACAACATTCTGCCGATCGAGCCGCTCGCGCATCGCAAGACCGTCGATCAGCTTGGCAACTAACAGCAAGGAGCATCCAGGTGAGTAGCGCTGATATTCAGAAGCAGCTGAACAGCAATCTTCAGAACGGGCAGTTCAATCTGGACACCAGCAGCAGCGATACGCATATCACTGGAAAGTTCCTGCTGAACAGCGTTCAGTTCAAGATCGTCGGCAACCTCGACGCCAAAAGCAATACCTGGCTGATCACCACCGATGCCAGCGACTCCCCGACCGTCAGCATGACGGACCTGGTGGGCGTGATCGGCACGGCGGATGTGGCGCAGAATCTGCCGCTGGGTGTCGCGGCCTTCAACAGCACGCAGCTGGTCGCGATGAGCTTCAGCATCGGTGCGACCAACGCGATCGCGCCCACGATGACCTTTACGGTCAGTCCCAACAATAACGCCTCCTGGGAGATTGTGCCCGGCTCACTGACGATCGGCACATTACAGCTCAGCAGCACCATCGGACGCTCGGCGCTCCAGAGCCAGGCTGTCACCGCGACGTTTTACGGCTCGATCAGCGGCATCATCACGATCGGCCGCCAGCCCTTCTATATCTCGCTGGCCTTGACCGACAGCGATACCTGGGTGCTTCAAGTAGGCAACAAGCAGCATCCGGCGCTGCCCGCGCTCTCGGATCTGGCCGGCCTGCTGGGCCAGAGCGATCCAAGCGGCTTCTTGAACGAGACCATGAGCGCGCTCAAGTTCGAGCCGCTGAGCCAGACCGCGATCACGCACGTCGCGATCGCCTTCGACCGCTTCACCGCCAGCCTGATGTACGTCGAGCTCGGCTTTGCATCGCGGTTTCGCGGCATTACCGTGGGCGTGCTGATCCGCCTGCCGGATCTGGAGATCGAAGCCGGGCTGGATACCTCGACCCGGCCCAGCCTGCTGACCTTTCTGCAAACCTTCGACCCCACGATCCCCGACCCCGACGGCGCGCTCAGCCAGACCAACATCGCCGCCTTCGCCGTCAGCGCTGCACCGCGGGATCAGACCTACTCGCTCAACGCGCAGCTCACCTCCAGCTGGACGATCAATGTTCCCGTCGGCGGCGGCAATTCGATCAGCTTCAACATTCGCTCCCTGACGCTGGATCTGGAGGCGATTCAAAACAACTTCGGCTTCTCGATCATCGGCATCATGACCCTGTTCGGCGAGGTTCAGCTGATCGTCGCGGCCTCGCGGCCCGTGGGCGGCGGCTGGACTTTTATGGGCAGCGTCAGCACGCTGATGCCGGTCAATCTGGGCGATCTGATCGACCACTTCGTCAACCCCACGCTCGGCGGCCAGTCGATCGATCTCAGCGGCAAAAACCTGGCCACGCTCGACGTGAAGCAGCTGATGGTCAGCGTTCAAAGCAGCGCAGATGGCAAAAAAACCTATGCCTTCATGGGCCAGGCCGCGTGGAAGGCACCGATCGGCGATCAAGGCACCTTCGAGGTCGACGCGGCCGTCAGCATCACCAAGCCATCGGGACAGCCCGCGACCGGCTATATTCAGGGCTCGCTCTTCTTCAAAGATTTCTTCTTCAACAACCTCGATATTACCGTTCGCTACGATTTCTCGCCGACCAGCAAATCGCTGACCTTTACGCTCAAAAAAGACGACAAAGTGCTGAGCGCGATCCTGAGCTACGGCCCTGCCCAGGACACGATCCTGACCGTCAAGCTCCAGAAGATCACCGTCGGCGATATTTTGACCTTCCTGGTCAACCTGGTCAATCCCTACCTCGATTTCAAGCTCGAAGCGCCCTGGGACTTGCTCAACAGCATCGATCTCAGCAGCCTGTCGCTTCAGATCAACCTGACCAAGCGCACGGTCGGCATTACCTACACCAACAAGATCGAGCTGGGCTTTATGACGATCACGTCGCTGACCTTCACCTACGAGAAAGTCAACGGCCAGAGCACAGTCACGATCAGCCTGGGCGGCAACTTCCTGGGCACAACCTACGATCCGGCCAACAATCCGCTCAAATGGGACGCCCTCAACGACGCGCCGCCGGCGGTTCCCGGCAAAGGCAACGGCGTGTTCGACCTGGACTACCTGGGCGTAGGCCAGCATGTCGCGCTGCAAGACGTTTCCAAGCTCAACACCGTCGAGCAGGTGATCCTGGCGCTGCAAAACACCGTCGTGCCGATCAAGACCAGCGGCAAAAATCCGATTCAGCAGCTGCCGGGGCTGGTCTTCAACACCGACAGCGGCTGGCTGATCGGCGCGAAGTTCTCGGTCTTGAACACCGTCGCGATCAGCCTGGTCTTCAACGATCCCGAGGTCTACGGCCTGCTGATCACGCTGTCGGGCGCGAAAGCCAAGATCTTCGCCGGGCTCAAGTTCGAGATCCTTTATCACAAGATCAGCAATACCGTCGGCGTGTACCATATCGAGCTGAAGTTGCCCGACGCGATGCGCCAGCTTGAGTTCGGCACGCTCTCGATCACGCTGCCGGTGGTTATTCTGGACATCTACACCAACGGCGATTTTCGTATCGACGTGGGCTTCCCCACCAACGGCGATTTCTCGCTCTCGTTCGGCGTGCAGTACTTCCCGTTCGTGGGCTACGGCGGCTTTTATTTCGCCAAGCTCAGCTCCGATACCTCGACCAACATTCCAAAGATCACCAACGGCACGTTCAACCCGGTGATCGAGTTTGGCCTGGGCTTAAGCATCGGCGTCGGCAAGGAGATCAACAAGGGCATTTTCTCGGCCGGGCTGACGGTCACGGCCCAGGGCATCTTCGAAGGCGTCTTCGGCTGGTTCCGCCCCACCGACACCACGCAGCCCGACGCGCAGTACTTCAAGCTGGTTGCGACACTGGCGCTGGTCGGGCATCTTTACGGCAAGATCGATTTCGCGGTGATCCAGGCCAGCGTCGATATTACGGTGTATGTGGCCGTTAAAGCTACCTTCGAAGTGTATCAGCCGATGCTGATCGATCTGGTAGCCGGCGTTTCGGTCAAGGTTTCGGTCAAGATCCTGTTCATCAGAATCCATCTCTCGTTCTCGACCACGATCCGGGCCAACTTTGTGCTTGGCAGCGCCAGCCCAACGCCCTGGCACGTCGCCGGCAAGAGCCCGCAGCAGCTGCTCCAGCCGCTGTTCCTCGCCCCCGAGGTACTGGCCGAGACGCCGGAGTTTGGGCTGCGCATGTCGCGTCTGGATCTAATCGCCACGCCCGCGACCACGCCGCCGCCGCTTAACTGGGGCGCGTTCGGCATCTGGACCCAGCCGCGCAAGCTGGATCTACTCTTCGAGCCCAACTTCACGATCCTGACCCCGAGCGGCAGCAACAAGGCCAGCAGCGTGGCGGGTCTCGCGCTGCTCTTCATCCAGAACGCCATGCCCTATGACGACAGCGGACTGGCCTTCCATGAGCTGTTCATCGCTCAGGAGGGCGCGGCCGAGATGCCGTTCAATATTCTGGTCGAGGGCATTCTAGGCTGGGCGATCCTGGCCTACGCCAATCGCAGCGGCACGCCGCCCGCGCCGCCGAGCGGCAACACCTGCCAGAGCGCCACGCCCGGCAGCGCCGAGTACTCGACGATCGTCAAGCAGACCAGGGTGTCGCTGGCGGATCTGAGCGATCTGTACGCGGTGCTGGTCGATACCGAGAGCGGCGGCAAGCTGCCCTTCACCACGCCCAGCGATCTGCCGGGCTTCTTGAAGACCAACTTCTGCTTCAACCTGACGCTCAGCAGCAGCAACCAGAGCGCAACCTACTTCCCGATGCTGCCCGAGCTTACGATGATCGCCGGCAGCACCACCGTCGATTTCAGCGCTAATCCGATCCCGGACACCTATCTCTCGGACGTCGAGAAGTTTGTCCAGGCGCTGCAAGTCCAGTTCGAGAACGCCGAAAGCAGCAGCAAGTCGGCCAGGGCGGAGGCGCTGGTACAGGCGTTCGCCGACGGCAGCAGCAGCCTGTCGATGGCAGGCTTTATCTTCCAAGATTATTTCGCGATCATCGCGCGCTCGGCGGTCCAGTCGGCGATCGACTATCTGCAAACCCAGTCCGGCCCCGTCGCCCTCAGCGATCTGCTGACGGAGATGCGCGGCGCCGACGCGATCAACACGATCGCGGGCATGGTCTCGCGCTTCCTGCTGCATGGCCTGCGCCTGCCGACGCCCAGGGACGAGCAGAACTTGCAGGCGCTGTATCTCCTGACCGGACAGCAGTTTACCGTCCCCGCCACGCTGCCGACCGACTACAGCATCCAGCTCAAGGCCGATCCGGCGATCACCTGGCTGCAATTCCCGTCAGGCTCGGCGATCAGCTACAACGTCACCACGAGCTGGGGCGCAATCATTCAGCAACTCAGCCAGGCCACGTTCAGCCCGAAGATCAACAGCGTGCGGGCGCTCCAGAACTACCAGATCGACGCCCAGCGCTATATCTTCCAGCACCAGCGCGTCTGGCAAACGTCGTCGTCGCTGAATCTTTGCACGACGCCAAGCACCGGCACACTCACGCTCTGGCAGTTCCCCAGCACGCTCACCGACGCGCTCGGCAGCGCGCAAACGCTGCCGCTGGATGTGACGCTCTGGGAGGCCACGCCGGCGACATCGGGCAACACCGGCCTCGACAAACATCAAGCGCAGTGCTTCGCCTGGGCCACGATGGTCTCGCTGGGCGTGCAGCAGGTGCCCTCGGCGGCCGCGACGGGCATGTTGCCCAATATCTACCAGCTTCAAGGCACGACCGAAGAAGGGCGCATCCTGCTGGAATCGCTCTGGCCGATCCTGGAAAAACTACCCAGCACAACAACCGCTAAGCTGTTCCTGCTTTATCCGCAGGGCAACACCGGCGGCGACAATCCCGCGCTGCTCAACGACGCCGGGATCGATCCGCTGCTGCTCAAGGTCAATCTGTCGACGCAGAGCAACCCGCAGGCGGCGCTGCTGGCGAGCGATGAGCAGGACGAGACCAGGGCGGAGCTCGGCGCGACCGACACGATCTACAACGCGACATTTGCTCAGGCCACGAACTTTGTGCGGCTGGTCTGGGAGGCCAGCGTTACCAACACCGGCGGCTACTACCTGTACTATCAGACCAGCGGCGGCGCGGGCTTCCCGGACTACCTGTTCGGCAACGGCCCGACCGCCCAGCTTTCGCTGCTGATCGTGCTCGAAGCTAGCGACTACGGCAAGCTGCACAGCCAGCTTCAGGCATTCCATAATGTGGTGCTGCTGGCCGATACGCTGCACGACGGACAGGTGCTCTACGCGACCGCCAACCAGATCACGGTCAAGCAGGCGACGATCCCGGCGGGAACGGTCGGCTTCCAGATCGATCGCACGGCGCAGCCCGAGAGCACGCTGCAAGGTCGCCTCGACGAGCTGTACAACCTGATCGGCTACAGCGTGGCGGCGAATAGCTACTTCAAAGCCAGCATCGAGGGTTTGCCGGTCGGGCCAACCTTTGATCAGAACGACAACGCCGAGGCCGTGAGCGACGACTGGCGCTACCAGCGCGTGGTGCCGACGTATCCCTGGGCGATCGACAACAGCCTGAGCGCGACAGCCAATCCGCTGCTGCCGCCGGCCGATCAGAATCCCTACGCCGGGCTGAGCGCGCAGGCTACGATCGCGCTGGCCTTCAGCTACCACGACACGTTCGGCAACCAGATCGCGGGACCGCCGACGCTGCCCAATCTGTCGGCGCCGGTGCGCTACATCGATCCGCTGCTGGGCATTACGCTCTGGCCCTCGGTGGCGGCGGGCTACACCTTCACGGCCGGCGACAGCCAGTCGGCCAAGCTCAACTTCATGCTGCACTTCGACAGCTCCAAGTACATGCCGAGCGCAGGCTTGTCGTTTGCGGTGGCGCTGGAAAAGATCAAGTCGGATCGCTTCTCCTACCAGCAGATCTACTACCAGATTCACCAGCCGGACGTGACGTTCAGCCTGACAACCACGGTCAACAGCTCGGCGCCGTTCAGCCTCACCGCAGCCGACTTTGCCGGCCTGACCGACGCGATCTATCTGTATCTGGCAACGCTGGCGACCTTTGTCGAGGAGTTCAGCTACACGGTGCCGACCAGCGATCCGCCGAATCTGCAAACGATCGCGGCGACCTACGGCGTGACCGTTGGCGATCTGGCCGATCGAAACAGCACGATCATCAACATCTTTACCGCCGGAACAGCGCTCAAGATTCCGCTCTTCTATCGCATTGTGGCCGGGCAAACGCTTGAAACGATCGCGCAGCAGAGCGGCACCAGCACAGCCACACTGCTGGCACAATCCGCCGACGATCCGGCCTTCTTGCAGCCCGGCACCGTGCTGGCGACCGGCCAGACGCTGAGCTACACAGTGCATGGCACGCTCGCGCTGGCGCAGATCGCGGCGCAGTTCGCCGACGTGGCGCCCGGCGATGTGGCGGCGACAAACGCCGGCGTCGTCGTGGGCGTCGACTCGCTGAATATTCGCAACACGCCGACGACCAGCACCGGCAAAACCCTGAGCGAGCTGATCACGGACTACAACGCCGCCAATCCCAACGAGCCCGCACTGACGGCGGCCGAGATCGGCACCGCGAACCAGGATCTGCTGAGCTTCTTCGCCGATACCACGCCGCTGACGATTCCGGTTCTGCATGAGGTGCTGGCCGGCGAGACCGTGACGATCATCACGCGGATCTACGGCATTACCGCCGCCGCGCTGCTACAGCACAACCCGAACAACACGCGCCTGCTGAATCCAAATGTGCGCATGCTGGTGAAGACCGAGAGCTACAGCACGGTCGCCGGCGATACGCTGCTGACGATTACCCAGAAGGCCAATATCACGATTGCGCAGCATAACCAGAGCGCGCCGCTGCCCTATGAGCTGATCAGCACGGCCGACCTCGGCAGCGACAACGCGACCGTCGCGCTGAATCCCAACCTCGGGCCGAGCACCGACGATCTCAGCCAGACAGTGCCCGCGCCGCTGCTGATCCCGCAGCGCATCCGCCTGGCGGCGCTGGACATCTCCGGCTACGCGCTGCATCGCGTCGACGGCAGCCAGGATACGCTGGCCTCGCTGGCGGCGGCGAACCAAAATCCCGCCGATCTTGCGGTCGCCAACGCCGACGTCGACGGATTGCTCAATCCCGGCGGCCAGATGCGCTACAGCGGCGTTACGCTGGCGATCGGCGCAAATGATACGTTCAAGACGATGGGGGATCGCTTCAACGCGAGCTTCGTCGTGACGGCGGACACGCTGACGACTTTGCGCGCGCAGGACGTGCCGGCAGAGCTTATCACGAAGCTTCAGCCGCTGGTCGGTCACAGCTACGCCGATGCCGCAGCGTTTATCGCGGCGGTGCAGCAGGCGCTGGACGCGCAGCAGACCGCGCGCTATCAGGTTGTGCTGGTAGATGCGGCCTCCGTGGCGACGACCACGCCCGCGACGATCGCGCTGCTGGGTGAGCAGAACGCCAAGGTGAGCGGCCTGCTCAAAGACAAGAGCCTGATGCTGCTGCCGCCGCCGCCGCTGGTCTCCTCGGCGACGATCGCGCTGCAAAACAGCCCGTTCCCGGCCAATCCGATCTTCCCGCTGACGGTGGAGATCGCGATGAGCCGCGATCCCAAGCTGATCGATCCGAACTTTGCCGACACGCCGAGCGTGCAGACCAGCAGCACGACGCTGGCTCCCAATCCCGATTTCATGGCCAACGGGGCGGCTACCAGCACCGCCAGCCTCCAGCAGTTCGCCGCCGACTTCGAGCAGGCGTTCCTGTACCGGCTCAAGCTGGCGACCGGCAACCGCAGCAAGCAAAAGACCCAGAACTGCCCGCCGCCTAGCGAGAATGCGCTGGCCGGCGACGACGACGGCGCATCGACCCGCTCGCTGTGGGCCGTCAATCTCAGCAGCAGCGGCATCGACTATCGCCTGAACCCACAGCCGCTGTTCTTCATCCCCGCGCCGCTGGCTAACGTGCTGCTCGACACCAGCAGCGCGATCCAGCTCGACGCCTACGATTCGCAGACCGGACTCCAGCCGAACGCCGGGCCACGACAGGTCTTCAACGCGATCGACCTGGATAGCTGGGGCCGCGCTTTCCTGGAAGCGGTCGATGCCTTCCTCGATCCGACGTTTGTGGTGCCGGCCACGCAGATCGATAGCGCAACCTTGGGGAGCGTTCAAACGCTGCTCAAGGCCAAGCAAACGCTCGCCGACGCGATTACTGCGCGCGTGATCCCGATCTTTGACTACAGCGCCGCGACGACGTTCAGCAGCATCACCGCCGCGCTGGGATTGCCGCTGAGCGTGCTGTGGACGCAGTATCACCAGAAGGCGGGCTTCTTCATCCAGACCACGATCACGATCGGCCAGGCGCGCTACAACGCCACGCCGCAGGACACGATCGACAGCGTGGCGAAGGGCCTCAACCTCCAGCCGAACGCGCTGGTCACGGCGCTTCAGGACAACGCGCAGGTGATCAATGCCAGGGCCGTGAGCGCCGCGCTGCTGGACACCGCCACCACAGAGGCCGCCGCGACGCTTGAGCAGCGCCTGCTGATCGCGCTCTCCGAGGCTTACACCGTCGACTCGATTGTGCAGTACAACGTCGGCGTCCAGTCGCCCTGTCCCGACCCCGATACCGCGCCGAATCTGTTTGGTAAGCCGGTCGCGCGGAGCTTCACGATCCCGGACAAAGCCACGCTCGCGACGATTGGCGCGGCCTTCCCGATCCGCCTCAGCCCGCTGCATGTGGCGCTGACGCTGTACTCTACGCGCAATATTCTGGCTCCCGGCGTCAAGGTCGGCGACTACACGATCACCAGCCAGGATACGATCGAGACGCTGGCGATTCAGCTCACCGGCGGCGATATTCCGAAGCTCGTCGCGCTGCTCCAGCAGTCGGACGCCGCGATCTTCAAGCCCAGCACGGTGGTGCCGCTGGCCGAGTTCACCTTTGTCACCGGCAAGGGCGTCGGCCTGATCGACATCGCGCAGTACTTCCAGCTCACGCCCTACGATGTGGTGGTCGCCGATCAAGATCTGCCGGATCTGCTGGTCACCGGCGCGACGATCAAGGTCGGCGGTAAGTCGTACACGGTGAAAGAGCACGATACGTTCGCCAAGGTCGCGGCAGCGCTGGATGCTTCGCTGCAAGATCTGTCGACGGCGCTGGTCCAGCCCTCGCTCAGCGACAACCCGATCGCGCCTGCCGCGACCTTTGCCGCGCTGAAGCTTCAGGTCGACTACAGCCTATCGACGGCGAAGGTCGCGCTCAACAACGGCCAGTCGCATCTGACCTTTGTGTTCAGCACCAAGAACGAGGGCAGCGCCAGCCGCGTGTTCCTGGATCTGAGCTACAAAGTCACGGCGCTGGAGTTCGACATCGAAAATCTGGTCGGCATCGAAGGCTACCAGGCGTCGGGCTGGCTCTCGTTCCTGATCCCGATCGACGCGAACGATCCCCACCATCGCAATCAGATCGGCCAGGTCGCGGTTCCGGTACCGATCCGCGCCTATCCGACACCGCCCGGCCTGGTCGCGCAGCAGATGGCGACGCAGGCGGCAACGCAGCTCGGCGATGTGCGCAAGTGGCAGTATCAGTACACCTACGATCACGCCAACGTGATGCAGGACACGATCCATACGCAGGTGCAGTACAACGTACCGCTGCAAGGGAAGCCGCTGTCGCTCTTTGCGGCCACGCAGACGCGCAACCTGTTCGAGGCGCTGGCGAACTTCACTACGCTGTATCCTGCGATCCAGCAAGATCTGCTGATCCTCGGCGGTGGCGGCGATAAGAATGTCGCTAAGCGGGCGGTGCAGGCGCTGCAAACGCTGACCGGCGAGATCGCGCAGGCGTGGAGCACCTGGCAGGAGGTGTTTGTTCCGGTCACGGTCGGCAATGCCGAGTTCGAGATCAGCGAGATCTTCGCCGACGAAACGTTGAGCGTGACGGTCACCGAGCTGAGCGACACGCCGATCGAGCCCGACGATTTCCCGCAGATTCAGGTGCCGGGCTACGAGCCGCTGCACGCGGGTATGTTCAAATCACTGGCGCTGCTGAAGGCACAGTCGAGCATCAATCGCGAGTCGAAGACCTACCAGTTCCAGCCGGCGCCGCCGCCCGCCGTGCCACCGTCGATCCCGCAGGTCACGGTGATCTTCCCGGATCTGGATATTGTCAGCCATCAAAACGCCTGGGGCGGCGTGTGGGTGATCCGCAACGCCAATCTTAACCCGTACCAACCGACGAATCCGCACCTGATCTACCAGACGGCGGCGATCAAGTTCAAGAATCCGCTGGTGCCGCTGATTAGCAACAACGATCCCTGGAATCAGGGCAGTCTGAAACTTCAGGGCAATCAAAGCCAGGAGATCGTCGAGCTGACGAAGCTGCTGCAAGCCACGTTCGATACGCTGCTGCCCGCCAGCCTGCAAGCGACGTATGTGGTCAAGGTCACGGTTGCGTATAACTTTATTCTTCAGCAAGACCCGACGACCCAGGCGGAGCTGGCCTCGTTTGTGCCGATTCTGCTGCTGCCGCGCGGCCTGTACACGCCGGGCAGCACCGCTAGCGAAGACTCGTCGGCGGTGCCGCTGTCGCTGGCGGATCTGGCGCAGGCGCTGATCTACTGGTACTACAACACCAGGCCATCGGCGAACGGCGCGTATTTCCGGCTGAGCCTGTCGTTGTTCCCGCAGCTCAGCGGCGTTACCGAGAGCACGCCGCCAGTGCTTCAGGTCAACGATCTGCGCATCGATCTACAGGTTGTTGGTGTGTGATCAGTTTGGCGGAATGACGAGCGGGCGCTGTGAGCAATTGCTTGTAGCGCCCGTTTGATTCGGAGGAGAAACGACGGACTAGCCGAAGACCCAGCACGGCCGTCCATCGATCAGCGTGCCCTCGGCGCAGAGAGTAAGACCGACGTCACGAAAGAGTGTGGCCTGGCGCTGCTCCTGCCGGCTGACCGTGAACACGATCCGATCGAACGCCCACTCGGCGGCGAGCCAGGCGCGCAGAGTCGCCAGCAGATGCGCGTCGAGATTCGCGGCCAGCTCCGAGGTGCGCACCCAAAACCCGACGTTGGCGGCGTAGCTTGCGCCGGCGCAGCACGGCTCAGCCACCGGCGCGACGGGCATCAGGTAGACGCAGCCGAGACAGCGCGTGCCGGACGGATCGAGGACGGTAAAGGTGAACGCCTCGCGGGCCGCGTGCTCCCGCTCGTGCTGCTGCAAGCCGTCAAGGTTTTGCGCCAGCGTGAAATCGTCGGCGGGCCAGCGTCCACCGCTCCAGGCGCGCAGTTGCTCCTTGCTGTCTATCACGGCCTCGTAGTCAAGCTCGACATCCGTGGCACGTAGCTGGCGCAGCCACAGCCGATCTGTGCGGGTTTCTTCCGGCACTGCGGCCTGAGCAGGGTAAAAGTGCATCAAATTCAACTCATCAATAGCAATTTGGAGCGATTAAGTATAATATC
>DASWTW010000447.1:0-6430 GCA_036401895.1 Herpetosiphonaceae bacterium | reverse complement strand
TTTGATCGCGATCGTGTCACCAGGGCTGGCGTTATTGATCGCTGCCTGGATCGTCGTGAAGTTGCCACCACCACCCGGATTGACAATGATCGTGGCGGCGGAGACCGGCGCTGCCGTTGGGAAGAGCATCAGCGCCAGCAGCACGATCACGCCCACTATCCACGAGGTCGATTTACGCATAAGTGAATGCTCCTTTTCGCTAGCGAGGTACCACAACAATGTGCCGCCGTGATCGCGCACGTAGCTACCAGCCTCGGATCGCCACTACGATCCGGTTCTGGTAGCCATGTGGTCAACGTCGAAATCGCTGAAGACGCAACGCTTGGGGCACCAGCAGCGCCTCCATTGCCAGGAGGATGCGTTAGTTCCGCGATGGATAGATCCCTTCCATGCAAATGATATAGTTCACGCCGAGGTAGGGCTGCATATTGTTATGCGGCTGGCTCCCGCCCGCGATGCCGATCGTCGCTTGCACAGCGCCGGCATTCATCGAGGTATTGGCGGTAGTGTTGTAGGGACCACCACTGGACACGGAGCTCCAGAAGTTGTTGGTCGTGCGCGGGCTGTCGCCGGGGTCGCCGAAGCCCTGGTCATAGGCGCGCGTCGTGGTCTGCGCGGTATGGTTATGCGCCGGCATCTCGGTGATGATCAGCGTGTGCGTCGGCTCACCCGACATCTGGCCCAGGTTCACAGCGGGCAACCCCGGTCCCTGACCTGGACTGACTGCTACCCGTCCCCGCAAATCCGGGAGCGCGAAGGTGGTTTGTCCGTTGCCGCCAAAGGTCGTGCCCAGCAGTGAGAAGAGCGCCGTGTTCTGGGCGATCGAGAGGATCTGACCATTGCAAAAAGCCCAGCCGCGCGGCGCGAAATTGCCGGCAAATAAGCGGATCTCGGCGATGTAGCCTTCCATAAAGGTACCCTCCTTCAGGGCATTAGCGTGGAATGACTGCCTATTCGGACCTCTTCCGTCGTTCAGATCTCCTCATATAATCCGGCAGCCGGGCGAGATGGGCTGCCAAACACACATCACGACCGGCAAGACGCCAGTCGCTGAGCATACTAAACAGGACGACTGCACACTGCGGGAAATTGCGCATTCAATCCAAAGCCAGGCTACACCCTCGATCGGGATGCACGGATCTGGACCAACTACACGCAGCTCTTGCGAATCACAAGAGCGACACGAGAGGCGTTATATGCGTTGGGCTACCGGAGCGCGCGATCAGATATGGTTGATCTAACGTTTCGAGGTGGCTGAGGTTGACCGCTGCGCTCTGATGTCTAGGCTTTATGATTGCACGGGCATCGTTAAAGATTGGCTGGCAGAGCGCAGTTGAGAATGTAGTTCCACTATAGCATAGGAGTCTATCAAAAACCTTTCAATTTATCTTTGCGCTGTGATATTTTGCTCTGTTCATACATCTACAAGTATCTACAAAGAAGTTAAATATGTTCTACCATTCTAATTAAGCAATCTATTCGTGTCTTTACTACCGATTTACGTATCAGATTGGATCGTTTACCGCGCATCAGTTCATGAATATAGATTCACATTCTGTTTCTTCGCCACTCATTCGAAAGTACGAGCTATAGAATCGAACAGGGTAGCCGTGTGGCTACCCTGCATTGCAATCTGATTGTGTGTCAGCTCATGCCGCCACATCGATCTTGCGTGGCCGGCCTTTGCGCTTGCTCGGCGCAGCACCATTGGTCTTGCCATTCAGCTTGCCGTTCGTCTTGCCGTTGGTGTGCTCGGCCCCGTCAGCTGCTAGCTCAGGATCGCACCAGCCCTCTTCGATCGAGGGGATGTCGGCGTGCATTACGTCGACCTGCACCGGAGCGACCGCCTGCTTGGCCAGGATGTCTTTGAGGAACTGCCCCGTATGCGAGCCTTCGATCAGCGCGACCTGCTCAGGTGTGCCCTGCGCGATCACCAGACCGCCGCCTGCGCCGCCCTCAGGTCCCATATCAATCACCCAATCGGCGGTCTTGATCACATCGAGATTATGCTCAATCACGATCACCGTATTGCCCGCGTCGACCAGCCGCTGCAAGACCGCAAGCAGATGCTGCACATCCGCGAAGTGCAGGCCGGTCGTCGGCTCGTCCAGAATATAGATCGTGCGACCGGTGGCGACGCGGCAAAGCTCCTTGGCCAGCTTCACACGCTGCGCCTCGCCGCCGGAGAGCGTCGTCGCCGACTGGCCGAGCTTGATGTAGTCCAGACCGACGTCGTGGAGCGTCTGCAAGATCCGGCGGATGCGCGGCACGTTCTCGAAGAAGTCCAGCGCGGTCTGCACATCCATGTCCAGCACATCGGCGATTGTCTTGCCTTTGTACTTGACCTGTAGCGTCTCACGATTGTAGCGCTTGCCCTTGCAAACATCGCAGGTCACCCACACATCGGCCAGGAAGTGCATCTCGATCTTTTTCTCGCCGTTGCCTTCGCAGGCCTCGCAGCGTCCGCCCTTGACATTGAACGAGAAGCGACCCGGCAGGTAGCCGCGCAGCTTGGCCTCAGGCGAATGCGCGAAGACCTCGCGGATCAGATCGAAGAGCTTCACATAGGTCGCCGGATTCGAGCGCGGCGTGCGTCCGATCGGCTGCTGGTCGATGTCGATCACCTTGTCGAGCTGCTCCAGCCCGTTCAGCTCACGGTGCTTGCCCGCGCGCATCTGCGCCCGGTTCAGCCGCGCCGCCAGCGCCGGATACAGCGTCTCGGTGATCAGCGACGACTTGCCCGAGCCGGAAACGCCGGTCACCGCCGTCAGCACGCCGATCGGAATGTCCAGATCGATATCGCGCAGGTTGTTCTGCTGCGCCCCGCGTAGCTCGATCCAACCGGTTGACGTGCGACGCTGCTCCGGCACCGCAATCTCGACCTTGCCCGAGAGAAACGTTCCGGTCAGCGTATCGCTGGCGGCAATGTCGGCGGGCGTGCCCTCCGCCACGACCGCGCCGCCGTTCACGCCTGCGCGCGGCCCAAAGTCCACCAGCCAGTCGGCCGTCTGCATGGTTTCTTCGTCATGCTCGACGACCAGCACCGTGTTGCCGAGATCGCGCAGCTTGATCAGCGTATCGATTAGCTTGCGGTTGTCGCGCTGGTGCAGGCCGATGCTCGGCTCGTCCAGAATATACATCACGCCCACCAACCCCGAGCCTATCTGCGAGGCCAGCCGGATGCGCTGCGTCTCGCCGCCCGAGAGCGACGGCGCGGATCGATCCAGCGTCAGGTAGTGCAGACCGACGTTGAGGAGAAAGCCCAGCCGCTCACGGATCTCTTTGAGGATCTCGCCCGCGACTGCCAGCTCGTAGTCGCTCAGCCGCTCGGTCTTGGCGATCACCGGCGCGATGTTGGCGGTATCGAGCTGTCCGTACCAGCGATCGGTCTCGTCCGAGAGCTTGCAGGCCCAGGCATAGGCCTGATCGATCGTCAGCGCGGTCATATGCTCGATCGAGAGCAGGCCGATCGTCACAGCCAGGCTTTCGGGTCGCAGCTTCGCGCCATGACACGACGGGCAGGGCTGCTCGCTCATATACGCCTGGTAGAACTCCTGCATGCCATCCGAGCCGGTCTGGTGGAAGCGCCGCGTGATCTCGCTCGACAGGCCCTCCCACGGCCGCATGTACTCGCCGCGCGATCCGGCGCTGTCCCACGAGAAGCGAATGCGCTCTTTGCCAGAGCCGTGGATCAGGACCTGTCGCGCGCGATCCGGCAGATCTTGCCAGGGCGTGTCGAGATCGAAGCCGTAGTGCCGGGCGATATGCACCAGCGCGCGGTAGCCCCACGACTCTTTCTTCTTGCGCAGTTCGCCCCAGTAGATCACCGCACCCTCGTGCAGCGTCAGCGCCGGATTCGGCACGATCAGCTCGGGATCGACCTCCAGCCGCGTGCCCAGACCTGCGCAGGTGGGGCAGGCGCCCTGCGGCGCGTTGAACGAGAACATCTGCGGCGTCAGCTCCATAAACGAGATGCCGCACTGCGCGCAGGCGTAGGTCTCGCTCATCACCCACTCGTCAGGATTATCCTGGTTGCGCAGCGTGAGCGCTGTCTGCGGCTGTAGCGCCTCTTCTTCCTGCTGGCGCTGGCGCTGAATACTGATGATCACTTTGCCGTCGCCCAGCCGCAGCGCCGTCTCGATCGAGTCGGTCAGCCGCGTCACAAAGTCGGCGTGCTCGGGGCGCTGCTGCCAGGGCGTGCTGGGATCATAGCTGGCTTTGGTTTCGGCCAGCCCTACCAGCTCGGGCTGCTCATCCGAGGCCACCGCTGTCTCCGGCATGGGAATCGCCAGACGATCGACGACGATCTCGATCGAGTGCTTGACCTTTTTGTTGAGCTTGATGTCGTCTTGCAGATCACGAATCTCGCCATCGACTCGGGCGCGGCTAAAGCCTTCGGCGCGCGCCTCGACAAAAATCTCTTTATACTCGCCTTTGCGCGTCGAAACGACCGGAGCCAGCACCATAAAGCGCGTGCCAGGCTCAAGCTGCAACACTCGATCGACCATCTGCTCGGCGGTCTGCGAGCCGATCTCGCGCCCGCACTGGTGGCAGTGCGGCACGCCGATGCGCGCAAAGAGCACACGCAGATAATCATAGATCTCGGTGACGGTTCCAACGGTAGAGCGAGGATTTTTGGAGGCAGATTTTTGCTCGATCGCGATCGCAGGTGACAGGCCGCCGATATAGTCGACTTTGGGCTTTTCCATCTGGCCCAGGAACTGGCGCGCATACGACGAGAGCGACTCGACGTAGCGCCGCTGGCCTTCGGCGTAGAGCGTATCAAAGGCAAGCGATGATTTCCCGGAGCCGGAAACACCGGTCAGAACAACTAATTTATCACGCGGGATTTCGAGATCGATATTCTTGAGGTTGTGCTCGCGAGCACCTTTGATCACAATTTTATTTTTGGACATGTAGTGCTTCTCCCACCTGTCGCCGTGGAGTTTCCGAGACGATCAGCAGCTTGTTTTAGCTGATTAGGGCAATAAAAAAGGCCGCGGCTCATCTCATAACAGCGAGTCTCTCGATGGGCAGCGACACGAACACTTGTACGACACAAGTATAGCACTCTATTGCCTTCCGATCAATAGTACCGACTTTACGCCACATCCACAAGGCGATCACATGACATGTTTCTGATCTTCATTTTGCTTCAAAAATGTATCCTCAGAATCGCTGCTACAATACGGCGAAGTGAATGAGCGAGGAGGCTTTATGCAGCGTTTAGATGGCCGTGCGCCGGATCAACTTCGTCCGATCGAGATCGTCACCGGCGTGCAGAAATATGCCGAGGGCTCGGTGCTGATCAAGTGCGGCAATACCCATGTTTTGTGCAGCGCGAGCATCGAGGCGGGAGTTCCAGCCTGGCTCAAAGGTCGCGGCAAAGGCTGGCTGACCGCCGAGTATTCGCTCCTGCCGCGCGCAACCCATACGCGCACCCGGCGTGAGCGCAACGGAGCCAGCGGACGAACCCAGGAGATTCAGCGCTTGATCGGACGCTCACTCCGCGCCGCAATCGATCTCCAGCTGCTCGGCGAGCGTACGGTCACGCTCGACTGTGACGTGCTCCAGGCGGATGGCGGCACGCGCACCGCCGCAATCACCGGCGCATATGTCGCGCTGGCCTACGCGATCCAACCGCTGGTCAAAGACGGCACATTGACAGCATCGCCGCTCGTGACGCAAATCGCAGCCGTCAGCGTCGGCATCGTCGATGGCGAGCCGCTGCTAGATCTGACTTACGCCGAAGATAGCACCGCCGCCGTCGATTGCAACATCGTCCAGACCGGAAGCGGTGCGTTTGTCGAGGTCCAGGGAACGGCAGAGGGCCAGCCCTTCGATCGGCAGCAAATGGATCAAATGTTGGACCTCGGGACCAAAGGCATTCGTGAGCTGCTGCTCCATCAGCAAACACGATTGCAAATCCTGGGATGAGCAACTGCGGCGAAATTGCGAAAAATTCCTCGTCACGTTTAGAGCAGATGAATACGGAGTTTAGCCCTTTCCATTGCTGTAAAAATGCCTTTAAGTGCGCTGCTTGACAAACGATTTGAACGTGGTAAACTATCGCCCGTCGTTGACGAACGCAGTTCACAACGATGCCGGCCGAAAGGCTGTGCAAAACGAGAAAGCAAACGCCTTGACAAATCGAAAAGGCCGAGCTATACTTCTCGACGTCGCCGGTAACGGCGACATCATCGTCTCGCTTCTGTGGAAGCAGACACCGACAACGCGCAACGCATCGAGTGGTGACAGCTTCACCCTCGATTTTTTGTCGCCTGTCGGCGCACCTGACCAACTGACGTGTGATGCGTGACCTGTGATTTTTTCGGATTGGACCCATCGCGGTGCCGGCGAGCTTTTTCGCTCCACCAGTGATGACGAGTTTGATCCTGGCTCAGGATCAACGCTGGCGGCGTGCCTAATG
>DASWTW010000446.1:0-29113 GCA_036401895.1 Herpetosiphonaceae bacterium | reverse complement strand
TATAAGACAAAGTATCACGAAGAAGTAGCTGAATCAGACATCGATCTGATGACTGGTTCAATTTCTCTGATAAAATTATTGATAGCATCTTCTTTGTTGAAGGCATGATCTGCACCATCTACAATATACGCTTTCCAGTTGTTTCGAGAATCCGCTAATCTTTGAATGTGACTTGGGCTTATGATCTGATCTTCATCTCCTTGAAAAGCATATACAGCACAATTTATATTGTGAGCACGCTCTTCTAGTGATTGATTTTCTGCTTCTTGAATAAATCTGTATCCAAGAGGAATACTTTTATTCTCATAAGGTAATTCAGTAACAAGCTTATTTTGCCAATCTCGCATTGCTTTTTCGCCAAGTTGCTTTGTCCTAAATTGAACATAATCGAAAACGGCATTAACTATGATTAGTGTGCTTATTTCTTTCTCTAAGGCAAGCTCAATACTTATATTACCACCAAAGCTTATGCCAAACAAACTAATGGGTCCTTTCGTTTGTTTTTGTACCCATTTATGGATCTCATTTAAGGTGAATAGGCCTGTTGAAATATATAAGTCCTGAAAAGAGTTTTTGTAGCTTCTTTCAGGATATATATATTGTAACCAATTAATATTATACTTAGAAAGCACTTCAATCAGTGCTACTTGGATAGGTTCTTCAAAATCGATGATAGAGTATCCACTGCTTAAGATGAAAGTCAATGGGGATTTAGCATAGAACGCGTAGCGTATATCAACGTTCACATTACAAAATGGTTGAAGAGTCATGGTATTCATGAGTTCCTCCTAGGCTGATGCCTTAATACAGTAAATGCACGTTCAAAGAAAACCTCTATATTCGAAACTTTGACGCGATCGATTGATCGACATTTGATTATGGCTTGAAACCCTTTAGATGCCCGCCATGATCTCAGCCAAAAGTAAAATCGACGTGTGCGAATCCAATTAGCGGCAGCTAAAGTAGCAAGAGTACTAAGCCCACCTACTATCATAACCAATTTCCCTGATACATAAGGACTGTTACGCAGCACTACACAACCATAATCAATTTCGTCGTCAGCTCTACAATATACAGTTTGATGCTCTGGACTATTACTTACGAAAGACTTTAGTTCAGAATCATTAGTCTTTCTTTCTGAAAGATCTCTAATCCTCTTAAATTGGTAAACTAGTTCGGTATCTATTTCTTTCAGAAATTCTAAAGCTGCAATATTATACTTAGGACCTCCTATAATTAGGAGATTATGATCTTTAATGACATCAAAATCGTTTTTGTCATTTATAGAAACTATCTGTGGATTAGACTTGCACTCGGAACGAAAATAATTTAGGAAGTCAGCTAGAGTCATTGCATCACAAATAGGTGTTAGTTGTGGTTGGCTTCCACCTCTTACCTGTGGATCATACTCTATTGGAACTTCAGAAACCACTATTATCAAATCTTTAGAAAATTTTTTCCAAAATAGTACATTCGAAAGTCGTGGTGGTCGAATCCGAAAAACAGCTATAACAATATATGTGATAATAGCAGCAACGATGGAAGAAACTATACTATTTATTCCTTCATCAGATATGATATATGTATAGATCTCTTTCATAGTATCCATGTTGATTTTAATTGATATGGAGTAGTAATATAGTGACTTAAAATAAGTTGTGACGGATAACTATTTAGGGTATCTTTTACTCTTAATAAGTGTGGTTCATAGGTGATAAACTTGCTTATTTCTGAAGCGTTTACCCATTGAATATCTAACGATTCTTGTACGTCATTAGTAATAGCTTTATTGGGTGAGCATAAGAAACATAGTGAAAGAATTGGTATATCTCTCATACAATTGTATATTCCTGTCAATCGCAATACGTTTATCTCATAACCTGACTCTTCCAATACCTCTCGTTCAAGAGCAGTTATGACTGCCTCATTGGGTTCCATAAATCCACCCGGAGGTTCCCAACCTCGATCTTTGGAAAGGACAAGTAGGACTCTATTAAGGTTGTCGACCACAACGCCAATAACACCGATAGCTGTGTGAATATACTCAGTAGTCATGGCCATTACCTAATGCATTATAGAATACACAATCGGCTTCGAAAGTGACAACTTTGCTGAAAGCGCGGTAGAGTACCTCATATGAAAGAATTGGTAATTGGTGCTACATAGCAATTCTCGCAGATACGATCATTGGCTACCTTTAGACCGAACAGATCGCGCCCTGAGCAATGTGGAAGAATGTCAGGCGTGACATCGTTGTGATGCCTCCACAGCTACCTCATCTTTGACGATACAATATCCGTCGGCAGTACAGTGGCAAGGCTGCAGAGATCATCAAAGGTATATGCGTCATTACATCCTGTATATGTCAATCGTGAGACGGGTCAACCGTGATAGCAAGATGAAGTTGGTTAACTTATCGTCTACCACAAACAGCTTCCGTTCCGCGCCGTGCTTATCGATATCTAGTATGCAACCAAAGATTCGATATTCTTGATCGAGGGATTACAGAAAGTCTACTATTGTCCGCTGAAAGCCAGCCCATAGGTCATGATTCGGGGAACAGACGTACCAACGGGCATCCTGTTGAACGCAGCCAAGGCAAGCGGATCAGGATCAAAGGGTTTATCAAAGTCCGTTGGATATGGTTGTTCCGTCTCATAGAGTCTACACGACGCCCGAATTGAATCGTGACCAACCTTTGCTGCTGACTCTATCAGGTTACGCAAGAGGGGGTGTGACGTGTGCTGGAAGATCGAGCAACTACACCGCGAAGACAAACAAGTAATGGGATTGAAACAGTATCAATGTTGCACAATCCGCATCCAGCACAATCATATTTGGTTTGCCTTGCTCAGTTGGATGTGGCTCAAACAAAGTACAGGCAGTTCAAAAATGGTTTGCTGGATGACTAGCTAGTTCAGCGACTCAAAAGCCCATCGCTCAAAATAGTACTTGCGTAAGTCCTACATTAAGTATATCACACTGTGCAACAAGAACCTTTTCTAGTTCCAAGAGATCGTGGAGGATTGGTCTCACAGGACAACCAAGTCCGGTGCGAATGATCCAGCGCATGCTATTGAAGATCTCACGGAGGTCATGCATCCGCCGGGAGGCGGCTTCGGCCATCAAGACTGGATAAGGCGAGACAAACGCCCATTCATCATCGGTGACATCCGAGGGATACGGTGTATGATATTGTTTCCATACAACAAGTGGAGGTTGGATCAAAGTGCCACATAGCTCATGCAGATCCGGAAAGATGTGCAAGAGTCTATCGAAAAACTGTAAAGGTTTTCTTGTCCTCGAAGTTGTAGATCACTGCCAGCGCAAATGTTTTGGGAGCACAATATTTTTTACAGAAAATTTCGCGAAAACAGATTCGGATCTAAGTGGAAAAGAGTTTACACTTTCTCTTGGTCGGAGGACAGTACGGTATCTGATTCTTCCTTTCCTAACGGTGTAAAAGTCGATTGTTCAATAATTAATCGTGTAGTTGTTCAAAAATTTGTTGATCCACCAAGATTGACCGCGCCCGGCAGTCGCTGAACATTCTGTAACCAAGATAGAACACCTCGTCGCTCTTGCGGCGAGGTGTTTGGTATATACTCCATCATCCCAGCATCAATACCTTCATCTGCACATCCGTATCCATTGCCCGGCTCCAGCGATGTACGCCGACGGGTCGAAGCGCTGCTCGAAGAATTATCAGTGTCTACCAGGACTTTTAGATACCCTCCTCGGTCCATGCAGCGGTACACTAAGCACGAACATTTTTGAGGTCATGTGCGCCATACTTCCCCGGTAACACCAGGCTCAATCTTCAAAGGCAGCAATACGTATGATCAAACGTCGCGGTGGCGCTGGTATCCGCTCCATTATTACCTATCTGCGTCACGATCCGCAACAAACACTCCGCGATGGCTGTGTCAGTTGGCTGGCTGTTATAAGCATCTTAGTCGCTGGATGCTGGATCACTGTCTTGTCGCTGCGAACACCTGGCTCACAACCAGTGCCGCGCACATCAACAGTGCTTGTACCTGATGTGGCCTGGCTGTTGCGAACAGATGCTGTTCAGCAATACCGCCAGACGATGGCACAAGAAATTGACCAGCATGCCTACACGGTGTTTGTGCTTCAGCAAACACTGGAACAGCCCACGACGCTCGATCAACGACAAGCGGTACTTGCGCAGCTCGTCGAGCTGCGCCGGCACTATGACGCGCTTCATGCGCTGTCGGCTCCATTTGGCCTGGCTGATTTCCACCGCAGCTATCTCACCATAATTAAAAGCTGTGAGTCAGCGGTTCCATTTCTGGATGATGGGTTTACAGACGATGACGAAGCACAACGCATCGAAGGATTGAACTTGCTCAATGATTGCATGTCAAACATTCGGCAAAAAATTGGATGGGAGCCTGCTATGCATGGCTCGAACACGTAGCGCGCCCGGCCTTGTACTACACATGGACCGGCGAGGTCATATCGAGCATGCAATCGACGGCCTGTTAGCATAGCCGATCCAGGAGAAGCAGATGAAAAAGGTATGGAATCGTGGTTGTATCCCACTGGGCGCAGGACTTTTCGTGCTCTGTGTGCTGTACACCTTTGGCAGCCTCCTGATAGGAGTGTTGTTTCCAACCGTGTACACGTTTCAAGTGCCGGACGTGCCGCAAGCCCAGCAATCGCCGGAAGTTGACGCATATACCCAGAAAATGACTGTCGTGATGGAGGAGCATATGCGTCTGGCTACCGAAGTCGACATGGCGATCTTTAACGACGACAGTGACCTAGATGCGGCGTGGGCAGCCAAGCTAGAAAGATTAGCCAATCTCCACACGGTCGCGCGTGAGATAGCGGTCCCACAGGTGCTGCAAAACTTTCATAAGCGTGTTCTGGCGGGAATGAGGCCGTGTGAGGACGCGCTCCCGATGCTGGCGGGACAGGATGGGAACCTGTTACGTGGGGCTGAATTGCTGGAACAGTGTATAAAGACCATCGAGGAGCTGCCGGAAAGAACCGATGAGCCGGTGGCATAGCTGTGGAATCGCAGGCAGGTCCGCCTGCGCATCTTGATTCACTCATGCATTAAGCCGCCAATGGTACCGCACATCTTGATCCAAGCCGAAGTGTACATGTACCGTCAGAGTTTTGGAAGCGAACAGGTGCAGCGAATAGTTCGGCAGTACGCTGATCTGAGGAATAGGATTCTCTAAGGCAGGCGCTTGCAGTACTCATGATCCAACCAAATCTTATGAGGCTGCAAACGCCGCCACCTACCCTGTTTATCTCTAAGCCCTATGCCATTTTGTGCGCGGTCAGTTGATGCAAGTGCTGCTCTACTTTAGAACCACCGTTTTTGTATAACGTATTTGTGATAAAACTCTTGGTCCGATGCTGCAATGTACAGAATAGTCTGGATTAGGCAAATCACGCCAACGGCAAACCAACCAAGAAATCCAATACCAATGAGCATAAGGGGTACGCTTACCAGGTTAATGACGAGTAATGTTAGGCCCATCCCGGTATTGCCGAGATAAAATCCATGTATTCCCAATCCACCTAAAAAGAAGGCAAGTAATGCGGCTGCTACCTTACTTTTCTGCTCAACATACGGCATAGGGTACGATTGAACAATGGGGTTATGAGGTTGCATGGTGTACTGAGGCGGGGGCGTATAATACTGGGGCTGCTGATAGGGTGGGGGATTCGGGTTGGAGGAATACGGCGCTTGAGCAGGTGGTGTTCCGTTCGGGTAATCGGACATGATGGACCTCCATTGCGATGCGCAAATGAATGTACCAACAGAGTGGAAAAGAAAGATGGGTAGTGGTGGGTTGAGAGGTAGTATAGTATAGCCGGGCGAAATGTTCAAGTACGAAATGAGTAATGAAAGCTCCATACTCTCCTGAAAACAGGAGGAGCTATCCTGATAAGCAACAGATTGTCGTGCAAGAGCAACGCCTAATACGCTGGAACCATGATCGAACACCGCGCGGCAAAAGCTGCGCGGTGTTTTTGTGCCGGATTTGAGATTATTCGAGGAGCGCGCTGCCTAGATCGCTTCAGCTAACGGCGTGATCGTTGCGCTGAGGTAGGGATGGAGCGGGAACGTTGCCAGGATCGCAGCGAGGTCGTCGGTTGAATCTACGCGGTAGATCTGCCAGGCCCTGGACTGATCCGCCGCCACAAACAGATGCAGGTGCACTCCTTCGGCATCTAGCGCTTTGCCGTGCGCGACCTCCTGTGGAATCAGGGCCAGGATCTCGGGTGTGGGCGGGGCCGTAAACTGCGTTTCGACGAGAAATGTCATGATCGTCCTCCTACTGAGCGAGCGGTTGCACAACCTGAAGAGTCATGCCCCAGGGCGTAGAAAAATACGCAAAGTTCCATACGCTTTTCTCAAAGACCGTCACGCCGGGCTGCGCTTGCAGATAGGCGATCGCCGCATCGACATCGGCTACGGCAATCGCGAGGTGACGTCCGCCGAGATCGCTGTTGGTGGGTGTGACGGTGTTTTGATCCGGCGCGTGCCATTCGGTAAGCTCGACGGTATCGCGGCCATAGCGCACGAAGGCGAAGCGCGCAGACGCGCGCGGGTGGACGTTGTACCAGCGGGCCAGGCGGTCGTCGGAGAACGCGAGCGGCTGGTGGTCCAGCGAGATAAGCTCAAAGCCCAGCACCTGCGTGAAGAAGGCGACGGCCTGATCCAGATCGGGCACGACGTAGCCGTAGTGATCAAGCCTGATGGCGGTGGGAATGCCCTGTAAGGCAGTCGTTTCGATCTCGTGCATATGGTCCTCGCGACGGCAATCAGCTGCCAAAATATACGTTTGCGATCAGATAGTCTCGCCCGGCGGCGATTCGTTACATGTTGAGTCGCTGGATTTGGTACTTGCTTCGTCTGGAGGGATGTGCTATACCAAAGCTATCTACCTATGTCCTCAGGTGATCGTTTCACCAGCACGATCCGGCCGGCTTCCACGACCAGGCATCGCATCTCAATCAAACGCTTTGATCCTCGACACGGCATGAGCTAACCGATACCGACAGGAAGGGAGCGCGAAGAGCAGTCAGTACACACGAGGAGCATCCGTATGCTGCCAGGGATGGTATCTGATTCGTCTGCTCAGGTGCATGAGGCGAGAGCGCCTGAGGTTGTGTCCGAAGATGCCCAGCTGCTCGCAGCGCTGCGGAGCGGCGATGA
Source organism: Herpetosiphonaceae bacterium (assembly GCA_036401895.1). Classification (GTDB taxonomy): domain Bacteria; phylum Chloroflexota; class Chloroflexia; order Chloroflexales; family Kallotenuaceae; genus LB3-1. Next base: position 21,909 of record DASWTW010000446.1, on the reverse strand, counting down.
GCGCGCGTTTGTGATGCTGGTCGAGCAGTATCATATGTCGCTGGTGCGGCTGGCGCAGACGTATGTTTCCAGCTACGCCGTCGCCGAGGAAGTGGCGCAGGAGACCTGGCTGGGCGTTCTGCAAGGGCTGCATCGCTTCGAGGAACGATCGTCGTTGAAAACCTGGCTCTTCCATATCTTGACCAATCGCGCGAAAACTCGTGGCCAGCGCGAGGGCCGCAGTATTCCCTTTTCCGATCTGTGGCATATTGACGATGAGCCGTCTGAGCCGGCCGTCGAGCCCGAGCGCTTTCGCGCCGCCGAGCCCTGGCTCGGTCACTGGGCATCGCCGCCGCAGCGCTGGAATCATGTGCCCGAGGAGCGGCTGCTTTCTCAGGAGACGCGCGCGCACATCGACGCGGCGATCGCCGCTCTGCCCTCGACGCAGCGGCTGGTGGTCATGCTGCGTGACATCGAGGGCTTGTCCTCTGGCGAGGTCTGCGATATGCTGGGCGTGACCGAAAGCAACCAGCGCGTGCTGCTGCATCGCGCGCGCTCACGCGTACGAGCGGCACTTGAGCAATACTTTAGCGAAGCATAGGCAAGCATAATGACGATCAATGCTATGAGCTGTAAAGAGCTGGTGGAGCTTGTTACCGGCTACCTGGAGAACGCCTTACCCGATGCGGAGCGCGCGCGGTTCGAGTCACATCTGCAATCTTGCACCGGCTGCCGAAACTATCTTCAGCAGATGCGCCAGACGATCGCGCTGGTCGGCAGCCTGCCCGAAAGCTCGATCACGCCCGAGGCGCAGCAGGAGCTGTTGCAGATCTTTCGCACCTGGAAACAGGGCTGATCGCTGCATCAGCATCATTGATCATAGCAGTAGACTACAAGTTGAGGAGCACTTTTCCTGCCTGCTCCACTCCTCAGCCACTCCTCACGCGTCATGTGTCGGCGGTGGGCCGAACAAGGAGGCTATGATGTCTGCCGAAGAAAACAAGGCCAAGGTCCGGCGGTACTTCGAGGAGGCGTTGACGAACGGCGATGTAAGCTTTATCGACGACATGGTCGATCCCGAGGAGATCGTACACGGCTACGACACCGATCTGGACGATGGCGGTCCCGAGGAGACTAAGCAGTTCGTCGCTGCCATGCGAGCCACTTTCCATAATCTGCGCTGCACCGTGGATCAGCAGATCGCGGAGGGCGATCTGGTGATGACGCGCTGGACCGCACGCGGCATTCATCAAGACGAACATCTCGGTATTCCTGGAACTGGTCAGCCTGTGACGGTCAGCGGAATCATGATTCATCGCTTCCGCGACGGCAAAAGTGTAGAAACCTGGGGCGAGTGGGATCGGCTGGGGCTGATGAAGCAGCTCGACGATACATCCAAAAGCAGCGAGATCAACGCCTGATCCGCTTCCCCGCTCCTGACGACCGCATCGCAAGATGCGGTCGTTTTGTGCATGGCGCTCGGCGAGATCGCGTGTAACGTTTGCCTGCCTGTCAAGACTATCTTTCCGAGCAAACCTGCCGCAGCCAACACACGAGCTGTGGTAGCCGGAATGAAGTCGAATCAACAGGAGGTATGCTATGAACACGTGGCGCGTTGTGGTGCGGATGGTAGGAGCGCTGGCGATGCTAGCGGCGGTAAATCTTCCGACACTGGCGTCGGCGGCTCCCGTGCGGCCAAACATTGGCGGACGCTGCTTTGTTCAGGATGCGAACGGCGTTCAGTATCTCGACAACGACTGCGAGTATCACGAGGTCTTGCAGTACGACGAGAGTGGTCGGGCGATCGCTGTGTTGAACTACCAGGATCACGGCCAGCTCCCGCCAGGCGCGGCGCTGCCTGAGACAACCATTCGCTTTGTGCTGCATGTCGACTGCGGCTGCGTCTATGACGGCGATTACCAGGCCGTGCTGGCGCCCAACGGCGAGTACCACTCTTACGGGCCGATCAACCTTCCCTGAGCAAACGCCTGTATCCGGGCTGATCAGCTTGAAGTGGATTCCTGCTTACAGGCCGGGTCCGTCGCCAGCCGCCGGGAGCCGCAGCGTCACTGTGGTTCCCGCCTTGATCTCGCTGGCGATGCTGATCCGGCCGCTCTGCGCCTCGATCAAGCCTTTAGCGATCGAGAGGCCAAGCCCGCTGCCGCGCTGCTCCTGGCTGCGTGAGCTGTCGACGCGATAAAAGCGCTCGAAGAGATGCGGCAGATGCTCGGGCGCAATGCCCTCGCCAGTGTCGGCGATCGTGATCTCCACGGTTTTGCCGCGCTGCTGAGCGCTCAGCCGAACTGTTCCGCCGGTGGGTGTGTGGCGCAGCGCGTTGTCGAGCACAATCAGCAGCACCTGCCGGAGCTTGGCCGCATCGCCCAGGATTGCGCCGCCAGCCTGCGCAACCTCCCATGCTATCCCGCGCTCGTTCGCGACACGGCCAAGCTGGCGCTCAAGCTCCCCGAAGAGCGGCGCGATCGACACCGGAGCACGCTCAACCGTCAGGCGCTGGGCGTCGAGACGCGACAGCAGCAGCAGATCCTCGACCAGCTGCGTCATGTGATCGGCCTCGTGCAGCACGTCGTCCAGCAGCTCGCGCTGAGCATCGTCGGACTCGTAGCTGAGCCGGGCAACCTCGGCGCTGGCCCGCAGCAGCGTCAGTGGCGCGCGAATCTCGTGGCTGGCGTTGGCGATAAACGCCTGCTGCCGCTCCCAGGCTGCCTGCGCTGGTCGCAGCGAGCGCCCGGCCAGCCACCAGCTGCTCCAGCCCAGCAGCGCCGCGCCGCCACACGCGATCGCGACCAAGCCCAGCAGCAGCCGTTGCAGCGCCTCGTCCTGTCCACGCAGCGCTCGCCCGACCTGAATCAGCGCAGGTCCGTCGTCGCGCGTGAGCTTGTAGGTCAGCAGCCGCACACGTGAGCCGTCGGCCAGCACCAGCGTCCGGCGATCGGAGCCCTGGCGCAGAGCCTCGCTGGCGGCCACCGGATCGGGCTGGCTGGGCAATGCAAAGGTATTCGGGTTGAACAGCACGCGGCCGTCGCGATCCAGCGGCAGCACGTAGATCGCCGCCAGCTCGCTGCTCTGCGCGGCCTGCGCCGGCTCGGTCAGCGCTTGCCGGGCCAGGCTTTGCGCCGCGACGGGCAGCGTGGACGGCATGGGCGCGCCGAGCTGCCGGAACTCGAACGCCATCTTGTTCTCAAGCGCGGCGTCGGTCGTCGTACGGAAATATTCGGCGACCAGCCAGTACATGCCCGCGCCGAGCAGTACCAGGAGCAGCGCCGCCGCGCCAAGGTACAGCAGCGTCAATCGTAGTCGAAGAGTGCTAAACATCATGGGCGGTTAACCGATAGCCACTGCCGCGCACAGTCGTGATCGGATCGGGCTGGTGAGGAATGTGCAGCTTGCGGCGCAGATACGAGACATAGACTTCGACTGCCGAGGGCTGTACCTCGGCGTCATAGGACCAGACCGCGTCGAGCAGCTGCTGGCGGGACAGGAGCTGTCCTGCATGGCGCACAAAATATTCGAGCAGCCGCCACTCAGTCGCCGTCAGCTCCAGCACCTGTTCGCCGCGCCGCGCGCTGTGAGCCCGAAGATCCAACACCAGATCGCCGGCGCGCAGCTCGTGGCCGATCGCCTCTGCTGTGGTGAAGCGCCGGCTCAGCGCCCGCAGCCGCGCCAGCAGCTCCTCAAAGGCAAACGGCTTGGTCAGGTAATCATCGGCGCCGCTGTCCAGGCCATGTACACGATCTTCGATCTGCCCGCGCGCCGTGAGCAGCAAGATCGCGATCGGCAGGCGCGCGGCGCGAATCGCCCGGCAGAGCGTCAGCCCATCGCGGCCGGGCAACATCCAATCGACGATCGCCAGATCGTAGGGCGCGTTTAAAGCCAGATCCAGGCCGCTGTCGCCGTCGTGGGCAACATCGACGACATAGCGCTCTTTTTCCAGCATATGCACGATCAGCCGGGCCAGCTTGCGGTCATCTTCGACGATCAACACTCGCATCGTTAACCTCCCGCAGCCATCATAGCATCGCAACCTTGGAGCAGTCTAAGAAGACTGGCCCGGCTTTCTTAGCCGATTCCAAGGTTACGGCGGTACGCTAAAGACCATAGCAAGGAGCTTGATATGCGACAGCGTACAGCGCTAACTGTGGCAATGGTTCTTACAACGTTTGTGCTCTTGATCGCGGCGAGTGTGATCGGCCGCCTGGCGCTGACGCCAACCACGAGCGGTGTCGCAACCGCCGCGCCGCTGGCCTCCGACGAGCCGACCGCGCAGGGTCTTTCCCCGGAGCGCGAGGCGGAGTATCAGCAGCAGCTGGCGACCGCTAATGCGCGGCTGGAGCAGGCCAATCGCCAGCTTGAGGATGCGTACCGGCGGCTGACGCCACAGGCCAGCGCAGCGGCCTCACCCTTGGCCTCGTCCCAGGGCCAGGCAACCAGCGATCCGCCCACAGCCTCGCCATCGCCGGCACCCTCACCGCCTGAGGCCAGCAGCTCGCCGTTTCCCTCGCCATCCGCGTCGGGAGCGCCGCAAACACCTGGCCGGATCACGGCAGATCAGGCTGCGGCTGCTGCGCGCGCATACGTCGGCGGCGGTACCGTCGAGCGGGTTGAGCTTGAAGAAGAAGACGGCCGGCTGGTGTACGAGGTGCGCTTCACCAACAATAGCCGCGTATATGTGGATGCTGTAAGCGGCGCGGTCGTGTATGCGCGCCTGGAAGAAGGTAGCCGCGACGACAGCAATTCGGGATCGGGCAGCGGCTCAGGCCGTGACGATAGTGGCTCGATCAGCGACAACAGCGGCTCAGGCAGAGATGACGACCGATCCGGCCGCGACGACGACCGATCCGGCCGTGATGATTGATCGTGAGGATGGAGCAGCAGAATGAGTGGATCGAATGGGAAACGTCCGGGAGGACGAACAGCCGGCACGAACACGCTGATCACCGCTGCCTCGCTGGCGCTCACGTTGAGCGGCTGGGCGGTGCTTGCGGCCAACGATGCCGAGCCTGCGCCGCCGGTCGCGATCAGTGTGTCAGAATCAACACCGCAGCCACAGCCGACGCTCGCCACTGTGCCCACGCTGGTGCCCGAGCCCGACTGGGCCAGCCTCGTGCAGCCTACAGCCGTACCCACTCCGCAGATCGCGCCGACCGCTGCGCCGCCGCGGGCCGCAGCCGCGCCTGCGCAGCCCGCGCAACCACCACGACCGGCGGCGGTCACGCGGTCATCGCGCTAGGAGTTTTGGCGATGCAAGATCTGGCATTTCGGGCGATGGGCTGTCAGATGCTGGCGGTGCTTGACGACGATAGCGCCGCCGGTGCCGCAGCGCTGGCCGATGTGCCGCAGCGCTTTGAGATCTGGGAACAGCAGCTCAGCCGGTTTCGCGCCGATAGCGAGCTGAGTCTCCTGAATCGGAGTGGCTACCTGCACACGACCAGTCCGGCGCTGTGGGCTGTCGTCCGGCTGGCGCTCGATCAGGCGCGCTTCACAGGTGGGCTGGTGACGCCGACGCTGCTCACGGCCCTGGAGGCGGCAGGCTACGATCGCTCATTTGACGCGCTCACGGCTGATTCGACAAGCGCTGTTACGAGCCTGCCGGATGTGCCGGGCGCTGCGCTGGGAGCCTGGGCCGAGATTCACTGCGATTCCGCCACGCGCAGCATTCGACTGCCGGCGGGTGTGCGTCTCGATCTCGGCGGCAGCGCCAAAGGCTGGGCGGCGGATCAGGCCGTGCGTCGGCTCGCCGCGTGTGGGGCTGCGCTGATCGATGCCGGCGGTGACATTGCGGTCAGCGGTCCCCAGTTCGATGGCTCACCCTGGCCGATTGGAGTCGCCGACCCGCACGCGCCCGACGAGCAGATCGACCTGCTGCTGCTGGCTCAGGGCGGTGTCGCCACATCCGGCCGCGATTACCGGCGCTGGCAGCAGAACGGCGTCTGGCAGCATCATCTGATCGATCCTCGGACGCTGCGGCCCGCAGTCACGGATCTGCTCAGCGCCACGGTGATCGGGCCGTCGGCTGCCGAGTGTGAGGTCGCCGCCAAAGTCGTGCTGCTGCTGGGAAGTCGCGCCGGGCTGGACTGGCTGGAAGCGCAGCCCGCTTTTGCAGGGCTGGTGGTACTGGAGCAGGGAAGCGTGATCCGTAGTCGTCGTCTGGAAGCCTATCGCTGGCGGGCGACATCGCGAGAGGAAACAGGAGCATGACCGACGAGAAAGCCGCACGGCTGGCCGCGATCCGCGCCGCCAACGCCCAAAAAGCGGCGGCTGCCCAACAGCCTACGACTCCAGTCGCAGCGCCGGAAGCTGCTTCGGCTGAGCCGGCACCGCGCGCAGCCGCCCACCGAGCCGCACCGGCTAAGCCTGTTGTCGCGCAGCCGCCCGCCGCCGATGATCTGCAATCCTCGGTTGCGCTGTCGACCTTTTTCACGCTGCTGATGGCGGCGGTGATCGGCGCGTTTGCGGCAGTTGTCGTGCTGCCGCAGTGGCTGCCGGGCTTGAGCGCCTCGCTGCTGGGCGCCGAGCCCAAAGCCTACTGGTATCTTTCCCGCTCAAGCGCGCTGGTAGCCTTCGGGCTGCTCTGGCTGTCGATGCTGCTCGGCCTGTCGATCACCAGCAAGGCGGCGCGCATCTGGCCGGGCGGCCCGACGATCTTTGACGCGCATCAGTTCACGAGTCTGCTCGGCCTGGCCTTTGGTCTGTTTCACGGCCTGATCCTGCTGGGCGACGCCTTCATCAACTACAGCCTGGTGCAGGTGCTGCTGCCCTTTGGCAGCCAGGGCTTCCGGCCACTGTGGGTCGGGCTGGGCCAGGTGGCGCTGTATGTGCTGGCGCTGATCGACTTCAGCTTCTATGTGCGGCCCTGGATCGGACGCGGCGCGTGGCGTATGATCCACTTCCTGAGCTTCGCGGTCTTTCTGCTGGCGCTGGCGCACGGCATCGGCAGCGGCACCGATACCCAGCAGCCGCTGGTGCGCGCGATGTACTGGCTCAGCGGCGGTAGTTTGCTCTTCGCGACGATCTACCGCGTCTTGATCACGCGCGGCACGTCGAAGGCGCGTCCAAACATCAAGCTACAGCCGCAGCGTCCCGAGTCGAACTGAGGTCTGATTCGTGGCGCTGCGAATTGATCAGGCTATTTATGAGCCGGATCAGGTAGCTAGAGTACTACTCCTATCTTAGGACCAACGTACTACTTCCGGCGTGCAGTGCGCTCCTCTACAGTGATCATAACCACTTTTCTACTTTCTCGATCGGTACAGCTTGCTCTGGGCGCAGAAACCGTGTGCTGCCTGTCCCAAACCTGCTGCGCGAGAAAAAACTCTGCTCCCACGTTTGCCTGAGCTTTCTACACTGTGAGGATGTCATGATCTACATGCGATCTCGTCCGCTGTCGGCGGCGCTGCTGCTGACGCTGTTGGCTACGCTGTTGTTCTGGCCTGGTCTGAGCCGCGCCGAGGTGCTGGTCGCGCCCCGATCCGAGTCCAGCCCGACGCTGCCGCTGAGCTTCGTTCCCAATCGCGGCCAGACTGATCCTGGCGTGCGCTATGTGGCGCATGGATTGGGCGGCATGCTCTTTTTCGCGCCGCGTGAGGTTGTGCTGTCGCTACCGGTCTCGTCGCTGGATCACGCCGCCAATCACCAGGCGCTCGATCCGGCTGTGCTGCGGCTGAGCTTTCTGGGATCGAATGCCCGGCCCACGATCACTGCCTCGGCGCGACAGGCCGGTGTTGTCAACTATTTGATTGGTGAGAATAAGGCGCAGTGGCAGAAGAATCTGCCGACCTATGGCAGCCTGCTGTACCGCCAGCTCTACCAGGGCATCGATCTGCGCTACGACGGTCTTGATGGTCAGCTCAAAGGAACCTATATCGTCGCTCCGCACGCCGAGCCGGGCGCAATCCGCTGGCGCTACGACGGCGCGACCAGCGTGAAGCTCGCCGCCGATGGCAGCCTTCAGATCACGCAGGCAACGGCCGGCGCCACGATTCGCCTGAGCGAGGCCGCGCCGATCGCCTGGCAGGAGATCGCGGGAGCGCGGCGGCCCGTGGCTGTGCGCTACCACATTGCAGCCGATCGCTCAATCCGTTTTGTCGTCGGCGCGTACGATCGCAGCCAGCCGCTGATCATCGATCCCACGCTGGCCTACAGCACGTTTCTGGGCGGCTCCAGCAACGATTTTGCCTACGGCATCGCCGTGGATGGCAGCGGCAGCATGTATGTCGCCGGCGAGACCGCCTCGCTGAATTTCCCGACGGCATCTCCGCTTCAGGGCACGAAGGCGGGCGGCATCGACGCGTTCATCACCAAGCTCAACTCGTCGGGAGCGCTGGTCTACAGCACGTATCTCGGCGGCTCGGCGACCGATCGCGCCTATGGTGTGGCGGTTGACGGCACGGGCAACACCTATCTCACGGGCAGCACCGGCTCGACCAACTTTCCGACCGTTAATGCCGCGCAGTCGGGGAACGCCGGCCTGACCGATGCGTTCATCGCCAAGCTGAACTCGACCGGCTCGGCCCTGCTGTACAGCACCTATCTCGGCGGCGGCAACGACGATTACGGCAACGATATTGCGGTGCTTTCTGGCCGGGCCTATGTCGTCGGCGACACAACCTCGATCGATCTCCCGACCGTCGATGGCTTCCAGCTGGCATTTGGCGGCGGCAGCACGGATGCCTTTGTGGTCAAGCTTGACGCGACCGGCTCGGCGCTGACGTACCTTACCTATCTCGGCGGCAACGACCTGGATCAAGGCCATGGAATCGCGGTTGATAGCCAGGGCCAGGCGACTGTCACCGGCAAAACCGCCTCGCTGAATTTCCCGACGCTGAATCCGTTTCAGGCCAGCCTCGGCGGCGGCATCGATGCGTTTCTTACGCAGCTTGACGCGACCGGCGCAGCACTGAGCTACAGCAGCTTCCTGGGCGGCAGCAACTCTGACGAGGGTAACGGCGTGACGCTGGATTCGCTCGGCGATGCCTATCTCACCGGCAGCACCAGCTCAGCAAACTTCCCGACGGTCAATCCGTTTCAAAGCACCTATGCGGGCGGCATCGACGCGATCCTCGCGAAGGTGACCAATAGCGGCGCGACCGTGGTGTACAGCACGTATCTCGGCGGCTCGAACGTGGACGTCGGGCAGGATATTGCAGTCGGCGATGGCGGCATCGCACATGTGACGGGCTACACGCGCTCCACCAACTACCCGACGGTCAGTCCGCTCCAGGCCACGCTGGGCGGCAACGACGATGTGTTTGTTTCCAGTCTCAACGGGTTCGGCTCGGCGCTGACGTTCAGCAGCTACCTGGGCGGCAGCAGCCAGGACTGGGGCTATGGTATCGCCGTCGACAGCAGCAGCACGCTGTATATCGCGGGCTACACCTTCTCGTCGAACTTCCCGACGGCTAATCCGTTGCAGCCAACGCGTGCGGGCTTTGCCGATGCGCTGGTCGCGAAGATCACGCCTTAGACTGGAACACTTCAAATCATCGGCTTGATCAATGTCGCCGCTCCAACCATATGGGGCGGCGATGATGTGTGTAGCTCTCGACTGATCCGCAGAACAAAACCTATGACATCGGAAAAAGGGCTGATGACTGCGAGCTTGGGCGGAGTGTAATATGCTTAAACTGTGATATAGTGGTTCGGGAATTTCTGCAACACGCAGTCGGCGCGGCACTCTTCGCTCTCGCGCCCGCATCACCAGTGGTTTTTGGATCGTTCTCCGTGCAGATCCACGCTCCTTGCCGTGCTGTGTCTTTGGATCGCTCCGCTGGAAGGAACAGAACCAGGAGGAATGAATGGAATCTAAGCTGCAAGAACTAAAACAACGTTTGATCGAAGTTAACGATCTCCATGCAGCGGCGGCGCTGCTGTACTGGGATCAGTCAACCTACATGCCGCCGGGCGGTGCTGAGGCGCGCGGTCGTCAGGTTGCCACGCTGAGCGAGATCTCTCACCAGAAGTTCACCGACGACGCGGTCGGTAAGCTGCTTGACGAGCTGCGGCCCTACGAGGAAAGCCAGCCCTACGACTCGGACGAGGCCAGCCTGATCCGCGTGGCGCGCCGCGACTATGATTTCGCGGTCAAGATGCCGGCTGCGTTTGTGGCCGAGTTCTACAACCATACATCGCTCACGTACAATGTTTGGGCCAAGGCGCGCTCCGAGAACGATTTCGCAGCGGTGCTGCCCTATCTCGAAAAGACGCTGGAGCTGAGCCGCCGGAAGTCCGAATTCTTCCCCGGCTACGCGCATATCGCCGACCCGCTGATCGCCGAGCCGGACTATGGTATGGAGGTCGCCTCGATCCGCGAGCTGTTCCGTGGGCTGCGCGAACAGCTGGTGCCGCTGGTCCAGAAGATCACCGAGCAGCCGCCCGCCGACGACTCCTGCCTGATGCAACACTATCCTGTCGATCAGCAGGTAGCCTTTGGCCTCGATGTGATCAAGCGGCTGGGCTACGACTTCGAGCGTGGACGGCAGGACATGACGCATCATCCGTTCATGACCAAGTTCTCGCTCGGCGACGTGCGCATCACCACGCGATTCAAAGAAAACGATCTGCGCGAGGCGCTCTTCAGCACGATCCACGAGTCCGGCCACGCGATGTACGAGCAGGGCATTCGTATGGACTTCGAGGGAACGCCGCTCGCGCGCGGCTCGACCAGTGGCGTGCACGAGAGCCAGTCGCGGCTGTGGGAAAACCTGGTTGGCCGCAGCCGGGGCTTCTGGCAATTCTTCTACCCCAGGCTCCAGGCGACTTTCCCGCAGCAGCTCGGCGATGTCTCGCTCGACGCCTTCTACCGCGCGATCAACAAGGTCGAGCGCTCGCTGATTCGCACCGACGCCGACGAGGTCACCTACAATCTGCATGTGATCATGCGCTTCGACTTCGAGCTGGAGCTGTTGGAAGGACGGCTGGCGGTGCGCGATCTGCCCGACGCTTGGCGCGAGCGCTTCACGTCGGACATCGGGATCACGCCGTCGGATGACCGCGATGGTGTGCTCCAGGATATGCACTGGTTCAGCGACTCGATCGGCGGGCAGTTCCAGGGCTATACGCTGGGCAATATCATGAGCGCGCAGCTGATGGACGCGGCGGTTAAGGCCCATCCATCGATCCCGTCCGAGATCGAGTCCGGCGAGTTTAATACGCTTCACGGCTGGCTGAAGGAGAATCTGTACCAGCACGGCGCCAAGTTCACCGCCGCCGAGCTGATGGAGCGCATCACCGGCAGCGCGCTGACCACCGAGCCATATGTGCGCTATCTCAGCTCGAAGTTCGGCGAGCTATACCAGCTCTAGCACCCGGACAGCGGTAGACGATGCAGGGTACGCCGACGCGTGCCCTGCGTTGCTTTAATCCACGGCGCAGCGTTAGTCTGCCGCGAGTGGTACGGCGAAAAGCTTATCTCACAGAGCGATTAAAGGCGCAGAGCTGTCTGTGTGGAAGCAGTGGGACGCGCCGCAAGCCGGGATTCGTTGGGTATCGACGGCAGCGGCGGCACAGTGAGGGATAGATCTGTGGAGACTCCGGCTAGTCGTCGCTGCCGTAGGGCCGGGTGATCAGCTCCAGACCGTGGCCGGATGGATCGAGGACGTAAACGCCGCGCCCGCCGTGGTTGGTGTTGATCTCGCCGGGCAGCTGCAAACGTGGATCGGCCCAGTAGTCCATGCCGCGCTCACGCATACGCGCAAATGCGGCGTCGAAAACATCGTCGCTGACCAGAAAGGCGTAGTGCTGGCTCAGAAAGTCGACGCCAGGCTCGCCGTAGTGCAGCGTGACGGCGTTCTCTAGCTCCACGGCCAGGAAAAAACCGGCAGGTTTTGGATCGGGCAGTCCCAGCAGGCTGGTGAGGAAGTGGGCCGACTCGTGTTTGTCACGCGCGAAGATGAGGAGATGATTGAACTGGATCGACAACCGGAGACCTCCTTTGGTAGCGCGTCGTCTGCCGCCGGCGGTTGCGCTCACCGGCACACGACACGGGCTCAAGCATACAAGAGCGGTTTGGCGCTGTCAATAGAGAACAAAGAACAACAGAACCCAGAACCCAGAACCTAGAACCCAGAACCAAACGGAAGAACAAAGAACAGCGGAACCAAGAGCAACGAGCAACGAGCAACGCGGGTGCCCTCTGGGCGAAGAACAAATAACGACTTATGAGTGTAATGATGCGGATAATTTGTTCTTTGTTCTTTGTTTGTCTGTTCTACAATAGAGCGGTGCAACGAAGGAGCAGAACATGAGCAACTTGATCGTCAAAGCGCTGCTGGGCCTGGCTTTTTTGCTGGTGGTTCTGGCGCTCGCCATGTTTGTATCGGCCGGATCGCTGAGCTTCTGGCAAGCCTGGATCTATCTCGCGGTCTTTGGAGGCTGCACGCTGCTGATCACCATATATTTGATGCGCTACGATCAGCGACTGCTGGCCAGTCGCACGCAGGCCGGGCCGGCAGCTGAAACCCAGAAGAGCCAGCAGATTATCCAAAGCCTGGCAAGTTTATTCTTCATTGGCCTGTTCATCATTCCCGGCCTGGACTTTCGATTTCACTGGTCGCGGGTATCGCCGGCGCTCAGCCTGATCTCGGATGTGCTGGTCGCGCTGGGCTTTGGGATCGTTTTCCTGGTCTTCAAAGCCAACAGCTACACCAGCGCCACGATCGAGGTGGCGGATGAGCAGACGGTCGTGACCAGCGGCCCGTACAGCGTTGTCCGCCACCCGATGTATGCGGGAGCCTTCCTGCTGCTGATCTTTACGCCGCTGGCGCTTGGCTCGTGGGTGGCGCTCCCGTTTGTCATCCCGTTGATCCTGGTGATCGTGGTCCGGCTGCTGGAGGAGGAGAAGTTTTTGCAGTCGCACCTGCGCGGCTACGCGCAATATCGTCAGTCGGTGCGCTACCGGCTGGTGCCGTTGGTTTGGTAGACGCCGGATCGTGGGTGGACAAGCGTGCTACAGTGGATCGTATCGACTGGCATTCGGCAAGGAGGGTACCCGTGGCAATGTGTGAAGTCTGCGGCAACGATTACTACCTGTCCTTTGAGGTGATAACCGCCGGTGTTACCCACGTCTTTGACAGCTTCGAGTGCGCGATCCACAAGCTGGCCCCGATCTGCAATAACTGTGGCTGTAAAGTGATCGGCCACGGGATCGAGGCCAACGGCACGTTCTACTGCTGCGCCCACTGTGCGCGCAAAGAAGGCGCGACCCAGGCGGTAGATCACGTCGACAAGCCGTGATCGCGCCGCAGCAGCCGTGTTAAACACTCAACCCGTGTCGGCATACGCCAGGCACGGGTTGAATATAAAAAAGCCCTGGATACTATCGGCAGATACAAGCTCGGCTCATTTACTCACTCAACAGTATCTCGAAGCAGTGCTCGGTTTGTGTTGGCGTTTCGCCACCAGCTTTTCTGCTCAAGCTTCGCTCTTCGACGACCTTTTAGGATCTCTATGTGTCAGTCGATCGAGCTTTGCTGTCAAGATGCTTGCTTTGCTTGTACCGCAACTGTTTCTTACGGTGCTACACTCGTAGCATTGCGAACCGTTGAGAAATGCAGCGCCTACGTATGACGTTCCCCGATCGGCCTCCCGGCATCACGTTTCGCGTCATTTACGGTCGATCCCACCGTAAACGTTTCTACGTCTGGGAATTCGCCGCTTGCATCCACAAGCTTTTTTGTATTTGATCCCGAAATTATTCTTTACCGATAATTTCTCAGGGCTACGTGATATGTTATAGCATACTCATGTTTAACTATCAAGGCTTTCATCGGTACTTTACGATATTGTAGGAAAGACCCGGAAACGAGCGATTAGGACGCGATCGTCAGGTAAAAACATGTCAATGATTTAAAAATTTCAGCTTTCGCGCGCAACTGCGTCGGCAACAGCTTTGCCCGAGAGCAGGACCAGCGGAATGCCGCCGCCCGGATGTGTCGCGCCGCCCACAAAGTAGAGTCGGCGCACATCCGGCGACACGATCGGCGGGCGCAAAAATGCCGCCAGCGGCTGATTCGACGAGGGGCCGTAGAGCGCGCCGCGCCAGGCCCGGTAGCGATTCCCAAAATCCGCAGGGGTGATCGTTTGCTCGTAGCGAATATGCCGGCTGAGATCCGGCAATCCACGCCGCTCCAGCAGCCGCACGATCAGATCGCGATAGCCGCGCGCCTCGCGCTCCCACTGAAAGCGCTCACTTGTGGCGGGCGCGTTGACCAGCACAAACAGATTCATGCCGCCCTCCGGCGCGTGCTGTGGATCGCTGCGGACTGTGGCGGCGATGTAGATCGTCGGGTCGGGCGCGGGCACCTGGAGATCAAAGATCGCGCGGAACTCGGCGGGATAGTCCGGCGAGAACAAGATATTGTGATGTACCAGCGCGGGATAGTCGCGGTCGATGCCGAGCAGCAGCACAAACCCCGAGCATGACGGCTCGAAGCGATCGATGCGGCGATCCGTCCAGGCGCGGCGATCCTCGGGCGCGACCAGATGCCGCAGACCATGCAGCGCGTCCACATTGACGATCACGCGCTCTGCCGCCAGCTCACGGCCCTGCGCCAACCGCACGCCGCGCGCCACGCCATCGCGCACGCACACCTCGACCACCTCGGCGCTCGTCTCGACCTCGACGCCCAGCGACTCGGCCAGCCGCAGCAGCTCGCGCGCCAGCGAGTACATGCCGCCTTTGAGATACCAGCCGCCCTCAGCGAACTCGATATAGGGAATAATGCAGAAGGTGGCCGGCGCGCGATACGGCGACGAGCCGTTGTAGGTCGCGTAGCGGTTGAAAACCTGGCGCAGATACGGCGAGCGAAAATAGCGGCGCACCGCCTGATCCACCGTATGCAGCGGATCGAGCGCGGGCGCATCGCGCACAAAACGCGGCGTGAGGAAATCGCGCCAGCCGCGAAACGGCGACAGCAGAAACGGCTCGGCGGTGGCGGCGTAGATGCGCCCGGCAAAGGCCATGAAGCGAAAGAAATTGATCGCGTCCGGCGGCGAGAGCCTATTGATCTCGGCGATCATCTCCGGCAGCGCCGCGTGATGATCCCAGCGTGTGCCATCGGTCCAGGTGTAGCGACAGACCGGATCGACCGGCACAATCTCCAGCGCATCGTCGGCGCTGCGCCCGGTCGCCGCCCATAGCTCGCGCACCACCCAGGGCATGGTGAAGAGCGACGGCCCGGTATCGAAGGTGAAGCCCTGGGCCTGGACAATGTTCATCTTGCCGCCGACGCGCTCGTTCTTTTCCAGCAGCCGCACGCGCCGGCCCGCCGCTTGGAGCCGGATCGCCGCCGCTAATCCGCCCAGCCCGCCGCCGACAATAATCGTATCAGCTTGCATGACGCCGCCGCACCAGACTCGTAAGCTCGCGCACTTCCGGTGCGCCAAGCGCCAGGCCAAGCGCCACGTACACGCCCAGCCCGACAATGCTCAAGCCGGCCAGCCAGCCAGCCAGCAGGAAAAAATCGGCGCCCTGGCCGTACGCGCTGTCGAGCGCGATGCCCGGAACGTAGGGCAGCGACAGCCACGTGCCGCCGAGCAGCACCAGCGCCAGCCCGATCGTGCCGCCGACCAGCGCCAGCACCGAGCGCGTGAGCTGCGCCGCCTCGAAGCCATGCAGCCGCCCGGTCAGCAGCCCGAAGAGCACAACAAACTCGATCACGTTGGTGATGCTGTACGAGAGCGCGATCAGGCCGATGTCGCGCTGCCAGTAGCTGATCAAAGCCCAGGCCAGGATGCCGTTCAGCACGATCGTCAACACGCCGACGACCACCGGCGTGCGCGTGTCCTCCATCGCATAAAACGTGCGAATCACGATCTCCGCGCCCGCCAGCCCGATCGCGCCCGGCGTGTAAAAGAGCAGCGCCCGGCCGGTCAGCCGCAGCGCCTCGGCGTCGAAATCGCCACGCTGAAAAAGCAGCCGCACGATCGGCACGTGCATCACTGCCAGGATCGCCGCCGCCGGCACCGTGAGCCAGAGCACCGTGCGCAGCGTTTGCAGCGCGACATGGCGCACATCGGCGAACTGCGCGTTGGCATACAGCCGCGTCAGGCGTGGAAACATGACGGTGCCCATGCTGACGGCCAGAATGCCGTGCGGCAGCATCAGCAGCTGGTAGGCGTAGCCGTTGGCCGCCTGCGCCGATGGGCTGAGCAGACTCATCAGCGAGATCATCACGATGATGTTAATCTGAAGCGCCGACTGGCCGACCAGACGTGGCGCCAGCAGCGCGCCAACCCGAATTACCTCGGGCATGCGCCAGTTCAGCGAGGGCTTGAAGCGCAGACCGGCCTTGATCACGCCCGGCAGCTGGACCAGAAAATACAGCAGCGCTCCGACTGCCACACCGATCGCCAGGCCGTCGATGCCGTAGCGCGGCGCGAGAAACAGCGCGGCGGCGATCAGCGACAGGTTGTAGATGTTGAAGGCGATCGCCGGCAGCGTGAAGCGCTCAAAGGTTTGCAGCAGCGCCATCATCAGACCGCCCAGGCCCAGCAGCAGCGGCTGGACCAGCATCAGCCGCATCAGGTGTACGGCCAGATTCAGCATCGCAGGATCGTCGGCGTAGCCACGCGCAACTGTGTAGGCCAGCAGCGGCCGCGCAAAGATCGCGACCAGCCCGGCGATCAGCACAAAGGCTAGAAACGCCGTCGTCAGAATCGTGTTGGCCAGCTCCCACGCGCGATCTTCCTGCTGCTCCTCAAGCAGTCGCCCGAAGACCGGAATCAGCGCCGAGCCCAGCGCGCCGCCGATAATCACAAAATATAAAAGATCAGGAATCGCAAACGCGGCGCGAAACGCTCCCAGCTCCGGCTGCACACCAAAGCGCGCCGAGATAATGCCATCGCGGACCACGCCGAGCAGTCGGCTCAGAATCGCGCCGAGCATCACAACGCCCGTGTTGAGGACCATCCGCCAGCGCGCCGAGCGCCCTGTGATCGAAGAAACCTGCGACATGTGGTTGCGTGTCCTTCAGCATTTTGATATAATCACCCGTCAGCAGCCGATACAAGGCCATTATAACGATATTTAAGGTTGGAGGCATTCCTTTGGCGAATACGAGGTCCGCTCAAAAGCGCATTCGCTCAGACGAGCGCAAGCGCGTGCGTAATCAGAAAGTTCGATCCCGCGTTAAGACGTTTGTTAAGAAGGCCGAGCAGAGCATTGTGGCTCAGGACGAGGTGACGGTCGAGTCGATCCGTCTGGCCTGCTCAGAGCTTGACAAGGCTGTGTCGAAGGGCGTGCTGCACAAGAACAACGCTGCCCGCCGCAAGAGCCGCCTGATGGCAAAGTTCAACAAGGCCAACGCTGCCAACGCCGCAGCCTAAGCTCGCCCGATTGCAAAAGATAGCCCGCTCTCAAATGCGAGAGCGGGCTTTGTCTTGTTCGCGTGATCTGGGATTTATGCGCCGGCCGCAGCCTGCGGCGCGACTTGGGCAGTGCAAAAGGCGCAGCGCCGGGCGGCGAGTGGAATATCGCTCAAACACTCAGGACAGGCGCGGGTTGGCTGTGGCTCGGGCTCGGATGGCTTGAAGTGCTCCATCAGCCGGTTCATCGGCGCGATAACGAAGAAGTAGACGACTGCCGCCGTGATCAGGAAATTCACGATCGCGGCGAGAATCGTTCCCCATTTGAACGCTCCAGCATTCAACGCTTCCAGGCCATTCAAACCGCCTGCCAGCGCGATCAGCGGCGTGATAAAGCCTCCCGCGATCGCTGAGACCACGACGCCGAATGCCGCGCCGATCACCACGGCTACCGCCAGATCGATCACATTGCCGCGTAGAATGAAGTCGCGAAATCCTTTGATCATGAGCATCCTCCTGAATGTTGTTCTCTCATCAAAGGATACTAGAGAATGACTCAAAGAAGCAAACAGCTGCGCAAACACGTTTCCGCTACGCATCCGGCGCGTCGTTGGGCGCTTCTGATGCTGTGCCGCCAGCTTTGATCGGCAGCGGGATCGTTTGTGGGTTCATGCCCAGCACCACGGTATTACCCGAGCCGTCGCCGACAGTTTGCAGGAGCCGCAGCTGCATCAGCGCCGGATTCTGCTCCAGCATCTTGGCGGCGTTGGCCAGATTGCGCAGCGCCGCGCTCTCGCCACGCGCCCGCTCCAGCGCGGCCAGCCCTTCCTTCTGGGCTTTGACGACCTGAGCGAAGATGCGTTTCAGCTCTCCCGGAAACGTCACGTCTTTGACGCTGACCGACAGCAGCTCCAGCCCGAGCGCCTGGATCGCCGGGGTGGTGCGCTCAAACAGCTGCGCGCTCAGCTCCTGGCGCTTGTCCAGCAGCTCGTCGATCTTGACCGCGCCGACCAGCTCTCGCAGCGCAAGCTGAAGCTCAAGATAGAGCGCCGACTCGTAGTTGTCGCTTTTGTGCGCGGCCTTGAGCGGATCGACAATCTGGTATCTGGCCGCCAGGCTAAGCTTCAGGCCCACGTTGTCGGCGCTCAGCACTTCCTGTCCGCTGATCGACACAGAGCGCGGCCGCAGATCCAGGGTGGTGATCGTTGTGCGCGGCGTGAAGCACCAGTATGCGCCTGGCGTGAGCACGCGCCGAAATCTTCCATCGGTGTAGAGCAGGCCGCGCTGGTACTCAAAAACCGTGATCCGCGTCAATCTGCGGCGCAGCCAAACGATCAGCATCAGCACCGCGACCAGCGCCGCTAGAATCAGCCATTGCATAGGTTGTCTCTTGTGGTATTCCCGGCCCGGAGAGCGCCCGATCGTTGGCGGAGGGTTGAACCTGCAAGGCCGTTGATCGGTTGCCTGGCGGCGCGCTCCCGAGCCGGACTGATCAGACATGTGAACAAGCAAATGCTTGCTCTTCAGTCACCGGGAGCGAACATGCAAAGCCACGCCGAAGATCTCGGAGTGACCGCTACAACTCCCGCTGTAGCGTACCATACGCCGCGCCGTTTCGCGAACGACCCGTCGTGGCTACGTTTGCTTCGCCGTTCGACTGATAAACGGCTGACTACTGGCTGACCAAAATCCAAAACCCGGAACAGATGCTATGACCAGGGCGTTTAGCTAAGGAAGGAGGTAAATCGGCATTAACTATTTAAGGAGGAAAACACATTATGCGATGCTCTCTTCGGCACGCGCTGATCGCGGCGCTGCTGCTGCCAGGCTCCTGGCTGGCCACTCCGAGCCACAACCCGTCTACACTCACCACCGACTTGCCCCGCACTCAGCTTTCGATCTCAGCCCAACAAACCGCGTCCAGGCTGCCGGTTGCCGCGCCGTTCGCCGAATACTACAGCCAGCGCCAGGGTTTGCGGGTGCTGGGCGGGCCGCGCACCGGGCTGCTGCAAGTGCCGGATGCTGCTGACGCCGAACGTCTGGTCTACGCGCAGGTCTTCGAGAAAGGCCGGATCGAGTATCATCCCGAGGCACAGGACAATCCGGCGTGGCGCTTCGCCTACGGCCGTCTGGCCGCAACATTGATCGAGCAGGGCGCGACGCTTCCGGTCGGCGGCGATCGATCGGGCGTCTCCTACCGCGATCTTCAATCCGCGATCGCGCCTGAGCGCCGCGAGCCGCCGCCTCTGCCAAGCGCGGGCGGTCCGATCGATGTCGGCGAGCGCGGCGTCTTCGTTCCGGTCAACGAGGCCCTGGATTTTGGCAGCGGCCACTACGTCCCGCGACCCTTCTGGAACTACATCAATCGCCAGGATCTTTTTCCCGGCGGCTGGCTGCACGATGTCGGGCTTCCGCTCTCGGCCGCGCTTGAGGCGCAGGTAACCAAGGGCACTGCCACGCGCACAATCACGCTTCAGGTCTTTGAGCGTGCGATTTTGACCAACGATCCGCAGAATCCGGCGGATTTTCGTATCGAGCGCGCGAACGTCGGCAGCGATTATCTGGTGGCGTTTCCGTTCGGCGCTGAGGACCAGGCGATCAACGCGGCGATTCAGGCCGAACTGGGCACACCGCCCGCGTTTGTGGCGCAGATTCAGCGTGTCGAGAACGATGTTGCGCGCGTGCTGATGCTGCCGACGACGGGAGCCGATCGTACTCCGGCCTGGCTGTATCTGCGCAAGATCGAGGGGCGCTGGCGGCCGCTGGCAGGTCTGGTCAAGAATCCCGGCGACGACTACTACAACGAGTTCAAGATTCCGGCGCAGCTGCGGCTGGGCAACGAGCTTGAGCGATCGCTGGAGGCTGGCGCGCTGAGCTATGCCCGCTCGACGGTCGAGCCGCGACTCGGTATCAAAGATACGAGCGTCCGCGTTGATCGTATTGCCGGTGGATTTGCCAAAGTCGACGTCTTGCAGAGCGATGGATCGACCGCTGTGGAAATCCTGGCGCGGCTGGATGATGCCAATCGCTGGACGATCCTGGGCACGCCCGGCACGCCCGAGCAGATCGATCTGGGCATTCCTGAGGTGCTGCGTATCTACACCGGGTAATAGCCTCGTTCATTGCTGGCCGCGGCGCGGGAAGAGCGATCTTCTCGCGTCGTTTGTTTTTAACCGAGAACCTAGAACCGGGTGCCCTTTGGGCGAAGCTAGAACCTAAAGCCGATAGAAGGCTGATCATTTGTTCCCTTGTTCCTTTGTTCGCCAGCAGGGCCAGGGAATGAGCGCCTTATAATTGAGCTGAACAAGGAGCGATGTATGAGTGATCTGGTTCAGGAGCGCTGTGTCGCCTGCCGGAAAAGCGCGCCGCGTGTGACGCCGGCTGAGGTGGCCGAGCTTAAGCCGCAGATCCCGGACTGGACGATCTACGAGGTCGGCGGTGTGCCACGGCTGGAGCGCATCTTTCGGTTTCGTGATTTCAAAAGCGCGCTGGCATTCACGATGCGCGTCGGCGAGCTGGCCGAGTCCGAAGGTCATCATCCCGTGCTGGTGACGGAGTGGGGCAGAGTGAGCGTGATGTGGTGGACGCACGCGATCGACGGGCTGCACCGCAACGATTTTGTGATGGCGGCCAAAACTGATCAGCTGGCGACAGAGCTTGCGGATCGCTGAGATGATGCGGCGCTGCTGCCGGCCACAGGCGCGCGCCTGAGATCGGATCGCCTGAACGCCGGCAATTTGGCGCTTTCTACTCAGTAGCCGGGCTCAGGTGTGGAGCGGATAGGCGCGCTCGGCAGATCGTGCTACGCTGGCCGGGTTCGTACCCGCGCATAGGAAGCTGAACAATGTACGCTACATTTTTGGTGCTGCACAATCTCACGCGCTGGCTGGTGCTGGTCTTTGGTTTCTGGGCGCTGTATCGGCTGGCGGATGGCTGGATTCGCCGACGGTCATGGGGCAGAGCTGATCGGCTGACGATGCGCTGGTTTGCCTTAATCATCAGCCTACAGTTTGTTTTCGGCGCTGTGCTGTATCTGCTGCCGGGCGCGCTGGTTCAGGGAGCGCTAAGTAATGCCGGCATGGCGACGATCATGAAGAGTCGGATTCTGCGCTTCTTTACGCTGGAACATCCGCTTCAGATGTTCATCGCGATCGGCGTCTCGCACATGGCGAACATGATCACACGGCGCATGAGTGTCGATCGACGGCGCTTTGTCACGGGCACGCTGCTGCTGAGTCTGGCCATGCTGCTGATTCTTGTCGCGATCCCCTGGCCATTTTTGAGCCACGGCCGGCCATTGCTGCGGCTACCGTGAGATCGCCGCCGGCCGCTATAATACACCTCGGCTGCGGCTGAGGTTTCTTTTTGACATAACGAAAGGTTGATATGGATCGCACATTTTTGGTGATCGGGGCGCTCTCGGCGTTGATCGGCGTGGCGGCAGGCGCGTTCGGCGCGCACGGTTTGCGTGAGCGGCTGAGCGCCGATCTGCTTGCGACGTTCGAGACCGGCGCACGCTACCAGATGTACCATGCATTCGCGCTGATCGCAGTGGCCTGGGCTTATACACGCTGGCCCGGCTCGCTCCTGACGACGAGCGGCTGGCTGTTC
>DASWTW010000445.1:0-20631 GCA_036401895.1 Herpetosiphonaceae bacterium | reverse complement strand
ACCTTCTGCGTAACCGCCTCGCCGAGCAAGCCGGACGGACGGAAGATCAGAATGCCGACCAGGATCAGGAACGCTGCCATGCTGGCATAGTCGGCGCCGCCAAACGCGCCGCGCGTAAAGAGCGACAGATAGCCGGCCACGAACGCTTCCAGGAAGCCCAGCACAATTCCGCCGACCATCGCGCCCGTGATGTTGCCGATGCCGCCGAGAACCGCAGCGGTAAAGGCTTTCAGGCCGTACAAAAAGCCGACATATGGATTGATCGTGTTGTACTTGATCACAAACAGCGCGCCTGCCGCGCCGCCCAGCGCACCGCCGATCAAAAAGGTCAGCGCGATGATCAGGTTGACGTTGATACCCATCAGGCTAGCCGTCGGCCGATCTTGCGCGACAGCACGAATCGCCTTGCCGAGCTTGGTCACATTGACCACATAGTTGAGGCCGATCAGCATGATCAGCGCCGTCACAATCAGAATCAGCGACTTGCTGTCGATCGAGACGTTGAGATTACCACCACCGGCGCGCGCAACTTGAAACAGCTGGTAGCGCTGGTTCAGGCCCAGATCCGGCAGCGACAGATAGAAGCGCTGCGGCCCGGCGATCAGACGCACCAGATCTTGCAGCACCAGCGAAACACCCAGCGCCGCGATCAAGGGCACCAGGCGCGGCGCGTTGCGCAGCGGACGATAGGCCACGCGCTCGATCGACATCGCCAGCGTGCCGCTTACAGCCATGCCCAGGATCACCGCGATCAGCACGAACAGCAGCGGCGGGATCGATCCCAGCAGGCCCTGTCCGGCCAGAAACAGCGCCAGGCCACCGCCCACGAAGCCGCCGACCATGAAGATCTCGCCGTGGGCAAAGTTGATAAACTCCAGCACGCCGTACACCATCGTGTAGCCCAGCGCGATGGTCGCGTAGAGAAAGCCGAGCACCAGCCCGTCGACGATCACGATCGGCAGGAGTAGCAGCACTCCGTTCATCACGTTGGCGCGATCCGGGCTAAAGCTTTGAATAAATCCGATCAGCAGAACAATCAGGCCCAGGATTAACGCGCTGCCGATCGTGAACAGGAGAATCTGCCCGATCGGGGCGAGTACCTGGCGCACAGATGCCCAGGGCG
Source organism: Herpetosiphonaceae bacterium (assembly GCA_036401895.1). Classification (GTDB taxonomy): domain Bacteria; phylum Chloroflexota; class Chloroflexia; order Chloroflexales; family Kallotenuaceae; genus LB3-1. The sequence goes on along the minus strand of DASWTW010000445.1, from coordinate 19,508 downwards.
ACGGTCGCGTGACTACTGGTCTCGTTTGCGCTTCTACTGCCATACGTCCTCAAACATCCCACAGCTTGTGCAGAATCGCGACGCACTGTCCATGCGCTGCTCTGCTGACGATAGAACAGGAGAACGAGCCGTAGCTCGTCCTCCTGTGTTGGCCGGTTGCTTACTGGCCGGTAGGTGCGATGTCGATCTTGTTGATGATCGTGTTCTGCGCATCCCACTGCGCCGGATCGCCGGTCTTGACGTCGATGATGAAGTAGGTCGCCGGGACGCGATCGCCCTTCTCGTCGAAGGTCACGCTGCCGGTCACGCCCTCGTAGGGGCTGACTTCCTTCATCGCCTCAAGCACCTGCTGGCGGGTCGGGCGGCCGTTGGCCTTCTCAGCGGCCTTGGCGATCGCGATCGCGCACAGCGCCGCGACGTCATAGCCCTGGGCAGCGAACGCCGGGGTGGCAGTGTTGTACTTGGCCTGGTAGTCCTCCGAGAACTTCGCCGCCGCCGGATACTGGTTGACCGGACCGGCGATCGTGACGTAGTTCACGCCAACCGCAGCCTCACCGGCCAGACGCGCCAGCTCCGAGGAGTCGAGGCCGTCGGTGCCGAGGAACTTGGCCTGGATGCCCTTCTCACGCATCTGCTTGAGCAGCGGGCCACCCTCGGAGTAGATGCCGCCCCAGAAGACGGCGTCGGGCTGCGCGGCCAGGATCGGGTTCAGCACCGGATCGAAGACCGACTTCTCGTCGGTGCCTTCAAAGCCAGCGATCGTGATGCCGTCCTTCTCTGCCAGCTGGCGGAAGAAGTCGGCCACGCCCTGACCGTAGGCGGTCTTGTCGTGGAGGATGTAGACGCTCTTCACGCCGAGCGCGTCACGAGCATGAGCCTCGGCCACGGCCGGCTGCACGTCGTCACGACCAACGATGCGGTAGGCAGGATTCGCGCCGAAGTCGTCGGTGATGCGCACGTTGGTGTTGGCCGGCGAGATCATCAGCAGGCTGGCGTTCTTGTAGGTCGGCAGCGAGGCCAGCGCGACGCCTGAGTTCAGGTGACCGGCGACACACATGATGTCCTGGTCAGCCGCGATCTGGTTGGCGTTCGACGCGCCGATGTCCTCGGTCGCCTGGTCGTCGTACGGCGCGAACTGGAAGTTGGCGCCCAGGCGCTCGTTCATCTGCTCGATCGCGAGCTCAGCACCGTTGCGAATGCCGGTGCCCAGCGCCGACTGCGGGCCGGAGAGCGGAGTCTGCGACGCGATCTTGATCGTGCCGAGGTCCAGACCCTCGATGTTGGGCAGCTCGGCGGCGGCTGCCGCAGTTTCTGAAGTGGCGGGCGACGCCGCAGTGCTGGCTGCGGGCGACTCCGAAGCAGCCGGCGACTCTGAAGCGGCGGGGGATTCTGAAGCGGCCGGCGACTCAGCAGGCGTAGACGCAGCCGGCGATGCTGAGGCGGCGGGCGCTGAAGCGGCGGGCGAGGCCGCGCCGGAACCGGACGGGCTGGCAGTGGTTCCACCACAGGCAGCCAACATCGACGCCAGGATAACCAAAAGCATCAGGGCCGAAGTGAAACGTTTCATAGATCTTGTAGCTCCTCGTTTGACACTATCCGACATGCCGAAACGAACGTTGTGGAGCACGAACGGTGTACACCACACTCATTCACACAGTGGTCTCTTTGCTCCTGAAGTGGGACACCTCCTTTGTGACCGGCTCGTGTGTGCTGACACCACGTATAAAGTTGGGCGCTTGCCCGGCCACAGTGCAGTCCAATCGCCGGATCTTGGCCAAACCCTTGGTACGGCTCTGGCTAGATCGCTGCCGTCCCTAGCGACGAGCCTGGCTTTAACGAGAGTTGCTGGTTTTGGTTCGATAACCTCCACGATTAAACCGTGTGTCAGCAATTAATCGCTCGTCTTGCCAGTCGGGACAAAGTACGATACGGATTGGAAGATTGGAAAGAGTGTACAACGTGCCTCAAATAATTGTCAAGGAAAACGACTTGTGGCACACTACATACGAAGAGGCAACCTATGCGCGTCCATGGAAATCAACAAACCCACCTGGGAAGTTGGATCACCGCGCTGCTGATTTTTCTGGCCATCATTGTGGTGATCCAGGTAATCGAGCGACGCAGCCCGGCGCAAGAGCAGCTGCTCCAGCAGCAGTTTGCCGCCAGCCCACCCGCCGCCGATGCCGGCCAGATCGAGATCCCGCCTATCCCGACCAATATGGTTGCGCTGGCCCGCACCACAACCGCGCGACTGTTCAGCGGCCAGGCGGGAGCACCATTAAACACTGTCGCCGAAAACGAGGCATTGCGCGTCGAGATCGCCAGCATCAAAAGCGAGGGCGAAAACCTGAAGCTGAGCGGCACCATCACTAATATTAGCCCTGCGCCCGTGACGGTTTCGCTGGATGCGTTCAAGTTTATCGATGCGTCGGGAACAGTCTATGCATCGTCGGGCGGCCCAACGACCACGCTTGAGCCAGGCCAGCAGGCGCCGCTCGACATCACGCTGCCGATCGCCAATCCAACCGTGCTCAAGCTTGAGGTCGAGCAGCCAAACCAGAGTACGATCGAGCTACAGCTCGTCAACACGCCGCCAACGCCGACGCCGTAGGGCGTAAAGAACAAGAGAACCAAGGAACAAAAGAACAAAAAACCGAGAACCGGGAACGAGAACAGAGAACAAAGCGGAGAACGGACAATCTAGAACCAAGAACCAAGGAGTACTGCCTTCCCCTTCTCCTGTCGCGGGTACCATGCCGGGCGCCATGCCGGGCGCCCTCTGGGCATGGCGCCCGGTGGAGGCTGAAGCCAGCCAAGGTTCGGGGCAAGGGGCTAGGGGATGAGGGCCATTCTAAGGGACAAAGAACAAAACCGAGAACCAAAATAGAAAACAAGGGAACAAAGCAGTACCAACCTACTTTGTTCCCTTGTTCGTTTGTTCCTTTGTTTGCCCGCAGGGCCATTACAGCGCGGCGAAGCTGACGTTGATCAGCCAGATCGCCAGGTACAGCGTGAACAGCGCGGTCATCACGACCGGGAAGACCACGCCGAGCAGCGTCAGCACGATCGAGCCGGGACCGGGCCGCACCGACTTGAAGCCGGGCCGCACCTCATCTTTCAACGCCACCCAGCCGCTCCACAGCACCACCGCCGCCGCCGCAACCGCCACGACTGCAAATCCGAGAGTCAGTATCACGCCGATGATCGTCACGTCGTCGTCCTTTCTACGCGCTACTGCGTCGCGACCTGCAAGACCGTGACCGCCGAGCTAGCCGCGAATAGCTCGCCGCGGCTCGTGCCATCGCTGGACATCGCCCAGATCGTGCTGGCGGCGTCCGGCTCCGGCTCGCTGAGTCCGCCGCGAATCCCGATCGCCTCTGAGGGCGTGCGGGTGTAGATCAGCGTATCGCCCTCAACCGCCACCGCGCCGATCGCCGAGCCGGTATCGCCCGAGAGCAGCGACTCGATCGAGCCCTGCGCCGAGCGGCGGTGCAGCGTGTAGCTCAACACCGTCTCGGAGGGACATTCCGCCGTGAGATAGACCAGTCCCGACGTCGTGAAGGCCAGCGGTTGATGCCGGTAGCCGCGCTTTTCGGCGGCAACCTGCGTGCCGTCGGGCCGCAGCAGCACCAGATCTGCGCCGTCGTCGCTGGCGCGAAACGCCTCGATCGCCAGCAGCCCATCCGCTGGATCGATCACAAAGTCACCCACACCGCGATACGAAGCGCCCGTCAGCAACTGCGCCGTAACCTCACGCTCGCTGCCATCGGTGTCGCGCACAAAGATCACATTCTGATCGCTGTCGTTGCGGGCACGATAGACCAGCCGCCCATCGGGCAGCCAGCCGGGCTGGAAGCGGCTCCACTCGTCCAGATCGCCCGTGGCGGGCGTGGCATCCCCGCCGACGACCGGAATCGTAAAAACTTGCAGCACCGTGGGCGGACTCGACGCGACGTTGGCTGTAAACGCGACAGTTCGGCCGCTGGCGGCGAAAACCGGCTCGGCACACCCGCCGACATCCGCCAGCTGGCGCGGATCGGAGCCGTCAGGCTGCATCACCCACAGCGTGGCGCGCACATCGTAGGGTAGGCCAAACGGCTCGGCGTCGGCGGCAGCGCGGCACACAGCCAGCAGCGAGCCATCCGGGCTGATCGCCAGGCCAGTCTCAAGCTCCGGCGTTTCGGCTACAGCCTGCGCCTGACCATTTTCGAAGCGGTACACATCGCCGTTCTGGAGGAAGAAGACCGGCCGCGTCAGATCGGAGGCGCTACCCTCAGTCTGACCGAGCGGATCGTTGGCCGGCGGATACGTCGCGCTCCGTGCCACCTCGACGATCAGCTCGTTGTCCTGCACGCGCACCCGGAACGGTCGCGGCTCGCGCAGGCCGATACCCAGCAGCGCGCCCCGGCTTTCCTGAGGATCGGCGGCCAGCGAGACACGCTCAAGCAGACCGCCCGGCGTGATCTCGGCAGTCTCGGTCAGCGTCGAGGAAGCAAACAGATCGTCGTGCGCCCAGTCGTCGAGCCGCAGCGCGATCACCGAGTCGCCGGGCGCTTCCGTGGTGCCATAGCCAGCGTCGGTGGGCCAGGCAGCGCCGAACATGCAGCTTGCCGAGCCGTGCATCAGGCCGGTCGTATCGGTGAAAACAAAGGTAACTTGCTCGAACTGCGGCAGATCGGCGGCGCGAATCTCACTCAGCCGGGCGCTGAAGCGCGCGCCGTCCACCGGCCCGAAGTCGCGCCGGCAGTACGAAACATCGACCAGATTCGGGTCGTTTTCGGCAACCGTGGTTGCGGTCTCTTCGCTGGGCGCTACGGTCTCCACCGGAGCGGCGGTGACAGTCGCCGTGGGGCTGGCGGTCGCGGTTGGCTGCGCGGTCGTCGGCTGCGGCGTGAGCGCGTTCGCGGTCTGACGGTTGATCGGAGCGGGCGGCGGTGTCGGGTCTACGGCGCAGGCCGCCAGCAGGCAGAGGCAGATCGCCAACAACCAGCGATGTTTCACGGCTATGCCCGCTCGCCCTGGTTGACTTTGATCCAACCACGGCGCATTGCGAAGACCACGGCCTGGGTTCGGTCGTTGACGGCGAGCTTGCGCAAGATCGACGAGATATGGTTTTTAACGGTTTGATTGCTGATGTTGAGCCGAACCGCGATCTCTTTGTTGGTGCGGCCGGCGGCGACCAGCTCCAGCACCTCGATCTCACGCGGCGACAACGGCGAGTAGATGTTGTCGCCCTGCTCTTCGGCGCTCAGCGCGCGAAACTCTTCCAATACCGACGCGGCCATCTGCGGCATCGACAGGACCAGATCGTTGATCGGATAATCGCCGCGGCGCACGTTTTGCAGCACTTTCAGCAGATCTTCCCACGGCACGTTGCGGGGAATAAATGCGGCCACGCCGGCACGCAGCGCCTTGATCATCAGCCGCTCGTCCTGTTCGGCGCTGAGCAGCACAATACCGATGTTTGGATGGCTGCGCTTGATCGCGCGCGCAACCTCCAATCCGTTCACACCTGGCAGATCGATTTCGATCAGCACGATGTCGGGATCGGTATAATCAACCAGCTGGATTGCTTGCTGTCCATTACCGGCCTCACCAGTGATCCGAAACTCGGGGTGCCCGGATAGATGATAACGCAAGCCCTGACGAAATAGCGGATGGGCGTGAACAAGAACGACGCCTGATTTGCTCACCGCAATCCTCCCTTCCTCCGCGCACCCTGGATTAGCCAATCATGCATGTAAACAACACAAGCAGATGCGAACAAATTCATCTTAATGTGCATGAGTCCTCAAACGCGAGCGAAAACAATTTCAAGCGACGCTGGCGGGAAAGCAGCGGCATTATACGTCAAGCACTGTCCGTCTCGCAACCATTCGTCGCGGGTATGCTACCATATGATCGCAACCTCTGCGAAGGAGTTCAAAATTATGCCCGCATCATTAGATACATTATCACCCCTTGATGGCCGCTACGCCGAGGAGGTCGCGCCGCTGCGCGCCTATCTCACCGAGGCCGCGCTCTACCGCGCCCGGGTTCAAGTCGAGATCGAATACCTGATCTTTCTGGCGCGCTCGCCCAGCATCACCTTTGTTAAGTCGATCGATGCCGCGCAGCAAGGCGCGCTCCGAGCGCTGTATCGCCAGTTCTCGCCCGACGATGCCGCCGCGATCGCTGCGTGGGATCGCCGCGTCAACCACGATGTTAAAGCCGTCGAGTACTGGCTGCGCGAGAAGCTGGCCGGCATGGAAATGGCCGACTGGAACGAGGCGATCCACTGGGCGCTGACCTCGGAAGATGTGAACAATCTGTCGTATGCGCTGCTGGTGCGCGAGGCTCGCGACAAAGTCCTGGTTCCCGCTATTGCCGATATTTATGTCATGCTGCGCGAGTTTGCCACAAGCTTCGCCGATCTGCCGATGCTTGCGCGGACTCATGGCCAGCCCGCCACGCCGACGACGCTTGGCAAAGAGCTGAATGTCTTTGCTCATCGGCTGGGCCGCGCCAACGATACACTGGTGCGCGTCGAGATCACCGCCAAGCTCAACGGCGCCACCGGAACCTATGCCGCGCAGATGGCCGCGCTGCCCGACGTCGATTGGATTCGCTTCAGCCAGGCGTTTATTCGCTTCCTGCAACTGACGCCAACGCTGCTGACGACCCAGATCGAGCCCCACGATTCGCTGGTCGAAATGTGCGATGCCATGCGCCGCGTCAACACGATCCTGTTGGATCTGGATCTGGATATGTGGCGCTACATCAGCGACGGCTACTTTGTGCAGCGGCTGGCCGCGCACGAGGTCGGCTCGTCCACGATGCCGCACAAGGTCAATCCGATCAACTTCGAGAACAGCGAGGGCAATCTTCAGGTAGCCAACGCGCTGCTTGAGCTGCTGGGGCGCAAGCTGCCGATCTCACGGCTTCAGCGCGATCTTTCCGATAGCACGGTGCTGCGCACGCTGGGCACCGCGTTTGGCCATGCGCTGGTCGGCTACCGGCGCGCGCTGCGTGGCCTGGAGCGAGTCCAGCCCAACGAGGCCACCATTCGATCCGAGCTGGCGGCGCATCCCGAGGTGCTGGCCGAGGCAATCCAGACGATTCTACGCCGCGAGAATTACCCCGAGCCCTACGAGGTGCTCAAGGGCCTGACTCGTGGTCGCACGCCGACGCTGGAAGATATTCGCGCTTTTATCGAGACGCTGGATGTATCGACGGCGGTCAAAGCCGAGCTGGCGGCGCTGACGCCCGAGAGCTACACCGGCCTGGCGGGCAAGTTAGGGCGACTTCAGCCTTAAGCATTGCCGGGCCTAGGTCTCAGTACTAGCGCTATTTCGCGCCGCCTTCCTATAGAAGGTAGTTGGGGCCTGTAGTATCGTTCATAGTGTCTTCTTGGTCCGAAAGCGACAGGTCCACTGCACTTAGCGCTGAGAGCCGCCTGTTCGTAATCCAGCCGGGAGCAATCTGTACGCAGGAGCGCTACGAGATATTCGTAGCGTTCCTGCGTGTCTACAGCCCCTAGCCCAGCTTGTGGTAGCCGCTACGGAAATACAGCAGCGGCCGTCCCTCGTCCTGCGCCGAGGTCGCCAACACCTGGCCAACAAAGATCGTGTGATCGCCGCCGGGAAACTGATCTACCAGCCGGCACTCGATCGTCGCCAGCGCCTCGTCGAGCAGCGGCGCGCCACTTTCGCCGGTGTGGTAGCCAACCTTCGCAAACTTGTCGTCGGCGCGGCTGGCGAAATGCCGCGATAGCCACTCGCCGTCTTCCGCCAAAATATTGATAGCAAACGCTTCCGATTGCTGAATCTTCTCGTGGCTGGTATAGCGCCGATCGATGCAGATCAGCACCAGCGGCGGTTCCAACGACAATGAGCAGAAAGAACTCACGGTGATTCCGTGACATGTTCCTTCGCGGCATACTGTGACAACCGTCACGCCTGAGGCGAAGTGCCCCATAATTCGCCGAAACTCTGCCTGATCGATGCTCACATAGCGCTCCTGAATAAGACTTTAGCCGTCATTGTACAAAGGCTGTCATGAGCCTGCAACTGTCCCATCGCTCAGGATGTCTGCCATTTGCGGTAACAAAAAAGGCTACGGTCTTGACGACCATAGCCTCTACACAGCAAGCAGCAGCGATCAGGCAGCGTCTTTGAGCCGACGCGCGGCGATCTCGTTGAGTACGCTCGGCACATAGACGAAGATCAGCACGGTCTGACGATTCAGCTCGACTTCTTCGTCGAGATCGACGAGCGGCCGGCCGTTATACAGCAGCAGATATTGTCCCTCGGTAAATGAGCGACAGGCCTGAACGATCGCGAGCTGCTCGTCCAGCGGCCCAAAGCCGATCTCGACGCCCTCCGGCAGCAGCAGCGGCAGCGAGGTGGTGCTCATGCCGCCCGACCGCGCTTTGCGTAGCTCTGCGCGTACCTTCTCCGCGATCAGCTCGCGCGCCGTGATCGGGCCGCGAGTGAACAAAATATAGCACTGGCCGCTCGGTAGAACCGCCTGGCCCGGTAATGCAGTTGGAACACGCAGCGCAATCGTCGCCATATATCCTCCAAGGAATCGTCGCATATACTCCGGTTAGCCAAACAATACCACGATCGTGTGACAGGTACCGTCACAACCTACGACCGGCCGTCGTACTCGTGTGTTTTGTTTTCCAATGGTAGAATGAGCGATCATGAGCAATTCTCGTTTTCAAGTGCCGGCGTGGAGCTTTCTCAAAGGCTTTCTCCGCGCCCCGCGCACCGTCGGCTCGGTCGCGCCGTCCTCGCAGCATCTGGTCCGCGCCATGCTCGACGAGGCGAACGTTGCCGCTGCCAAAGTAATCGTCGAGTTCGGGCCGGGCACCGGCGTCTTCACCGACGAGATCATCCGTCGTATGCGGCCTGACGCACGGCTGCTGGTCTTTGAGGTTCACGGCCCGTTTTTTCAGGATCTCCAGACACGCATCCACGATTCGCGTGTTACGATCATCGGCGAGTCGGCGGCCGAGGTAAATCGCTACTTGCAAGAGCTGAATCTGGCCCAGCCTGACTGCATCGTCTCGGGGCTGCCTTTCACCTCGCTGCCGCGCCCGGTCTCCCACGCGATTTTGCAGGCGACACGTGAGGCGCTGCGGCCAGGCGGCGTTTTCGTCACCTACCAGTACACACCGGTGCTGCGCGGATTACTCCGCTCGTACTTCCCGGCCACCCGCATCACGCGCTATGTGCTGCGTAACATTCCGCCCGCGCTGATCTTCGTTTGCCGCAAGCCAGCATGACCACCCGTGCGCCAGCCGAAGCAGCCAATCCGATAGCGTCTCAGGCGCTCCAGCGCTTGACCTTGATCGGGCTGGGCATGACGGCGCTCTACATCTCGCTGACGGCACTGTTTTTCCTGCCGTCGCTGCTGCCTCGCGCCCGCGTCACCATCGGCACGATCACCAACCGCTCGGCAACCGGCACGCTGATGCTGACGCTGACCGGCATCACGCTCTACGCGCTGTACATCGCCGGTGCGATCCTGCTGTCGCGGCAGGCGTTGCCCAGACGCGCCATGCTGATCGTGTGGGGCGGCGCGCTGCTGATGTCGAGCGTCTTGCTCTGGTGCTATCCCGTCACCTCGACCGATCTTTTCGACTACCAGTTTCGCTCACGTATGAGCGTGGTCTACAACGCCAATCCGTATCTCGCGCTGCCCAACCAGTTCAAAAACGATCAGTTCTTTCGCTATCTGGGCTGGCCTAACGCGCCGTCGGCGTACGGGCCACTGTGGGAAGATCTGAGCTGGCTGCTGGTCTGGCTCGGCGGCGACTCGCTGCTGAGCAATATTTTGCTCTACAAGCTCCTGGCGATCGCAGCGCATCTGCTGAGCGGCGCGGTCATCTGCGCGATTGTGCGCGATCCACGCTGGCGACTCCTGGGCGTGTATCTCTGGCTGTGGAGTCCGCTGGCGCTGTGGGAGTTTGCCGCAGTCGGGCATAACGATGGGCTGCTGGTGTTGTCGCTGGTGCTGGCGATCTGGGCGGTGCAGCATGATCGGCACTGGGCGGCGGTGCTGGCGCTCACGGGCGGCGCGCTCTTCAAGTTTTTGCCGGCGCTCTTTCTGCCGCTGGTCGTGCTGCACTGGATGCGCCGCCGCGCGACCTGGCCCGAACGGGGGAGCGTATTCGGCCTGTCGCTGCTGCTGTTTTTCGTTCCGCTGGCTCTGCTCTACGCGCCGTACTGGGATCTGCCGGCCGGATTCGCCCGGCTCGATCTCGGCGACAAGCTCGCGGCGATCTGGCAGGGCCGTGAGCGAACGCTGCGCAACATGGCCGTGCGCGAAGGTTTTTTGAACGCCTCGCCGCTGGCGGTGCTCAGCTACCTGCTGCGTGAGCCGCCGAGCCTGAACGCGATTAATGCTGTGCTGCGTGGATTGAGCTTGCCCCTCGCCAACGCCAACGATGTGCGCGCAGTTGTCAGCGCAATCGGCAGCGCGCTGCTTGGCCTTGGCCTGCTCTGGCAATCCTGGCATGTCTGGTATCGTCAGCGACCGATGCAGCCAGCCTTTTTTGGCCTACTGCTGTGGTATCTGCTCGGCGGTAGCCAGTGGTTTCAGCCCTGGTATGTGCTGTGGCTGCTGGCGCTTGTTGCGCTACGGCCGCATCCGCGATCCTTCGGCTGGCTGATCGCCTGGATGATGATGGCGCAGGCAAGCTACCTGCTGCAATATATTCTTCTGCCCAATCTCGGCATCAGCGGCCAATCGTTGCAAGCGCAGGTGTACTACCTGTTGCTCATCTATCTACTGCCGCTCATCGTCTGGTTGCTTGGTTGGCGTTCTACGCACCGCCCAGACCAGCGCTTGCATCGGTCTCGTGAACCGTTAGCGACAGCCGCTGACTCCTGATCTTGCTCGTCTTCTCTCTTGAATAACTGGAAACTACTCTTGTTCGCTATACAGTCTAAGCAGGAGCGTGCGGACTACTGGCGCGTCTTCTCGTAGGCTACGCGCTCGTCGGCGTTGATGAGGCGGAAGCTGCCGCCCTCGTTGATGTAGATGATCTCTTCGTTCTTGACGCTGATCACGAGGTCCATGTTGTTGTCGGTGTTGACGCTCTGGAGGCGGAGCCGCACCGGCGTGAGGTCTTCGTGGGCGCCGAAGAGATAGGGGCCGGTCAGCGTGCGCGTCTGGGACGCATCGCCGCCGGGGATTTCAAAGACGACCACGCGGCGGTTGAGGTTCATCGCGACGAACTGCGTGGGAACGCCATTGCCCTCGTTATGGCCGACGAAGCCCGCGAGCTGCATTGTGCGCGGACGGCCGTAGCGCATATCGTCGAGCTTGATCTGACCCCAGGTGATCACACTGTTGGCAACAAGAACCACGGCGATAACGCAGAGCAGCACAGTGATCGCATACGGCGCGCGCGACAGGGTGTTGTATGAGCGCGTCATTGTGATCGGCTGTGTAACCTGGCGGCGCATCGTGCTTGTGTTATGAAGATCGCGACTCGTGACGGCCATGACCAAGCTCCTTCCTAGTGTGTGGTATAATGCGAACAGATGTTTGGCAGTGACGCCAGTATAGTATGAACATCTGTTCTAGTCAAGCCCCGAATCGCCCCAAATAGAACACTCGTTCTAATCGTTAATCTTCCTGTTAACTAGGCCTGTGATACTACCGATCGCCGCATGATGCCGCTTGCGCTGCGGGCATATGGTTTGCTATGCTGCCGATAGCAGATTACCGCTGGAAGGATAGGGTACATACATGTTTCCCATCGGCGATCAGAACCGGCATGGACATATTACGCCGGTCGTTAACTACGCCTTGATCGCAATCAATATTGCGGTCTTTCTTTACCAGATCACGCTGCCCGACCCACAGACGGCGCGATCGTGCGCGGAGACGGTCGCGGCCACGGTGCAGGGCTTCGTCTGTCAGTACGGCGTAGTTCCGGCTGAGATCGTGGGCGGGCAGGATCTGTTCACGCTGCTGACGTCGATGTTTGTGCATGGCGGCTGGGCGCACATCATCGGCAACATGATGTTTTTGTGGGTCTTTGGCGATAACGTCGAGGATGCGTTCGGGCATCTGGGCTATCTGATCTTCTACCTGGTGACAGGTCTGGCCGCCAGCGCCGCGCATATTTTGCTCGACTCCAGCTCGACGATTCCCAGCGTAGGAGCCAGCGGCGCGATCTCGGGTGTGCTGGGCGCGTACATCGTCTTCTTCGGCAGCAACCCGATCCGGGTGCTGATCGCCTATTTCATCACCGTTGTTCCGGCCTGGATCATGATCGGTCTGTGGGCGATCCAGCAGTTCATCGCTACCTACGGCTCGATCGCGGCGACGGAGCAGACCGGCGGCGGCGTGGCCTACGCGGCCCATGCGGGCGGATTCATCGCCGGGCTGGTGCTGGGAATCGCGCTGCGCGGCACACTCGGCCAACCGGAGCAGCGGCCTACATCCAGCGGCAATCGATTTGCGTAACAATTAACGCACGCATACAATATCAACCTGACAATTTCAGACGTGCGGAGGAACGAACATGATCATTAGTCCGCTCTTCTTGGTGCTCACGCTGCCTGCAATGTTCTTTGCGATGTGGGCACAATATAAAGTCCGATCGACGTTTCAAAAATATTCGGAAGTGCCCAACATGCACCGGGTCAGCGGTATGGATGTCGCGCAGGCGCTGATGCGCAACGAGGGTCTCGATTATCTCAAGGTGCATCGCGTTGGCGGCGACCTGACGGACTTCTACAACCCGGCCGATAAGTCGATCAATCTGTCGGACGGCTCGACGCGCACACCTTCAGTCGCCGCGCTGGCGATCGTGGCGCATGAGCTGGGCCACGCGGTACAGGATCGCGAGGGCTACATCTGGATGCGCGCCCGTGCTAGCATCGTCGGCATCGCCAATGTGGGCTCAAACCTCGGCTCGATGCTCTTCTTCATCGGCATGATCCTGGGCGCGGCGCGCGGCGGTCTGGGCTGGAGCGTCGCGCTGCTTGGCACGCTGCTGTTCGCGGGAGCGGTCGCCTTTACGCTCGTCACTCTGCCGGTGGAGCTTGACGCATCCAAGCGCGCGCGCCAGATGCTGATGCGCAACGGCCTGGTGTCGGCGCAGGAGGCCGAGGGCGTGTCGAAGATGCTGAACGCGGCCGCGCTGACCTATGTCGCGGCGGCGGCGCAGGCGGTCTCGCAGCTGCTGTACTTCGTGCTGCTGCTCTTCGGCGGCCGGCGCAACTAACCGGCACAGCTTAGCCAACTCCAACAGGTCGCTCAGGCGGCCTGTTTTTTTGTATCGCTCAACCAGATTTGCCAGCGGCCCGGCTCCATAGTACGATGGAATAGTCTAAGGCCGTGGGGCGGCAACTCGTTGCATCCTACTTGCTACAGCTAGCAGCAGCTTACCAAAGGAGTCAGATATGGAAGAAGATACCAGACGACAGCTTGTTTATGGCCTCATCAGCCTGATCCTCGTCGCGATCGCCAACCGCCTGGCGATGTACATCACCAACAAGATCCTCGGCGAGCCCGACGGCGACGCGATCGTCTAGCCTGCCTCGACGCCTGCTTCAATCCGAGGCAGGCGTTTTGCTTGTCCTGGCCCATGAATTGCAATTATGTCGTGTGGAGCGTCTTGCTCCGTGTCATGTTGTCCTGGACAGAGCTATGCAAACCCCGCAATCCTCAACAATTTCCGCCACTCCGCCAAGGCGCTGGCACCCACGCCGGGTGATCACCGCGACGCTGGTCGTGCTGCTGGTGACGGTCGGCTTCTACCTGCTGTACCGCTTCACCAACGTCCTGTTCGTGCTGTTCGTGGCTGCCGTGCTGGCGACTGCCATTCGGCCGGCCGTGCTGTGGCTGGAGCGCCGTCATATTCCGCAGCGGCTGGGCATCCTGCTGATGTACGGGCTGATCGGGCTGATCACCGCCGGCGTGCTGAGCATTCTTGCGCCGCTGCTGATCACGCAGGTGACAACGCTTTCGACGGAGCTGCCGCAGTATTACGCCGGCATGCGCGATTGGCTGCTCAGCACGCCGATCTCGATCGTGCGTGCGCTGGCGAACCAGCTTCCGGCGGAGCTTAACCTGAATATGCAGCAGAGCGCGCCCGACAGCGATAAAGTCGCCGTCGTGACGGAGGCGGTCGCCTGGATTCGCGGCACTGGCTGGAGCGCCTTTGGTCTGGTCGCGATCGTCCTGATCGCCTTTTTCTGGATCGTGGACCGCGAGCAGATTGTGCGTGCCGGGCTGCTGGTTGTGCCGCTGGATCAGCGTGATACCGCCCGCGAGATCTGGGACGTGCTGGAAGAAAAAGTCGGCGCGTTCGTACGTGGCCAGGCGCTGCTCTGCCTGTCGATCGGCGTGCTGTCGGCGATCGCGTTCATCGGCATCGGGCTGCCCAACGCGGTGCTGCTGGCCGTGATCGCGGGCATCCTGGAGGCGGTGCCATACATCGGGCCGATCGCGACGGCTGCGGTGGCCGTGGCGATCACGCTGGCACAATCGCCGGAGAATATCTGGTGGGTGGTCGGCGCGTGCGTTGTGATCCAGCAGATCGAGAATGCGATCCTGGTGCCGCGCATCATGGACCAGACCGTGGGCGTCAACGCGGTTGTCACGCTGCTGGCGATCGCGGCGTTTGGCACGCTGCTTGGCATTGGCGGCGCGATCATGGCGATTCCGCTAGCAGTGATCCTTCAGGTGCTGGTCGAGCGGCTGCTGCTTGACACGCCGCCGCCACCCGCCGCCGAGATCGTTGGCCGCGACAATATCGCGCTGCTGCGATATCAGGCTCAGGATCTGGCCAACGATCTACGGGAGCGGATTCGCACGCCTGACAACGAGGATGACGACGAGGATATGCTGGAAGAAGATCTGGAGGCCGTGGTCGGCGAGCTGGATCAACTGCTGCAAAGCGTACGACCGGCGGAAGAAACCCTTGCACAGCCGGCCTAGCCAGACGACTGCCGGAATGCTGTTGTCGAACAGGAAGCAAAATCCATGAACGCAGCGGAACGAGTTTCATATAAACGGATCGCAGGCTACACCGCGCTGGTGCTGACCACGCTGATGCTGGGCTATCTCACCTACCGGCTAAGCGAAGTTGTGCTCCTGTTTGTGCTGTCGATCATCGTCGCCGCCGCACTGCGCGCGCCAATGCTCTGGCTACAGCGCCGCCGAGTACCGCGCGGCATCGCGATCTTGCTGCTTTATCTGTTGATCATCGCGGTGATCAGCGCGATGGTCGTGCTCATGGGCCAGCTGCTAGTCGACGAGCTGCGCGTGGCCGGGGAGCGCTTCCCGCGGCGCTATGACGAGCTACTGACCCAGTGGGAGCAGAGCGACCAGCAGTGGCAGCAGACGATCGCGGGGAATCTGCCGCATACTAACGTTCTGATCGACAGCGTGGGGCAGCAAGGACCGCAGCAGATCGGGTATCAGGTGGCGGGTCTGACCTATGGCATCGCCAACAGCATCGTCTCGCTGGTGGCGATCTTGACGCTCACGTTCTACTGGCTGATCGACGAGGATCGCTTTGTGCGGCTGTGGCTGATGCTGCTTCAGGTTCAGCATCGAACGGTCGCCCGTCATACGTGGCAAGACGTCGAGCGGCGCGTCGGCACATTTGTGCGCTCCGAGTCGCTGCAATTCGTGCTGACGCTGGTTGTGCTGTGGCTGGGCTTCGACGCGCTGGGCGTGCGCTATCCCGTGACCTGGGCGCTCTACGGCGCGCTGGTGCAGCTGATCCCGTGGGTTGGCATCCCGCTCACGCTGCTGCCGGCGATTCCGATGTTCTGGACCGATCCGCCGGTCGTCGCTGTCGGCGCAGTGGCGCTGATCCTCGTCGTGGGAATATTCATGGATCGTGTGGTGGAGCCGTGGGCCGGCGTGCAGGGCATCGTCCATCCGATCGTCTCGGTGGTGGCGCTGATGATCATGGGCGAGGCGGCCGGCATTCTGGGTATGATCGTCGCGCTGCCGCTGGCCGCAACCGTCCAGAGTATTCTGAGCCAGCTTGTGCAGGCCGGCACCTCGCCGCGCACGGCAACCTCAACCCAGGCGATGTACTCAACTCAGATCCAGGATCTGCGCGCCCGGCTGCTGCGGCTGCACGAAGATGTCCCGGAGCAGCCCGAGCGGCGGCTGGCGATCGAGGGGATGTTCCAGCGATTGAACACGCTGCTCGACAAGACCGAGCAGGTCATGCAGCAGCGCGCATCGGCACCGGAGCAGCGCCGCATGACAACCAAGAGCGATCTGCGCAGCCGCATTCCGGCGATCTTTGCCCGCAATCGTGGTCGCTGAGACAAAACGATGCGCCGCACTGCTGAGCAATGCGGCGCGCTGGTGCCGAAGGCGGGAGTCGAACCCGCACCCCGTTGCCGGGAAAGGATTTTAAGTCCCTCGTGTCTGCCATTCCACCACTTCGGCGCGACGCTAACTATACCATAGGCCGCGCGTCGATTCAATACGTTTGTGCGGTCGTAGAGCGGTGAATCGAACAGCAACTTCTCATGCAGCCTGCTTCTGGGACTCGATGTGCTGTCGCAACACTTCGTTGATACGCTCGGTGTAATCCTGACCTTGTTGCTTGAACCATACAAGAATCTCAGGCTCAAGCTGCACAGCGTCAGGCAGAACCAGCTTAGCTCGCGCAAAAAACTCAGATGTTAGGGGCGGAATATCAGAGTAATCGATCTCCTCGTCAGTCATCGCCCGTAGCCGATCCCAGTCGGTTCGTGAGGTACGTTTCGTATTCTTGTCGCTCATGTTTATTCGACTTTCGCACCGAGATAATGCGGATGGTATCCTGGTGCCGTTCTGTCCAAACAACGACAGCAACAGCGACATCCAACATCCCAATGCTTACCCAGCGATCTTCACTATAATCAAAACGATCATCGAAACTCGTCAACATGGGATATTCGAACAGGATAGGCACATCCGCAAAATCGATGCCATGTCGCCGAATGTTGATCTCGTTTTTTGCCTCATCCCATTCAAATTATTATGAATTGCAACCATTCAACGCTCCTTGCTCGACTCGGCCGCGTCGAGGCTGCGAATCATCCCGACGACCAGCCGCACGCAGCGCTCGATCGTCGTGGCGTCGATGTCGGCAAACGACGAGGTGTCGCTGTGACTTGAGATCGAGATTGCGCGGTAGCCGGCCCGATGGAAAGCCTGGGCCAGCGTGTGCTCGCGCAGGCGGCGCGGCTCGGCGTCGATCGAAATGTCAGATGCGTCAGTCTCCGAGGCCAGCGCCAGCAGCATACGATCCGAGCGTCGATCGCGGAGCACGCCCTCACGCGTCACAAAGAACGGCCGTCCGGCCGTAATGTTGTGCAGATTGATGATGCAGGTATCGTTGGGCGAGAACGGGTAGCGCTCGGTGAGGGCATGAATGCTCTCGTGGCCAACGGAGCCGCCGCCCAGCGCCACCATCCAGACCTCAAGCGACTGAAGGGACTCAAGCTCTTCGGCGACCATCAGCAGCGTAGTTAGCTCGCCCGCGCCGTGGATCGCCGGCACGAGACCCGGAAACAGCAGCCGTCGCAGCACCGCCATACCGATCAGCGCCACCACCAGCGCACACACGCCGACAAAGACGCGCCAGCCGCTCGTCCCAGCGGCGAACACACCGCCCACGCCGACGGCTTCCAGCAGCAGTGCGAGCAGCAAGACGAGCAGCCCGCTTCGGCTGAGCACCGGCTGCGGCGAGCCATCCAGCGGCGCGAGAACGATCAAGCGCCAGCGAGCATTGCGCGCGCTTGCCGCGCGAGCCGCAACCACGCTCTGGCTGAGCGAGCCTTTGAGCACGCGCCGAAACGGAGCCGGGCCTTCGATCTCCGCCAGCAGCAGGATCAGCGGCAGCACAACCAGCAGCCCGGCGACAACCAGCCACAGCGGCTGAGGTTGCAGTGCTGCCAGCGCGCCGCCGATCACGCCTAGCGCTGTGAGCACCACAAACGCCACCCGCGCCCCTGTGCTGGCACGAAACGATTGAACGGCTGCGGCGTACTCAGCGCGCCGCAGCCGTCCTGCCACATATCCAGCAGCCTGTGCCTCGCCCAGCCCACCGACTCGCCGCGAGTCGATCTCGTCGCTCAGGTAGCTCAGCACCTCGACGATCCGGTCGTGCAGGGAGCGCCGCGTCAAGCTTGACGCTGGCGGTGCCGGGGGCGTTGGCGGTTTCGGAGGCGGAAAAAACATCGTGCTTGGTGATGCCGGGCGGAGCGCGGCGCGTAACCGCGCTCTCTGGCCCGTAAACTATGGCTGCTTGCCGTAGCGCCACGTGTAGTAGTGCCGCCCGACGTTGCCCATCTCGACCTTCCAGCCCTCGGGGTTAGTCGGCGTGTACGTGAGCACGCGGCGCTGGAAAGCCTGCACCAGCACATCCCGCTCCACGCCGCTGACCTTGACCTTGGTCCAATAAGGCTCGCTCACGGGATAGCCCATCGCAAAAACCCAATCGACGAGCACATCGTTTTGCTGGCCGTTGCCGACCGGGCCGCGCGCGTTGAGGAAATCCCAGAAGACCTGCGGGATGTTATGGCCGGTCTCGGAGACATAGTGCGCGAGCCGCGCCGCATCCTGCGGCACAGCGCTCTCAGGCAGCGTGCCCGTGCTGCCGTCGCGGCGCAGCGTTGTGCCGGCTACCTGCCCCGTCCGATCGGCGGTGCGCTCCGTGTGTTTGGCAAAGCTGGCGTAGGTCGGCGCCTGAGCATAGTCGGCGTCGCCCGCAACGGCGATCGCAGCCGGCGCGCGCTTCATAAACTCTGCATCGCCGATCTGAAGCTGGCCTTCGATCAGCTCCTTGACCAGCAGGCCGTTGGTCACAAACCAGGGATTATTCCGATCGCGTCTCCAGTCAGTGATCTCCATGCGCGCCTTGTCGAAGTACTGCACCTGCCGCGCGCCGCCATTCGACTGCGAGTAAACCTCGGCACGAGCAACCAGGCCGCCAGGACCCCACATCCAAGAGCGATCGACCTGCCGCGATGCGACTACCTGATCTGTGCGCGACCAGACATTCCTCAGCGACGGATCGACGAAATCCTGCGCCGCGCCGTTGACAAAGGTCGGCGCGCCCTTGACGCCATCCAGCGAGCTACCGGCGACCGCCGTCTGAGTCTGGCCGATCAGCGCGGTCTGCGTCGGCTCAGGATAGGTGATGATCGTAGCGACCTGGGTCTGATCCTGCGTCGGCGTCGGGCCGGGCGTGCGAGTTGGCGAAGCCGTCCCGGCAGTCGCGGTCGTGGTCGTCGTGGTCGCCGTCTCAGTTGTAGCAGTGGTTGGGCTGGTCGACGTGGGCGTGGTCGCCACACCAGCCGGCTCCAGGTAGAAGTCGTAGGCGATAAACTGGCTGCCGATATCGCCGACGTTCTTGAGCTGCGCGAAGTAGAAGCCGTCGACAATCGGCTGGAACTCGATGCGCGGATCGAGGGTGCCGCCGCTATCGTCGTTGAAGTCGAGGATTGTCGCGCCGTCACGGTCGACCAGGACCATCACGG
>DASWTW010000444.1:0-20778 GCA_036401895.1 Herpetosiphonaceae bacterium | reverse complement strand
TCGCTCCACGCCACCAGACAATACGCAGCTGTCGCCGCTCCTGATGTAACGATTGGCTTGCTACTACGTGCCTCCGCTCCGATAGCGCTCGATATACTCGTGCCCAACATCCGGCAGCGGCGTTTCCTCGTACTCGGCAAGCCAGATCTCGTTCTCCAGCCAGAAGCGGCACATGAACGCCTCAAAAGACTCCGCAGCAAAGACGATTTCGTTGGGATCGGCCGGCTCGTCCTGCCACTGCTCGGCCTCGGTTCCATAAAAGCCCGGTGACGAAACAACCGCATGATCCGAGCTATCCGCCGTGAGGTAGAGATACCAGAAGATGCAGCCCTGCGAGTCGTCGAGGAAGCGGATTAGGGAGCCTCCGCCGATCGGCGATGGGATTGGCTCCGGGCAAAGATCCAGGAAGCAATCAGTGCTCGATCGGATGCGTGTTTGCAGATCGGGTGTTTCCATGAACAGGGTGAAGGTCTGCGGCAGCTGTAGTCCGAGAAGACGCGCAGACTCTCGTAGTTGGGCCAGGGCCTGGATGTTATCTGCCGCCTGCTCCTTGCCGATGTGTTCGTCATGGGCCGGAGCGGCAGCCAGCCAGGCGAAATCGCCGCGCAGCTCAAACGGCAGCGGTGGGAGTTGATCGAACGCGTAGCGCGCATAGGTTCCGACATCAGGCCGCTCGTCCTCTAGTCCGACGTTCTCCAGGCCGGTTCCCCACCAGCCCAACGGAAATGGCGATTCAGATGGCTGCAATTCTTATCTCCCGTACAACAATCAACAGTGCTCAGCTCGACCTCAGCGCACTTATAGCTCGTACTCCACAAGCACCTTGATCGGCGGCTGATCAGACGCTGCGATCGCGGCGAATGTCTGCGCTAAGTTCGTGGCTGGTATCGTCAGCTCGTACAGCTGCGCCAGCTCCTGCGCGGCAGCCTGAGCGTGCGGCCAGAACCACTGTGCATAGCCGCGATAATCTTCGCCGTCGCTCGATCCCAGGATCTGCAATTCTTTCTCATGAAACGCCGGCAGCAATGTAAGCGGCTCAAGATTGCCATCGGCAAGGATGCACAGCCGCCCGGCGTGGCGGAGATGAGCCTGAAGCAGCGCAAAGGCCGCGTCGCGACTTGAGCATTCGAGCGCAACAGCATACTTCTGGTGAAGCGTTGCCGCTGCCTGAGGCGCGACGGCGCTCCTGGCGCCGAGCTGAAGCGCCAGCTCGCGGCGCTGTGCGATCGGCTCGATCAGATCGACGGGCTGCATATTCTGCGCGACAAGGTTGAAGATGGTCAAGAGACCGATCGTGCCGGCACCTGTGATCAGCACCTCGGCATCCGGTGGGATCGCGAGCTTCACGATGCCTTTCAGCGTGTCACAGCCCAGGATAGCCAGCAGTGCCAGCGGCGCGGGGATAGTATTCGGGACAGGAATCGCTCGATCCGCCGCGAGTACCGCGTGTGTGCGATGGCCGTAGGTGGCGACCACGCGATCGCCGGCCTTGAGCTGCTCAACAGCGGTGCCACAGCTGATGATCTCAGCATAGCTTTCGTAGCCCGTCATTTTGGGGTAGCTAATCGGATGCGCGCCACGATGGCTACCACGATACAGCGGCAGCTCCGTGCCGACGCTGATCGCGCCGGCAAGCGTGCGTACGGCGATCTCATGCGGCTGAGGATCGGGCAGGATCTCGTCAACCCAGCGCAGCTGCTGCGGGCCGACGAGCAACAAAGACTGACGACGCATAGCCATGCTTCTTTGAACCTGGCTATGCTAGCCGAGTGAGGCGGTCGCGTCAAGCAAAAAAAACCACACCAGGATCGTCCTGATGTGGCATTTGTGTCTTTCGCGTACTGTGACTAGGGCAGCGCGACGAATGGAGCCAGGAACGCCCGCGCCGAGGGAGTATCGAGACGATAGGTAACGTTCGTCGAGCGGCAGATCGCATCGCCGGTGATCGTCGTCGCGGCCACAATATCAGTCGTGCCCAGGAAGTTGGGACCGCCGGAGTCGCCGTAGCAGGTGCCGCCGTTGCCGGTCGACGCATTCATCGAGATCCGCAGCCAGGTGGGATTGATCGCGTTCAGCGTGCCCGTCGAGACCATTCGCACGTCGTTGTAGAGATACCGGTGGCCGCCAGGCTCGTTCGTCACTTCGTACGCGCCGTAGCCGACCGAGGTGAATCGCTGCGAGCCGGACAGGTTCGACAGTGAGCCGGCAGCCGGAAGCCGAGCCGGTGTAATGCCTTTGACTGGCTGGTCGAAGACGACCACCGCAATATCGTGCGAGTCGCTCTGATCGTGACCATAGAGCGGATCGGCATGCCAGGTTCCGGTATAGGTCTTGTCTCCGTCCACATAGGCCGAGTCGAAGGTCACCGTCACTCGCTCCCCGTCAGCGCAGTGGGCGGCCGTCAGGAAAACCGTGGGCGAGATAAGCGTTCCAGTGCAATACAACCAGGTGCCATCTGAATATTGCGTGGGCGACACGAGCGCACCGACATTCGGGTGCTGATTGCCATCAGGTTGACCGTTGGTGATAGCGTAAGCCGGGGCGGCGACGAGCAGCAGCGCGGCGAGCGCCACGCACAGGACCAGGTTCCGACGCATGAATTCCTCCTTGGTAAATGGGGCGCTGCCCGCGCTGAGGTTGGCTGGCAGCGAGGCCTGATCAGGCCGGCGAAGTGGAAGTACTTTACTCCTTTTTACCTCGAATAGCAAGCACTTTTCCGCCTGTAGTGCAGCGTTGCCATTCGCGGCGTTTTGTTCCATCATTTTACTATGCAGGCGGCGTGATGGTATGAGAACGTCAGATATGCTCATGAGCAAAGAAAAGGAGTACACGACGTACTGCCAACCAGCATAGCGTCTGAGCCAGGCTTCGCGGTATAATCGCCTTGATCAAGCGCGTCACCCGCATACGTCCCACGAGGTAGATTATGCCGCTCAAGTCCATTTTTCCACACGTCTATGTGCTGCCGCTCCGCATTGTTAACGTCTTTCTGATCGAGGATGGCGATCAGATTACGGTGATCGACACCGGGCTGAAAGACAGCTACCAGCCGATCCTGGAGGCCGTTCGCAGCCTTGGCAAGCAGCCGACCGACATCACCAACATTGTGCTGACACACTGCCACCCCGATCATGCCGGCAGCGTGGCCGCGCTGAAAGAGGCGACCAACGCGCGTACCTGGATGCATCGCGTCGACGCCGAGGTTGTGCGCGGCAACACGCCGATGGTGCGATCCACGCCCGCGCCGGGTATCCTCAACCAGATCTTGTATCGCCTGCTGATCAAAAATGTGCCGGGAGAAGTTCCCGCCGCTGTGATCGACTGTGAGGTAAGCGACGGCGATGTGCTGCCGATCGGCGGTGGCTTGAAGGCGATCCATACGCCGGGGCATAGCATGGGCCATCTGGCGTTCTTGCTCCAGCGTGACGGCGGCCTGCTCTTCGCCGGCGACGCGTGCAGCAATATGCTGGGCCTGGGCTATAGCATTGTGTACGACGATTTCGCCGAGGGCTGCCGCTCGCTCGCCAGGCTGGCACAGGTCGAAGCCAGCGCAATCTGCTTTGGCCACGGCAAAGCGATCACCGGCGCAGGCGTCCAGCGCTTTCGCCGGAAATGGCAGGCGTAATCCACTCGTGTCAAAGCCGATGTGTCGGTGCTAACATAGCGCTGCATCCGTTAGCGATCCAAGGAGTTCTTTCAATGACTGCGTCACGGCGAAGAATAACTCTGGCAGAGGCGGCGACCCAGCTTCCTGACAGCGCGCTGCGCTTTGTGACACTGTTGCAGCGCGGCAGTTTGTCGGTGGAGCTGTACGCGCCACGGGGCCACGATCCACAGCAGCCGCACAAGCAGGATGAGCTGTATGTGGTGATGGCCGGCAGCGGCGAGTTCGTCAACGGCGCCGAGCGCCACCCGTTCGGGCCGGGCGACGTGCTCTTTGTTCCCGCCGGCGTCGAGCATCGCTTCGAGAACTTCAGCGCTGATTTCCAGACCTGGGTGATCTTCTACGGTCCCGAGGGCGGCGAGCAGGTCGAGGAGTGATGGTATTTCTTAAGCTCTTTGACGACGTTGAATATTTGAGATGTTGACCAAAAAATCTGTAGGGGCGTGATAAATCACGCCCTGAAATGACCTGATGAGAATGCCAATCCTTGTGAGGTTGCCACAAATCTCGTAGGGGCGTATGCCATACGCCCCGAAAAACCCTCGTCTATTCTTGTATTGACATAATTATTGGGGCGTATCGCATACATCCCACATCAACCATTACACCAGCAGCAGCGCCAGCAGCGGCAGCGTTCCCGCCGCCAGAAACGGCCCGAACGGCAGCTTCGATTGCAGCGTCCACTTGCCGCGCAAAATGCCGATCAATCCCACGATCAGCGACAGCACCAGGCCGATCACCACGCCGACCAGCGCAAAATCTGAGCCCAGGATCAGGCCAACAAAGATCGCCATTTTGATGTCGCCCATGCCCATCTTGCCCGCGCCGGCAATCAACCGGGCCACAATCAGCGGCAGCGGCGCGATAATCCCGCCCAGCAGCGCCGGGGTAATCCCGATCGTCCAGTGCATAGCCAGGAGCGCCAGCAGAATCGCCGGGCCGATCACCACGTTCGGAATACGCCGCGTGCGAATGTCGGTCCAGGAGACGTAGAGCAGAATCCCGGCGTAGATCGCGTATAAAACAAACTCAAGAATCGAAGGCATGACTGCTCCTTTGCTGGCTCAGGACTGAATCACGTGCGGCGAGTCTTCGGGCAACGCTTTGGGCTTGGGTGTGAGCGGCGAGCGGAAGCGCGGCCGGTTCTTGCGCTGATCGGGGTTCGTATCGCCGATGCGCGGTAGACGGATCGCAAACGTAGTGCCGGCGCCGGGCGTGCTCTCGACCTCGATCGTGCCGCCGTGAGCCTGAACCAGCTCACGCGCCACCGTCAATCCTAGGCCGGCCTTACCGCGTGGTCCGTGCTTCGATTGGAAGAAAGGCTCGAAGATCCGCGACTGATCTTCCGGCGCGATGCCGATACCGTTGTCGCGAACCCGCAGCGAGACCGTCTGCTCGTTAGCATCCAACTCCAGCCAGATCTTGCCCCGGCAGTAGCGGCTGGCATTGCCGATCAGATTGCCCAGAATCTGTTGCAGACGCTGGCGATCGCCTTTGACCAGCACGCGATCCACCAGGCAGATCGGCTCGATCGTCACGTTCGCTTCGCGTAGAACCTGGCGCTGCTGCTCGACGATCTCCGCGACCAGCTGCGGACAGTCGATCTCGTGCGTGCGCAGATCCATATGCGAGTTTTGCCGCCGCGACAAATCCAGCAGATCGTTGACCAGCCGTGTCAGATCGTCGATCTGATCGTCGATCACCGCGACCGTGCGCTCTTGCTCGGGCAGCAGCTTGCCGCGCCGCAGCATCGAAGAAAAACCCTTGGCGATCGTCAGGGGCGTGCGCAGCTCATGCGAGACTTTGCTGAAAAACTCGTTGCGGGTCTGCGCCAGCCGCTGCAAATCTTCGGCCATCTGATTGAGATAGCCGCTGATGCGCGCGATCTCGTCGTTGGAGCGGATCGCAATCCGGCGGTCGAAATCGCCCTGCACGATCGCCTCGGTCTGGCGCTTGATCTCACGTAGCGCTTGCGTCAGCCGCGTGCCGAGATACATGCCGCAGGCCAGGATCGAGCACATCGAGATCAGCGCGATCGTCAGCAGGTCTTGCTGGATCGACTCCTGGAAGCGATCGATCGGCGGCAGCTCCTCGGTCACTTCCAGCACGCCGATCGTGGTTCCGTTGTGGCGCAGCGGCAGCACATGGTAGCCGTAGCGCGGCGTTTGGGCATCGTTGGCGACGATCATCGCGGTAGTCATCGCTTCGCTGAGGGCGCGGCTCACAATCGTCGGCTGTGAGGGCAGCGCGCTGGTGCCTTCCATCATCTCGCCGTCGCGGTCGAAGATCCGATAGGCCAGCTGCGGCGGCTGGTCGAGGCGTCGTGTGGAAAGCATGCCGAAGCGACTGTAGGCAGACTCAAGCTCGGCACGCAGCCGCGAGGCGCGCAGCGACAGCGTTTGCAGCTCAACCTGCGGCAGCTCCTTGCTCAGCGTGCGATTGACCGCGTAATCCGTATAGAGCAGATTACCGATCAGCACCAGCGCAAAGCTGGCCAGCAGCTGAAAGCGGAGCTGCGACCACCAGCGAACCCGCCGCCGCATCAGACCACCATCCGATAGCCGACGCCCCACTCCGTTTTGATCGAGCTGGAGCACACCGCCTGGGCCTCAAGTTTCTCGCGCAGCCGCTGAATATGCACATCCACAGTGCGCGTGTTGCCGTCGTTGTAGCCCCAGATGTGTTGCAGCATGTGCGCTCGCGAGACGACCTGGCCGGGATGGCTGGCCAGCAGATGCAGCAGATCGAACTCTTTGGGCGTCAGATCCAGCACCGTGCCGTTGGCGTGCGCCACGCGTTGCAGCGGATCGATCGTTATATCGCCGACTTGCAGCATCGTCGGACTTGCGCCCGAGGTACGTCGCAGAATCGCCTTGATCCGCGCGCACAGCTCATCGGGATTGAACGGCTTAGCCAGATAATCGTCAACGCCGGCGTTGAAGCCGTCGATGCGATCTTCTTCCTCGGCGCGGGCGGTCAGCATCAGCACCGGCACATTGGCAACCGGCGCAAGCGCGGTGAAAGCGCTCTGGCGAATGCGGCGGCAAACCTCGAAGCCGTCGATGCCGTCGAGCACCACATCCAGCACAATCAGCGACGGCCGCAGCGTTTTCAGCATCTCAAGCGCGCGCTCGCCGCTCTCGGCCGTGGCCGTGTCGAAGCCATCGGCTTGCAGATGATTAACCGTAAACTCGGCGATCAGCGAGTTATCCTCAACGACCAGAATCAGGTGACGCGGTGTGACTGGCGCGTACATAGGCTACACTCCTTCAGCGCGCGAGCTACTCAAAGTGCTTGACCAGCTCGGAGACGAGCTGTTTGATGCTGATGCGAGTCGCGGGCTGTGTACGGTTCATGCGGAACTCGCCGCGATCGAGATCGTGGTAGAGCTGCATATCGAAGGGGATCTCGACGATCGCGTTCAGACGGTTGCCGAAGCGCGAGCGCATGTAGTCGATATCGAGCGGTTTCTCGTTGCGCACCTGGTTGATCGCCAGCGTGACGCGGCTCAGGTCGCAGCCGATCTGGCTCAGATAGCCCAGCGCGCGAATAACGATGCCGGTGGTGATATAGAGCGGCGCCGAGACCAGCACGATCTGATCGCACTGCTGAAGTGCAAAGCGGGTGATGTCATCGCGAAAGCCAGTGCCACAGTCGAAGAGCACGGTGTCGTAGTAGTGACGCAGCTGATCATAGACTTTGCCGTAGTCGACGGCGCTGATGCTGGCCATGACGTCGGGATCGGCGGGCGCGGCCAGCACTTCCAGGCGACTGTCGACTTTGCTCGTGAAGCGGCGCAGGTCGCTGTAGTGCCGGATCGTCTGGATCTGATCCAGCAGCGTGCCCACGGTCTGCTGCTCGCGGCTGCGCACCTGGTCGGCCAGCGTGCCGAAGTCGGGATTGGTATCGATCGCGATCACTTTATCGCCGCGCACCTCGGCCAGAAAGTTGCCGGTCAGGTAGGTTAGAAAGCTCTTGCCGACGCCGCCCTTGGGGCTGATCACGGCGATGCCATGGCATTTGGTGATGCGCGGCGCGCGAATCGCGGCGTCGAGCGCTTCTTCCTGCTCGCGAGCCCGGCGTCGTGCCGGCATCATCTCGGCGATGCTGTCCCAGACTGAGGTTCTTTGCGGCGCACGAATCTGGCCCTGGCCGCGCTCGCGCTCGTTGCGCTCGGTCCAGTCGCGGATGTCGTCGGCTAGCGAGTGGGCGGGCGCCGGTGTTTCCTCGGGCGGTGTCGGCGCGACATACTGCGTGGTGGCGACCGGCGCTTCGGTCTGCATCGGCGCGACGACCGGCTCGGCGGTCTGTGTCGACGCGATGGTCCGCTCTTCGATCTGCGGCGGCGCAACCGTGGCCCTGGGCACCGGCACGGGCTCGGCAACGGCTGGCTGTGCAATCTGCGTCGGCTGGGCGATTGGCTCGGGCGCAAGCTCGCGCTCGAACGCGCCGCTGGTCTCGAAGCTACCGCTGGTCGTCATCTGGGTCGGTGCTTCCTCGATCATGACGTGGCCGTTGCTACTGTGGCTGGTATCGGCGACACTCTCGTCGGCGACTAGCTCCAGCTGATCGACCTTGCGCACCAGCGCGGCGGCTTCCTGAACCGTCGGGACGATTTGCACGCCGTCCTCGCGCGGGCCGTGCCAGTAGCTGCTGACAACCACAATCTCAAGCGTGTTGAGCGTCCGCGCCAGCAGGTTGCGCACAAAGGTCCGCGTTTCGACGTTCACGCCCTCGTCCTGGTGCTCTGTGATCACCAGCGAGCGAATCTCTCCGCGATCGCTATCGATCAGCGCCAGCGCGCTTAGATTATTATCGACGACCCGCAGGCCGCTGGTTGTTGCGCCGATCGCCCGTCGAAACGCGGCGATTTCGGCCTCATGATTGGATACCAAAAGATGCATCTCAAATCTCCTTCTACAGCGAAACTAGCGCGATGCTGCGAGCGATTGAAGCGGAACCGATGCCGCTTCCTGATTCTCGGGCCGGGGACGTGAGTTGACGATCGAGAGCGCAAGCTGGCGAATCGCAGTGTAGGCCGCGCAGCCGCCATCGGCCTCGGCGAGCGTCTGGCCGATGCTGAGCGGTCCTTCGATGCCGTAAAAATCGGCCGGGATCTCGGCGATCACTGGATACGGGAAGAGCATACGGATCTCGCGCGGCTGGATCTCAAGCCGCTTGTTGGTGCGATTGATCACCATGCCGACCACTTCCGGTGAGATGCCGCGCTGCTCAAAGACCGAGAAGGCCGAGCGGGCCGCCTGCACCGAGAGCACATCGGGCGTCATAATGTGCAGCACCCGATCCGAGCGCTCCAGCGTGGCCAGCGTCGACTCGTTGATCTCGGACGGCAGATCCACTACCACAAAGCCGAAGGCGCGGCGCAGAGCCAGCAGGATCGCGGCGGTCGCATCGGCGGATAAGAAGCCGCCCAGATGCATCTGCGGCGCGGCCAGCAGGCGCAATCCTGAGCTGTGCGGCGTCAGCACATTGCTGATGATCGCCGACGAGGTGCCGAGATCGTCCATGAACGGCGCGAGATCCAGGATCGTGCGATCCGGCTTGACGCCGAGCAGCGTGGCCGTTGTGCCGAACTGCTGATTGAGATCGACCAGCACCGTGCGCGTCTGCGGCATCTCGTGAGCCAGCGCCACCGCCAGATTGGTCGCGATCGTCGAGGTGCCGGCGCCGCCACGCGGGCTGTACACCGCGATCACGCTGGAGCGCGCGGTTAGCATCGACTCGGCCTGGAAGTGCATCAGCTGCTTGGTGCGGGCCTGCTCAAGCTCGTGAGCGCGCAGAATACTGGTGCGCAGGCTGTCGAGCATCAGCGGGCGGACCAGCACGTCGCGCGCGCCGGCGACCAGCGCCTGCTGCAACAGCTCGGCATCCGAGCGCATACTGACGATGATCGCGGCGGTGCCGGGAGCGGCCAGCGCGATCTGGCGAGCCACGTCCAGGGCCGGTACCACGCTGATCCCCTCGTCGATCAGCAGAATGTCGGGGCGGTAGGCGACTGCGCGATCGATCGCGGCGCGTCCGTCGGGTACGGTACCGACGACCTGGATCGGGAAGCTTTCGGCCAGCAGCAGCTCCAGCTCACGGACCAGATCGGGCTGGCTGGAGCCGATCAAGACTTTGATGTCGAGAATGCTCTGCTCGCTCATTGGAAGTCCTCCTGCGACGTTGGCTTCAGCGGCTCGACGGCGCGGTCATCGTTGCGGCGCAGCGACAGGCGAATATCGGTCGCGAAGGTATCGTGGTAGGCCAGCTGCTGGGCCTGCTCCGGCGTGACTTTCAGCGTCGCGATCACAACTGAGTCGCGTAGGCCGTAGGGCGAGCTGTAGGAGCCGCTGTTCTGGGACACATCCGGTGGCGGGCCAAAGATGCCCAGGCCACCCGAGCTTTGCTCCTCGGTCTCCTCGGCTGCGGCGTTCGCATCCGGCGCGGGAGTGGTTTTGCTCTGGGGCGTGCCGTTCACAGCCAGCACCTCAATATCGTTGAGCAGCGTCACGGCGCGCCTGGTCTTGACCTCTTTGCCCTCACGATCCAGGAACGAGGTTTCGTACGAGACGATGATGTCTACGCGGCTGCCCGGCGCCACACGATCGACCAGCACGGCCACCGGGTTGACGCCGATCGAGATCGCACGCCAGCCGTCGTCAAGGCCGCTCGTCAGCGCCACATCGCTCTGGCGCACGATCGTGCCCTGCTCAAGCGCGACAACTGCCACGCGCTGGTCGGCGACATCCGAGATGCTCTGCACATACGACGGATGCGCGTACATACGCGGCACCTGGCGCGTTTCCAGCATATCGGCGGTGATCAGCGTTCGTGGCGCGATGCTGGTCTTGGCGACGACCACCTGCTGCATATCGCCAACCTGACGCTCCAGTGCTTCGATCTGTGAGGAGAAGAGAAAACCCGTAAAGATCGCTAAACTGAAGGCCAGCAGACCAAAGATTAATCCTCGGCGTTTTTGTTTTCGCATCTATGCTGCTCCCTTCCACCAGATTGGATCTTGGACCAGACCTCGCAGCCGCGCTACGTCCGCAGCGGTCGGCAGGAGGAGAAGCTCGATAAATCGTGACGGTAAGCACGGTAAAAATGCTGCTGCAACCGGCTCAAGCCGTGGCGGCTCGGGTAGTCCGGCTGCCTCCAGACCGGCGCTAAGCTGACTCAGCTGCTCCTGGCTGTAGCCTCGGTAGCGCACCACCGCCTCGTAGCGCAGCTTGCCCCAGCCGTGCTGAAGAATCGCGCCGATACGTTTGGTGAGCTGGTCGCCCTGCTCCACCACTACCAGCTTGCGCTGCTTGGGATCGACATGCCAGAGCGTCTCGGTGGACGGCATCAGGCTGCGCAGCCGCGCCGATCCCGGAATAACGTTCCAAGGCTGAGGTTTGATCGCGCCGGGCGTGAGCAGAAACGTCAGCATATGCGGCTCAAGATAGCGTAGCAGCGCCAGCAGCTGCGTGGCGCTCGCTCCCTCCTGAGCCAGGGCCTGTGCCGTTTTGATCACAAACTCCAGGCCGCCCTCCAGGGCTTTGGCCTCGTACACATCGATCTGTTGCAGCGGCTGCATCAGCTGACGGCAGACGCGCGCCTCACGGGCTGCGCCGTCCAGCGAGCCAAGATAATGGATCGAGACAACATGTGGCTGTCGCTCGGCAAGCTGCTGGTAAATGCCTAAAAATTGTTCGCGCTGGGGCGGTAAAACCTCAGGCGAGCGTCCGCGTTCAAGGGCTTCGTGGACGAGCGCGCGGACCCGGTTGATCCGCTCATCGCTGCGCAGCGTCTCGCCGTTGACGCGGATCTCGCGGGGAATAACGGTGAGCGCGTCGGGGCTTTCAAAATCACTCCCCAGCAGCACTCGCCCGTCGGTGACGACTGTTCCAACGTACTCGCCCATGCTTGCTCCTCGTAGCGCACCCGATACGATCGGTCGTGAGCATGTGTACCTGTGAACAAAAAAGGTAAATGTCACAACGCTGGTCGCGCTGTGGCGTGGGTTTCAGGTTAACATAGGCGCTGCCGCAAAACCACGTCTGGATGCTCAGGTCGCTGCTACAGGTTGGGGAGTACTCATGTTGGGTACTATATGTAAACAGGACTTTTGGCTTTGGAGTGGGCTAAAACCGCACTATGACAGCTTGTAAAAGGTATGTTTACACCTTCTCTGTGTGTCATAATTGCTTTGGTATAGACCAAAGAGTGTGTCAAAATTATACAAACATTTACAAAATTGTTACAAGCTTAGGAGAGAAATGAGGAAATAGGGAGGAGAAGAGCCGGCTTCGCTTCGATCTGGTGCCGATTCTGTGGTAGAAACATTTTCTTTGTTACAAATAGATCGCATAAAAGCCATGCCTCAGACATGATCTGGAGCATGGCTTCACGATCTGTGCCGCAAACGTTCGTAGGTAAGCAGCGCTCGGCTAGCTGGCTTGAAACAGCCGGCTGGCGCTCTGCTCAGCCCAGTGCCGGACAATCTGCGGCCCGCTGCGTAGCTGCGCCAGCCCGGTCTGTAAGCTGGTTTGGGCCTCGCTCTGTTCGCCGACCGCCGAGAGCAGCTGCGCTCTGGTGAAGTAGAACTGGCCCTGGAGCAACGGATCGGCGTCGAGCACGCGCAGCGCTTTGAGCCCTTGCTCGGCCTCGTCCCAGTCGTGACGCAGCAGCGCCTCCTCGACCAGACACAGCTGCGCCAGCGCTTTGCAGCGATCCAGGCCCAGGCTTTCGGCCTGACGCAGCGCCCGCGCCGCATACTGCGCGGCTGTCGTCGCATCGCCCTGACGCAGCGTCGAGCACGCGATACTCAGGTTGGCCTGGACTTGAAACTCAGGCAGCGCCGGATCGCTGGCGATGGCGAGCGCCGTCGTGAAGTGAGCCAGACTCTGGCTTATGTTATCGGTGTGCAACGTGTGCCAGCCCTGGATCAACTTCAGCTCGACGCTCTGGCGTAGATTCGCCGGATCGTGGAGCGACTCGGCTAGCCTGAGGATCACGGCGGCCTCGTCGAGCGCGCCCCGGCCCAGCGTAACACACACTAGCGACAGCGCTAGCTCAACTGTGCCGCTGCGATGGAAGATCGTGTAGGTCTCGTTGAGCCAGCGACGCAGCAGCGCCTCGGCCAGCTCGAACTGGCCCACCAACGCCTGGCAGCGTCCCAGCAGCGCGACGATCTCGAAGCGCTCGGTGTGATGAGTCGTAGCCGGCAGCAATTCCAGCGCCTGCTGAAGCTGCTTAATCGCCTGCTCGAAGCGGCCGCGCCGGGCGGCGTCCACGCCTTCGGCATAGGCAACCAGGCCCGATCCGGTGGCGCAATCACAGATCTGCGCCTGCATCTGCGCGTCGGCCAGCCAGTAGCGCGCCTGCTCGATCTGCCCGGCCTGTACCCAGATGCGCTGTTGCAGCAGCGCCAGGGCGATGCGCTCCTCGGCCGACACGTCCTCGCCAATGGTGCGCTCGATGCTTATGCTGGCCTGCGCATAGGGCAGCGCGCGGCTCCAGCGGCCAAGCTGAAGATACGCCTCGGCCAGCAGCCGGTTCCAACGTCGCAGCGCCAGCGGCGCGATGCTATCCCGAAACAGCGCCGACACATCCAGCGCCGCGCCCAGCGCATCGATCGCCTCGCGGTACATGCCCAGCGTCAGGTAGCAGGAGCCCGATAAGCCCTGCGCCTCGGCGAGATCCGGGCCGGGCGTGAGGTAGAACAACAGCCGCTTGAGGAGATCGAGCGCCTCCGGGCCATGGCCTTGCGCGATCAGATCGTCGAGATGCGCGCGGATTAGCTGCATGGCCAGGCCGATCTCGCCGCCCTCGGTGAAGGCTGCCGCCGCCTCTAGCCAGCCGCCTTCGCCGGCGATGCGCTGGCCCAGCATGCGGTAGATCTGCGCCGAATCGTTAATCAGTGGAATCATCTCTGCACGCGACGCTTGCAGCAGACTATGTAGATGGTAGCAGCGCTCGCCGGCCTGGTACGTGAGCAGGCCATACTGGTACAGCTCCTGATACGGCGATCGCACGGTCGGCTCGACGGTGGCCGGCGGATCGTCGGCGATACGCAGTGGTTTTTGGGCCAGAATCATTTGAAAGAGCGTCTGCTGCGCGGCGGCTGACACAGCGCCGAGCTGCTCCAGCACAACGGCCGCGATCGCGATGGCTGGCTCGTCGATCAGGCGCTGCATCAGCTGAGGATAGCCCAGCGTCCGGTTGTAGAGCGCCTGCCAGTCGCTCGGCTCGACCGTCTGACCGCCGGAGACCGTCCACAGAGCGCGGGCTGCATCATCGCCGAGCCCACCGAGCGGCAGCCAGCCCTCATCTTCGGCCCAGGGCGGCAGCACCCGGCTCACCACCAGCAGCCGCACGCCTTGCTGCTTGACGGCGCTGCGCAGCATCGCGATCAGCAGCGCCGTGGTCGGATCGTCGGCGATGCGCTCGTACTGCTCCAGCACCACCACGCTGCCGTCAGTTAGCCGCTCGCGCAGCGCGTTGAGCAGTGTGGCCGTATCCAGACTCTGGCTATCGCGATCGACGCCGCAGCTGAGCAGCAGCGACTGAAGGATCAGATCGCCCGTGCCCGAGCAGACATGCCAGACCACGAACGCTCCGGCCTGCTGATACTGTCCCGCCAGCGTTGCCGCCAGCGCCGTTTTGCCGCAGCCGGCCAGCCCCCAGATCACAGCCTCGCCGTCGTGCAGCCGCCGGGAATAGTAGGCGACCTCACGATCGCGGCCCAGCAGCGGTGGCGGCGCGGGTGGCTCGGCGTGCGCGATCGTCATCTGCTGCTGGCCCAGGCGATACACGATACTTTCGGCCAGCCGCTCCAGGCCCTGGCGTTTGGCGCGCGTGTAGGTGGCGGGCGCGATATGAAACTCGTGCTGTAGCTCGTCGCGGGAGCGACCACGCAGGCCCTCGCCGACCAGAATCTGGTATGGGCGATAGGCGGGATCATGCGGATCGTCGCCAGCCGAGGGCTTGAGCTCGTCCAGCGCTTGCAGCAGCATCTCGCGCAGCAGCTGACCACGTGTCAGTGGCTCCGGCTCCTGGGCCAGTGTTTGCTGTGCCAGATCGCTGCGTCCGAGATCGAGCGGCGGCTCAAGCGCCAGCAGCGGCAGCGCGGCCCGCAGCGCGGGAACCAGCGCCGGAGCCCATAGATCGCTGTTTTCGACGGGCGGGGCGGCCTGTGGAGCCTGCGCGCGCAGCCGATCGACCAGCCGGTAGACCGAGCGCCGGGGCACTGCAATGCCGCTGCCGTTGAGACTGGCCTTGACGCGTCGCCAGACCGTGCCGCCGCTGGCATCGGGATCGGCGGCCAGCTCCTGGGCGACCGCCTGGGCCAGCGGCGTTTGTCGCAGCAGATGTCCGGCGGCGCCGCGGCGCTTGGAGCGCAGCACATCGAGATGGCCGGTTTCGAGGAATGCGGACCGCAGATGGCGCACAGTCTCAGGCGTCGTCCCAAACTGCTGTGCCGCCTCGCGGATAGTATAGCCTTCGTGGAGAAGGGCTTTGAGCAGGCGATAGCGCCAGATCGCCCGCTCGTCGCTGCGGAAGATTGCGCGCAGATCAGCATCACCCAGGACCGGCAACAACAGCGTCGATGGTTCGTCCATGTCGTGCATCCATGCTCCAGAAGCACCATATGCGCTACGCGCGATCGTCGATGGTGACTCACTGTCGATTGTAGGCATGAAAAAAATACGACTACCTGTGCGCTCGGTTTCATGCTGCATCCGAATCTTTTAACGATCCTCACAAGCGCACAGCATCTGTCTGGCCTCGGCGCGTCATTGCGTCGTTGCGCGGCAGCGAGATTCGTGGTTCTCAGCGGGGGGCAACCGTAGAAACCGTGGGAATCTTCGTTCCTGCTATTTCTTCAAACGCAGCAAATCATGCGTTGGATGTGGGTGTGTGTCAAAATTAAACAACCAATTTTGGCACAGCGGGCGATCGAAACATGGCACAGAGGCAAACACGAGCGACACTAGTTAGGTAGCCGATCTCCTCTCCTGACCGCGCTCAGTACGCGCGTTTTATAGCATCCACATCATCAACATAGTTTCAGTATAGCACGCCTGAGCATCAACCTGAGCAAAGCAGCGCTGACAGTGAGCGAGGGCTATGTTAGGCTGAAACCATCGTTCAGGCCACCGGCACGCCGATCCACGTGTCACAGTGGTCATACAGTCTGTGAAAAGGTTAGGAATAGCGCATGGCGTTGCACGAGCGGACTCACGTTCAGAACCAGCTTGTCCGGCACTACCATGATCGACTCCTGCGCGAGTCGAACTTGGCGAGCCTGATCGCGCTGCCGTCGGATCAGCTGCGTACTCGTGTGGAAGCGCTGGTCGGCCAGATGATCAGCGAGGAAGGCCGGCTGATCACCCAGAGCGAGCGAACCGCGATCATTAAAGCCATTCTGGACGAGACGATTGGTTTTGGTCCGCTCGAAGCGCTGCTGTCCGATCCGTATATCACCGAGATCATGGTCAATGGCCCCGACGCAATCTTTGTCGAGCGCAACGGCCTGATCCAGAAAGCGCCGAACGTGGTCTTCATGAACGAGGATCATGTCCGGCATATCATCGATCGTGTGGTCGCGCCGCTGGGCCGCCGCATCGACGAGTCATCGCCGATGGTTGACGCGCGTCTGCCTGACGGCTCGCGCGTCAACGCCGTGGTGCCGCCGCTGTCGCTGCAAGGCCCGACGATGACCATCCGCCGCTTCCGGCGCACGCCGTTCTCGATGGAGGACTTGATCCGCAACGGCACGCTGACCGAGGAGATGGCGGAATTTTTGCGCGCCTGTGTGATCTCGAAGCTCAGCGTGCTGGTCTCGGGCGGCACCGGCTCCGGCAAGACGACGCTGCTTAACGTGCTGGCGGGCTTTATTCCCCACGACGAGCGCATCATCACGGTTGAGGACGCGGCCGAGCTGCAATTCTTCCGCGTGCATCCGCATGTGCTGCGTATGGAAGCGCGACCGCCGAACCTCGAAGGCAAGGGCGAGGTCACGATCCGGCAGCTGGTGCGCAACGCGCTGCGTATGCGGCCGAACCGCATCGTCGTGGGCGAGGTGCGCGGCGCTGAAACGCTCGACATGCTCCAGGCGATGAACACCGGCCACGAGGGATCGATGACCACCGTTCACGCCAACTCGCCCACGGATGCCTTCTCGCGCCTTGAGACAATGGTCTTGTGGGCTGAGGGCGCGGCGCAGCTGCCGCTTGAGGCGATCCGTGAGCAGCTGTCGAGCGCGATCAATATTGTTGTGCAGCAGAATCGTTTACCTGGCGGCGAGCGCAAGCTCGTGTCGGTCTCGGAAGTGCAGGGCATGAAGCACGGCGACATCGTGCTCAAAGATATTTTCGTCTACGAGCACAAAGGCATCGGCGAGACCGGCCGCGTCTTCGGCGACTTCACGCCGACCGGCGTGGTGCCCAAAGCGCTGCCGCGACTGCGCCGCTACAACGCCGACATCGATCGCTCACGCTTCACGCCGCACTACATCGAGAGCGAGCTGGGCGTCGAGCTGTTCAGCAACCCGGACGTGACCGAAATCATGATTAACGGCCCGGATACGGTTTATATCGAGGCCAACGGCAAGATGCAGCTGCTGCCGCACATCAAGTTCCGCGACGAGCAGCATCTGCTCAACGTGATCAACACGATCGTCGCGCCGCTGGGCCGCCGCATCGACGAGTCGTCGCCGATGGTGGATGCGCGTCTGCCTGATGGCTCGCGCGTCAACGTCGTGATCGATCCGCTGTCGCTGCTCGGCCCGGTGATGACGATCCGCCGCTTCCGTCCGGCTGCATTCACCGGCCAGGAATTGGTCGAGCGCAAGGCGATGACTCAGGATATGCTCGATTTCCTGCGCGGCTGCGCGATCGCCAAGCTCAACGTGCTGGTTTCGGGCGGCACCGGCTCCGGTAAAACCACCTTCCTCAACGCGCTGTCGTCGTTTATTCCCGACCACGAGCGTATCGTGACGATCGAGGACGCGGCGGAATTGCGGCTGGCGAAATCGCATGTGATTCGCCTTGAGGCCCGTCAGGCCGACCAGTACGGCGACGGCGAGGTGACGATCCGGCAGCTGGTGCGCAACGCGCTGCGTATGCGGCCCGACCGCATTATCGTCGGCGAGGTGCGCGGCGCCGAGTCGATCGACATGTTGCAGGCGATGAACACCGGCCACGAGGGATCGATGACCACCGTTCATGC
The DNA here is from genome assembly GCA_036401895.1 of Herpetosiphonaceae bacterium. Lineage (GTDB taxonomy): Bacteria > Chloroflexota > Chloroflexia > Chloroflexales > Kallotenuaceae > LB3-1. Next base: position 2,894 of record DASWTW010000444.1, on the reverse strand, counting down.
CAACTCGCCCTACGACGCGTTCTCGCGCCTTGAAACGATGGCGCTGTTCGCGGAGACCGGCCTGACCAACGCGGCCGTGCGTGAGCAGATGGCTAACACGCTCAACGTGGTGATCCAGCTCGGCCGGCTGGTCGATGGGCAGCGCCGCTGTTTGGAAGTGGCCGAGGTGCTCGGCATCAGCGAGGGCACGGTGCAGGTGCGGCCGATCTGGCGCTGGCAGCAGACCGGCGTCAAGGACGGCCAGGTGCAGGGTAGCTTTGTGACGACGGGCTACATGCCGCGCTGCCTGGATCAGCTCGAAAGCTACGGTTGTCCGATCGATCGGGAGATCTTCGAAAGCCACGCAGAGGTGGTTGAAGTATAGATCAAGAACCTGGAACTTAGAACCAAGAACCTGGGGCAAAGAGCCAACATCAAGATCATTCCGGTGTTCTATGTTCTTCGTGGAAACGGTTGAAGTATAGGCTTATCGAGAACTAAAGAACAAAGAAGCAAAGAACAACAAGCCCTCCTAAGTTCTAGGTTCTTGGTTCTAGGTTCTTCTCGTAATGGTGTGCGATGACTGAAGCAAGCCCGCTAGCAGGCGAACAGGCGCTGGCAACACTGCTGAGCGATCCGCAGGTCGAAGAAGTGATGATCAACGGGCCGCACAAGGCGTTCGTGATTCGCGGTGGCCGCAAGATCGCCAAGCAGCTGGGCTTTGGCGACGACGACGAGCTGCGCGCCGTGATCGGCGGGATGGTCCGCACAGCAGGCCGCATCCTCGACGACTCGTCGCCGCTGGTCGATGTGCGGCTGCCGGATGGCTCGCGGCTCAACGTCGTGATCACGCCGCTGGCTCCCGCAACAACCGTGACGATCCGCCGCTTCGTGCTGCGCGAGCGCACGCTCGACGATCTGGTCCAGCTCGGCATGCTCAGCGCGGGACCGAGCCAGTTTTTGAAAGCTGCCGTGCAGTCGGGGCTGAATCTGCTGATCTGCGGCGGCACCAGCACCGGCAAGACCACGCTGCTCAACGCGCTGTGCGCCTGCATCGGCCCCGACGAGCGCATCGTCACAATCGAGGAGACGCGCGAGCTGGCGCTGGATCATCTGCTGGAAGACGTGTGCGCGCTTGAGGCGCATATGATGCCCGGCGGCAAGATCGTCACCATCCGCGATCTGGTGAAAAACGCGATGCGCATGCGGCCCAACCGCATCATCGTCGGCGAGGTGCGCGGCCCTGAGGCGCTCGACGTGCTGACCGCGATGACCAGCGGCCACGAGGGCTCGATGTGTACGCTGCACGCCGACAATCCCCGCGAGGCGCTGGCCAAGATGCATACCTACACGCTGATGACCGGCGAAGGCATGCCCAGCAACGCGGTGCTGGAGATGATCACGCGCTCAGTGAATCTGGTGATCTTTTGCAAGCGCACCCGCGAGGGCGAGCAGCGCCAGGTCGATACGATCTTCGAGGTCACCGGCCTCCAGAGCGATGTGATCACCGGCCAGGAGATCTTTATGCGCCGCGACGGCGAGCTGGTCTGGACCGGCGTACGTCCGCAGTGCGAGGCTCGGCTCAACGGGCAAGGTCACGATGTTTCGCGCGTTTTCCGCGATACCAGCAATCCGTTCGAGCGGAAAAGCTACTGGTGATCGCGCTGATGGAATCTTCGGCCTACCGGCGACGAGCGCAGGCAGGCTTTACGCTTGGTGAGAGGAGCACATGCGACGATTTATAAGCTTATTGATCCCGCTGTGTCTGCTCGCAATCATGGCCAGTCTGGCACCGGTTGCCGCAGCGCAGGATGCTATCGACACCCGCATCGACGCGGTGCTGGTGATCGACAACTCCGGCTCGATGAAGGAGAACGATCCGCGTGACATGCGGATCTCGGCCGCCAAGCTGTTTGTCAACCTCGGGGCCAAAGGCGATCAGATCGGCCTAGTCTCGATGGGCGACGCACAGTCTACTCAGGCGATGATGAGCTTGAGCGAGATCGACGGCTTTTCGCAGTTTGCCTGGGATCGCTTCAATGCGATCGAGGCGCCCGACGAGCTGTCGAACTGGACCTACATGGGCCAGGCGCTGGATCTTTCCGAGCAGGTGCTCCAGAGCGCGGCCAACAAAAACCAGCAGCGCGCCGTGCTGCTGCTGACCGACGGCATACCGACCGCGACCGATGCCGATAAGGCCGCCGAGGAGCAGAAGCTCAAAAACGCGGTCGCCAAGCTGAAGCAGGAAGGCGTCAAGATTTTTCCGATCGCGCTGGGGCCGAACGCCGATACGAACTTTTTGCAGAACGAGCTGGCCACGCCGACCAACGGCCTGGTGCGCCGCGCCGAAAGCGCCGATCAGCTGCTGAATGTGTATATCGAGATCATGACGCTGCTTCAGGAAGGCCGCTACGTCGATTCCTACGACGTGACCGGCGAGGTCGATACCTTCCTGGCTGAGGTCAATCCCCGCCAGCAGATCGATCAGATCAACTTTATGTTCCCGGCGGTCAACGGCCAGGCGCCCGAGGTTCAGAGCCTGCTGCTGCCCAACACGCCGACCGCCTCCCTGGACAAGCTGGCGCGCTTCCAGGATCCTAACTGGTCGATGTGGCTGGCGCGGCCCGAGTATATCCCGCGCTTCAACGGCGAGTGGCGCGTCACGCTGAACACCGATCAGCCCAAGGTGCCGGTGATCGCCGTGATCAAGTCGGATCTGCGCACGCGCCTGATCGAGCCGATCGCCAGCGTGCCTGAGGACGACGCCACGGTGCGCTACTATCCCGCCGGGCGCTCGCTGCTGATCCGGGCCGGCGCGCGCAACCAGTCCGACACCTTCGAGAAGCGGCTGGGCCTGTATGCGGAGATGGTCGCGCCAGAGGAGTGGCCCGGCTTCGAGCTGATCGACGGCGGTG
>DASWTW010000443.1:0-27540 GCA_036401895.1 Herpetosiphonaceae bacterium | reverse complement strand
GACATTGAGCGCCAGCTTGAGCATCACGTCACCGGCCAGTACTCGGCGCTGTTCCGCCACCCGATGGGATAACGAGAACCTAGAACTAAGAACCTAGAACCTAAAGGATGAAGCAGATGGTTCTGGGTTCTATCACGAAGTGATTTATGAGCATAGCAGACATTTTTGAGACCATGGAGTACGGACCCGCGCCGGAGAGCGCGTCGCTGGCTAACGCGTGGCTTGAGGCGCACAATCGTCGCTTCGGGCTGTACATCGACGGCGCGTGGACCGAGGTCGCCGAGGATCGCCTGTTCGAGAGCATCAATCCGGCGAATCGCAAGCTGCTCGGCCACGTCACCCAGGCGACGCAGGCAGAGGTCGATGCGGCGGTCGCGGCTGCCGGCACGGCCTTCGAGAGCTGGTCGCAGACGCCGGGGCACATCCGGGCGCGCTATCTCTACGCGCTGGCGCGGCAGATCCAGAAGCACTCGCGACGATTGGCGGTGCTGGAAACGCTCGACAACGGCAAGCCGATCCGCGAAACTCGTGACATCGATATTCCGCTGGTGGCGCGGCACTTCTACTACCACGCGGGCTGGGCGCAGCTTATGGAAGCCGAGCTACCCAACTACAAGCCGGTCGGCGTGGTCGGGCAGATCATCCCGTGGAACTTTCCGCTGCTGATGCTGGCCTGGAAGATCGCGCCCGCGCTGGCGATGGGCAACACCGTGGTGCTGAAGCCGGCGGAGTGGACCTCGCTGACGGCGCTGGCGTTCGCCGAGATCTGCGACGAGATCGGGCTGCCGCGCGGCGTGATCAACATCGTCACGGGCGACGGCAAGGTCGGCGAGATGATCGTGAAGCATCCCGGCATCAACAAGATCGCGTTTACGGGATCGACCGAGGTCGGGCGGATCATTCGCGCGACCACGGCGGGCAGCGGCAAGACGCTCTCGCTGGAGCTGGGCGGCAAATCGCCGTTTATCGTCTTCGACGACGCCGATCTCGATAGCGTGGTCGAGGGCGTGGTCGATGCGATCTGGTTCAACCAGGGCCAGGTCTGCTGCGCCGGGTCGCGGCTGCTGGTGCAGGAAAGCATCGCCCAGCGGCTGATCGACAAGCTGCGTACGCGCATGGAAAAGCTGCGGGTGGGCGATCCGACCGACAAGGCGATCGACATCGGCGCGATCGTGGCTCCGGTGCAGCTTGAGAAGATCCAGAAGCTGGTGGCGCAGGGACAGGATGAGGGCGCGACGATCTGGCAGCCGTCGTGGGCCTGTCCGACCGAGGGCTACTTCTTCCCGCCCACGCTCTTCACGGATGTCGCGCCCGCCGCGACGATCGCGCAGGTCGAGATCTTCGGCCCGGTGCTGGTCTCGATGACCTTCCGCACGCCCTCGGAGGCGATCGCGCTGGCCAATAACACACGCTTTGGCCTGGCAGCCAGCGTGTGGAGCGAGGACATTAATCAGGCGCTCGACGTGGCGGGCAAGATCAAAGCCGGCGTGGTCTGGATCAACAGCACCAATCTCTTCGATGCGGCGGCTGGCTTCGGCGGCTACCGCGAGAGCGGCTACGGGCGCGAAGGCGGCAAAGAAGGGCTGTACGAGTACGTCAAGTTTAAGGAACAAGGGAACAAAGAAACAAAGGAACAAAGGGAAGAACAAAGAACCGAGAACCGAGAACAAAGCACCGAAGTTCTCCCCTCGCCTGCCGCAGCGGGAGAGGGGTCAGGGGTGAGGGCCAATGAGGGCCAGTCTACCAACGGCCACCGCAACGGCCCGTCGATTGGCTTTCCGGCGATCGATCGCACGCCCAAAAATTATGTCGGCGGCAAGCAGGCGCGGCCAGACTCAGGCTACAGCCGGCCGGTCTACGATCCACAGGGCCGGCTGATCGGCGAGGTGGGCGAGGGCAACCGCAAGGATATTCGCAACGCCGTCGAGGCGGCCAACGCCGCCGCCAAATGGGCCGAGCAGACCGGCCATGCCCGCGCGCAGATCATCTACTACATCGCCGAGAACCTGAGCGCGCGCGCCCCCGAGTTCGCCGAGCGCATCCGGGCTCAGACCGGACGCAGCGCCGACTCGGCCACGCAGGAGGTCGAGCGCACAATCGAGCGGCTGTTCACCTACGCCGCCTGGGCCGATAAGCACGACGGCGCGGTGCATCGTACGCCGTTTCGCAATGCCACGCTAGCTATGCCCGAGCCGATCGGCGTGATCGGCATCGCCTGCCCCGACGAGTACCCGCTGCTGAGCTGCGCTGCATTGCTGGCTCCGGCGATCAGCATGGGCAACACCGTAGTGCTGGTGCCGTCCGAGCAGCACCCGCTCTCCGCCACCGATCTGTACCAGGTATTCGACACCAGCGACGTTCCCGGCGGCGTGATCAACATCGTCACGGGCGCGCGCGACACACTGGCAAAAGTGCTGGCCGAGCACAACAACGTCGACGCGATGTGGTACTTCGGTGGGCAGGACGGCTGCGCGATGGTTGAAAAAGCCTCGGTGAGCAATCTGAAGCGCACCTGGGTTTCCAGCCGGCCCCGCAGCTGGCTCGATCCGCAGCCCGGCGAGAGCGAGGTCTTTCTGCGCCAGGCCACGCAGATCAAGAATATCTGGGTGCCGTACGGAGCATAAGCAGAACCAAGAACCAAGAACCTAGAACCGAACGAGAGAACAAAGAACGACGAATAAAGAACAAGGGAACAACGAACAGAGAACAAAAGCAGTACGCAGATTCCCCCTCGCCTGTCGCAACGGGAGAGGGGGTGCCGAACGCAGTGAGGCGGGGGTGAGGGCCTGATCACTCACCACGAACCAGGAACTCGAAACTCAAAGCGCGAAACGAGGTTGCAATGAACGTACAAACCTTGATCCTGGCCGGAGGTCGTGAGCGTCGGCTGAGCATTCTGGCGGCACAGCGGGCCAAGCCCGCGCTGCCCTTCGCCGGCAAGTACCGGATCATCGACTTTGCGCTCTCGAACTGCGTCAACTCCGGGCTGCGGCGGGTTGCCGTGCTGCCGGACTACCGGCCACAGCCGCTGATCGATCACCTGGGCCTGGGCGGGCCGTGGGATCTGGATCGACGCCGGCCAAATGGCCTGTTCATCTGGCAGCCGTTTCGCGACGAGTTCAGCGAGGACGTGTACCGCGGCACGGCGGGCGCGCTCTACCAGAACCGCCGCCGTCTGGTCGAGAGCAATAGCGACGTGACGCTCGTGCTGGCCGGCGATCAGGTCTACACCTGGGACTATCGCCCGCTGCTCCAGCTGCATCAGGATCGTGGAGCCGACCTGACGATCGGCGTGGTCAACGTGCGGCCCGAAGAAACCTATCGCTTCGGCATGGTCACCACCGATGGAGATAGCCGCGTGGTTGCGTTCCACGAAAAGCCGCGCCAGAGCGAAAGCACGATCGGCTCAATGGGCGTGTATGTTTTCAACACCGCTAAGCTGCTGCGACGGCTGGAAGAGGACGCTCGCGATCCCGCCTCGTCGCACGAAATCGGGCTCAACCTGATTCCACGCATGGTGCAGCAGGATAACGTGTACGCCGAGCGTTTCACCGGCTACTGGCAAGACGTCGGTAGCCTGCCGGTCTACTGGCGGGCCCAGCTCGATCTACTGGAAGAAGAGTCGGCGCTCAACATCTCGAATCCACGCTGGGTGATCCACACCCGCAGCGAAGATCGGCCGCCGGTCAAGCTGCTGCCGGGAGCGCAGGTCAAGCGCAGCCTGATCTCAAACGGCTGTGTGATCCACGGCCAGGTCATCAACAGCGTGCTGTCGCCGGGCGTACGCGTGGAGCCGGGCGCGGTGGTGCGCGACTCGATCATCATGCTGGATACGGTGATCGGCGCGAACGCGGTAGTGGACCGCTGCATCATCGACGAGAACACACGCGTCGGCGAGGGCGCGCAGCTTGGCAGCGGCGACGATATGCGGTCCAACATCACCGAGCCGGGCCACATCACCGACGGCCTGACCGTGATCGGACACCGCGTCGAGCTGCCGGCCGGAGTTGTGATCGGGCGACACTGCCGGGTCGATCCCGAGGTGACGGCAAACGATCTGCCGGGACAGGAGATTCCCAGCGGCACCACCGTGATGCGGGCGCTCTCGTTCGCGGTATGACGATCACCAGATCATTCGGGGCGTATGCATCAAAGCAATACGCCCCGAATAATTTTAATGCACACGCCCCGCAGCGATCTTATGGGATGCGAAACGTCGTCAGCAGCAGCGTCTCCGCTCCATCGACCTCGGGTGGCAGCACAGTGCCGCCCTCCAGCGGCAAGCGCCGGCCCTCGGTCGGCTGGTACACACCGAGCGCCACACGATATTCTCCGGCCGGCAGATCCGCAGGCAGCGGCAGCGCCAGGGGTCGCCCGAACTGCTGCCCGGCCTGCCACTGTGGAAACAGGCCATCGTCGAGCGGCAGATCTACCTGTGAAACTTTGCTGCCATCCGCCGCCAGCACATGCACGAAAAAGAAAACGCCGCCGGGCTGATCCGTCTGAATGTTCCAGGACGGCGTGATCGTAAGCGTGCTCTGGAGCAACTCCTCCGAATAGCCGCGCAGATGCAGGCCATCGCCGAATACCGCGTCGACGGGCTGATCGAATGGTCGCGGCAGCTGGTGAATGGTCGCGTACTCGATGCCGTGTTTGCGCACGGTATAGAGCGGCGGCGTCTGCCGAACGTACGCCTCCGCCTCGGGCGCTTCCTTGCGCTGCACACTGCGTAAGTAGAGCACGGCGTAGCTGCTCAGCTGGCGCACAGTCACCGCATCAAGATCTCTGACCTGCTGCGGCACGAAATACATCAGCGTCGGCGAGATCCAGGAAAGAATCGGGCCGTTGCCGACGTCGGGCCGCTCGCCGAGCCACGAGCCGGCCTCCTCCAGACCTTCACCCCAGCCCACCAGCAGCACGCGCTGCGCCGCCGCGCCGCCGCCCAGCAGCGGATTGAAATACGCCAGGTAATAGTTGTGATACGCCAGATCCATCAGCAGCAGCGGCAGACACACCAGCGCCAGCCCCGCCGCCTGAAGCGCTGCTCGCAGCGTGGGCCGGGGCACAGCTCCCCGCCGCCCCAGCCAGCGCCCGATCCGGCGAGCCCCGGCGACCAATCCTGCTGCCGCCAGGATCTCGGTTGCGGGCCAGATCGGCAGCAGGTAGCGATCGAACTTTTTGGCTCCCGCGCTCAACGCCAGCCCGAACCAGAGCGCGAATAGCAGCAGGATCAGCAGGACGCGCCGCTCACAGCCGCGCTCCCGCAGCGCCAGCGGCAGCAGCAGCAGGCCGAGCAGCGTAACCGGCGTGTTGCGCCACAGCACGACCAGCGGATAGAAGATCCAGCCCGGATCGCCGATCGGCTGGCCCAGAAAATAGTTGCCCGAGTGATGCGGCTGCCCGCCATTCACCAACACCTCACTGATCACTCGACCGATCGCCTCGACTGGCGCGACCCACATCGCGGGCCAGACCGCAAAGATCGTGAGCGCCGCACTGCCAAACCAGATCAGGTAGCGGCCGATCGCCCAGCGGAGACGCGGCCAGATACCAGGAATCGGGCCGAATGCCAGTAAGAACAATCCCGCCAGTGGCAGGCAGGCCAGCGCCGGCCCCTTCGACAGCAGCGCCAGACCAGCGAGCGCGCCCGAGCCAGCCAGCGCAGCGAAATGCGCTCGCGACCTGAAGCGTCTCTCCTCGTGCGTCGCCTCGATCGCGATGATCAGCAGCAGCAAGCTCAGCGTCATAAACGAGGTCAGCAGCGCGTCGACATGCAGCAAGCGGCTGTGCGCGATCAAAAACGGCGAGGCGGCCCAGAGCAGGCCGGCCAGCAGTGCGGTCCAGGGATTGAGCAGCCGCCGCAGCGCGAGGTAGCCCAGCGCCACGGTCGCGCTGTTGACAACCACCAGCGGCAGCCGCAGATACGCGAGATAGCGCGCGCCGTCGCTAAAACTGGGCTCGCCAACACTCGCCTGCAAGCTTAGCCAGCGTCCGATCCCGCCCAGCCAGGTCGTCGTCACGCCGGGATGTCCGGTCAGAATCGTGCCGGCCCAGTTACGATCGGCTAGCGCGGCGGCGAAGAGGCGCACCCGCAGCTGCCAGTGATAGGCCTCGTCGATCGTGTAAAAATCGGCGAGACTCAGCGCCCGTGGCACAAACGCGATCAGGCCCAGCAGCAGCGCCACCAGCCAGGCCGAGGAAACCAGCGCCCGCAGCCAGCCCAGCGATCGATCCGAAGAAGAAGCTTTTATCCGCTCAGCTATCATGCTCAACTCAACGCCAGCCATGACAGTACGCATAGCTGGCAAGAACAAGGAACGTACCGAGGCGCAATTATACTCTCAATTGTGGCATTCTCGGCCAGAGCATTTACGCCGTTTAAATCTAATGCTATAGTGAGCATACCCCTCAGACGCAGGCACATCTGCGAACTCCCAAGCCCATCTGTCCAACAACACAAAGGAGCAGGGTGACAACAATGATGACAGCCCAGTTCGTTCGTGGCAGGAAGCGCGTCTCTGCGGTGGTCATGCTGGCCCTGGTGGCTGGCGTATTGGCTCTGGCACCGGCAGCCAAAGCCTGGCTTGGCTTCAGCCTCTGGTACACAAGCCGGACGGCAAGCTCGGTAACAATCAACTGGACGGTGCGCGGACAGGAAGATGCGCCCACCACCGGATCGGATGTTGCGCGTCTCTGCTGGAAGCCCAGCAGCAATCCCGCCTACTATCCGTGCGACGTGAACCAACGGACGATCTACCAGTACTACCCAGTCGGATCAACCATGTCATACAACATCTCCGGCCTGACCTGCGGCGAGAGCTATCAGGTAATGGTTGCCCAGTCGTATGTTCTCTCGCAATCCTGGGATTGGCACGAGCAGACGATCACCGTACCGGCCTGTGCCGTGCCTTAGCTCCACTCGGCAAAAACATCACGCGATTAGTCAGCCAACAGCGGTACGCATTCAGGCGTGCCGCTTCTTTATGCGCCAAGCTCTTGATTGTAAACGTGCTAATCTTTAACTGACGAATCTGAAAAAGTGTCTGCTCTAACAAAAGGAGTGCATCGCACGTGAAATCCTCCGACAAGACCTCCAAAGAACTGCCGATCATGGCGTTTGCGCGGCAGCAAGATTGGGAGCAATGGCTCGATCAGCACCACGCCGACTCGGCCGGCATCTGGTTACAGATCGCCAAAAAAGCATCGGGGATCGAGTCGGTCAACTACGCCGAGGCGCTGGACGTGGCGCTATGCTACGGCTGGATCGACGGGCAGAAAAAAACCTACGACGAGTCGTCGTTCTTGCAGAAGTTCACGCCGCGCACGCCGCGCAGCACCTGGTCCAAAGTCAATCAGGGGAAAGTCGCGGCGCTGATCGAAAGCGGCAGGATGCAGCCGGCCGGACTCAAAGAGATCGAGCGGGCTAAGCAGGATGGACGCTGGGAGGCAGCCTACGATTCGCCGAGCCGCGCGACAGTGCCGGAAGATCTACAGGCTGAGCTCGACAAACATCCGCAGGCCAGCGCCTTTTTCGCGACGCTCAACAGCCAGAATCGCTTTGCGATCCTGTTTCGCATCCACACCGCGAAGAAGCCCGAGACGCGCGCCCGGCGGATTACACAGTTTATCGAGATGTTAGAAAAAGGGGAAAAGATCTATCCGTAAATGGAGGTTGGGTGTTCAGGGCGTGATACATCACGCCCCTTACGATTTTCGGAAGCTTAGTTTTACAGCGCCTTGTCGTCCCGGTCGTCGTGGAGCACCTCGCGCGAACGACCGCCCTCAGCCGGGCCGACAATGCCGCGCTGCTCCAGCATATCGATCAGCTGCGCGGCCTTGGAGTAGCCGATCCGCAGCCGCCGTTGCAGCAGCGAGGCCGAGGCGCGCTCATGCTGGCGCACCAGCTGGATCGCTTTGGGCAGCAGCTCGTCCTGCTCCTCGACGTTGAGCTGGCCGCTGTGCGAATCCGGCAGCGGCGAGACCGCGACGACCGGCTCCAGGGCTGTCGCATCTGTAGCGGCTGACCCAGTGGCTACCTCCGCGCCGTTCTGCCCCTCACGTACGATCGGCTTGAGCGGCAGCGGCTTCTTGCCCGGCGCGGCGCTCGACCCATCGCTCGACCCGTCGCTCGGCTTTTGGGCCGCACGCCAGAAGCGCGTCAGCGACTCGATCTCGCGATCCGAGACAAACGTTCCCTGCACGCGGATCGGCTTGGGCGCGTCCGAGGCCAGGTAGAGCATATCGCCGCGACCAAGCAGCTGCTCAGCGCCGCTCTGATCCATGATCACCCGCGAGTCGATCTGCGATGTGACCGCGAAGGCCATGCGCGTCGGGAAGTTGGCCTTGATCAGGCCGGTCACAACATCCACCGACGGCCGCTGCGTGGCTAGGATCAGATGAATGCCGATCGCGCGAGCCATCTGCGCCAGACGGCAGACCAGCGTCTCGACCTCGTCGGGAGCCATCATCATCAGATCCGCCAGCTCGTCGATGATGATCACGATGTAGGGCAGCGGCTCCAGCCCTGCGCCGCCTTTCTTGGCCACCTTGTTATACGACTCGATGTTGCGGTAGCCTTTTTGCGCCAGCAGCTTGTAGCGCCGCTCCATCTCGCGCACTGCCCACTTGAGCAGGCTCACCACGCGCTCAAGCTCCGTCACCACCGGCGCCAGCAGATGCGGAATATGGTTATACACGATCAGCTCGACCATCTTGGGATCGACCATGATGAACTTGAGGTCTTCGGGCGTGTACTGCATCAGCAGCGTACACACGATCGAGTTGACCGCCACCGACTTACCGGAGCCGGTCGAGCCCGCGATCAGCAGGTGCGGCGCTTTGGTGAGATCCGTGACCACCGGCGTTCCCGACACATCCTTGCCCAGCGCCAGCTTGAGCCGCCCTTTATGCGCCGAGAACTCGTCGGTGTCGAGCACTTCTTTCATGGAGACCGAGGCGATCGCCATGTTGGGAATCTCGATGCCGATGTAGGACGTGCCCGGGATCGGCGCTTCCAGCCGGATCGACGGCGCGGCCAGGGCTAGAGCCAGATCTTTTTCCAGGCCCGTGATGCGGCTAACTTTCACGCCGACCGCCGGCTGGAGCTGGTACTGCGTCACCGCCGGGCCGGGATTCATCCCCACCACCTGCGCCTCGATCTTGAACGAGGCCAGCGTATCCTCGATGATCCGCGCCTTGGAGCGCTTCTCGTTATCGTCGACCTCGTTCTCGCTGAAGTTGTCGAGCATCGCAACCATGGGAATCGGCCAGGCCTGGCGCGGAATGCTGGCGTCGATCTCGGCAATCTCCTGATCGACCGTCGCTTTATCTGCGGCGGAGGCTTCCGCTTTAGCCTGCGCGGCCTTGGACAGTGGAGGTGAAGCCACGGAACCGGAGGAAGCGGCGGGAATAGGTGCAGCGCCGGTCTCAGCCTTGATCTGCGACACATCGATGCGCTGCGTCTCGGCGTTGGCCAGTGCGGCCCGCTTGGCGCTGATCGGCTCGCCCCTGGCAGCATCGGCGCTGATCGCGCCCTGAGACTCAGGCCGATTGAACAGGCTGGCCTGCGTCGGTCGGGCCGCGATCGGGGTGAAGATCATCTGGCGCTGAAGCTCGTCGTCGGTGGGCGGTGGCGGCAAGGCCGGGCGATTCTCGGCGAGCTTCTGACCGCCGTTGAGCGCGGGTCGCGGCGCGCGCTTGCTTTTAAGCTCCTCAGCGTACGGCACAGGCTCAGGCTCAAGCTCGGCGTCGGGATCGATCACTTCCAGCTTCTCGCCCCACAGCAGCAGCCACAGGCCATGCGCGCCGGCCTGAATCCGGCCAAAGATCTGGCGCAGCGTGACATTGAAGGTCAGCATGACGCTGAGCACAAACAGCAGCGTCAGCACCACGCCAGCGCCGGGAGCGCCAAAGGCGTACATCAGCCCGAGATCCAGCGCGCCGCCGATCGATGTTGGCGCGTCCAGGCCATCGTCGTAGATGATGCGCGTGTTATTCCACTCGACAGCCGACATCAGCACCAGCGCCAGCAGCACCACGCCCACCACGTTACCGCCGGTGATCGGCGCGTCGACAAAGCGCTCCTGCACCAGGATCAGGCCGCCGACGACGATAAACAGCAGCGGCAGCACAATGCCGCTCTGCCCGAACGCCGCCTGGATAAAGCCGACCACGCCCTTGCCGACCACGCCGGGCTCGGCGCTCATCAGGAGCACCATCAGCAGCAGGCCCAGGCCGATCAGCACGAACGCGAACAGCTCCCGTTGCTGCTGGGGCGAAAACCAGGGCTTGTGCCGGGTTGCTGCGGCTGCTTTGCGCGTCGAAGTGCTGCGGCTGCCGGCGCTGCGGCTACGCGCCGACTTGCGCGTCGGCGTACCGTTTTTGGCGGCGCGGCCTGTCGATGATTTAGGCTGTGTTCGCTTTGAAGCCATGCTTACTCATTTCCAGGCGCTCGCGCCGCTGTGTAGACGGGGTGAGAGCCGCTTATACCTCCATCACCACGGGTAAGACCATCGGTCGGCGGCGCGTCTGCTGATACACAAACTCGCTGACGGTATCTTTGATCTTCCGCTGGAGATAGGTCAGATCGGTGCTGCCCACGCCGCCACGTCCATCGTAGTCGGCGAAATTATCCAGCGAGTCGCGGACCCGCTGCTTGGTGCTTTCGATGATGTCCGTGGACTGCCGCAGATGCGTAAAGCCGCGACTGACCAGATCCGGCCCCGCAATGACTTTGCCGGTCGTGCTGTCCACACTGACGACGACCATCAGGATGCCGTCTTTAGCCAGCATCTGCCGGTCGCGCAGCACGGCGTTAGTCACGTCGCCGCCGATCGCGGTGCCGTCGACATAGATCAGACCGCCCGGTCCTTTGCCGGTGATCTCGCCGTAATCCTGGCTAAACTCCATGATCGAGCCGGTCTCAGGCAGCAGCACCTGCTCGCTGGTGTAGCCCATGCTCAGCGCCAGCTTGCGGTAGATCGCCATGTGACGATAGTCGCCGTGGAACGGCACGACGTACTGCGGACGCAGCAGCGCCAGCGCCATCTTCAGCTCTTCCTGCGCGGCGTGTCCCGACACATGGATCGGCGACTCCGAGCCATAGACAACCTCTGCGCCCAGACGGTAGAGATTGTCGATGACCTTATGCACCGAGGTTTCGTTGCCGGGAATCGGTGTCGCCGACACGACCACGGTATCGCCCGCCTTGATCTTGACGTGCGGATAATCGCGGTTCGCCATGCGCGCCAGCGCCGCCATCGGCTCGCCCTGGCTGCCGGTACAAACCACCACAACCTCGTCGTCGCGATACTCCGACATCTGGCTGGGGCGGATCAATACGCCCTCGGGGACGCGCAGATAGCCAAGCTCCTGGGCGATCCGCACGTTGTTTTCCATCGAGCGACCGGCGGCCACGACCTTGCGCCCGTAGGCGTCGGCGGTGTCGATCACCTGCTGCACGCGCGAAATATTCGACGCAAAGGTCGCCACGATGATGCGGCCCTGCGCGATCGCGAAGATGCTGTCGAAAGCTTCGCCGATCACACGCTCGCTGGGCGTCACGCCCTTGGACTCGGCGCGCACACAATCGGTGAGCAGCAGCAGCGGGTTGCGACGACCCAGCTCGGCCATCTTGGGAACATCGGTCGGCCAGTTGTCGACGGGCGTGTGATCGAACTTCCAGTCGGTCAGATAGACCACCAGCCCGGCCGGCGTGTTGATGCCGAACGCGACAGCATCCGGGATCGAGTGCGCGATATGGAACGGCTCGATCGTGAACGGCCCGGCGGTGTACTTGCTGCCCGCCTCGATCGTTCGACGATCAACTTTGTCGAGCAGCTTGTGCTCCTTGAGCTTCGGCTGGATTAGGCCCAGCGTCAGCGTCGTACCGTAGACCGGCGGCAGATCGATCAGCGGCAGCAGATACGGCAGCGCGCCGATATGATCTTCATGACCATGCGAGATAAACACGCCATGAACCTTGACATTTCGCTCTTGTACATAGGTTACATCGGGCAGGATCAGATCGACGCCGAGCATCTCATTCTCGGGAAACATCACGCCCATATCGAGAATGATCGCATCGTCACCGTACTCCAGCACCCAGCAGTTGCGGCCTACCTCACCAGCACCGCCCAGCGAAATAACACGTAATCGATTTTTTGACATATAAGAAGCAGAGCACGGCCCTTGCCGGCTCTTCGCTACTCCTTTCGCACGTTATGTTTTTGGTAGTCCAACCGACTACCCAGGTTCTGCATATCACGGAAACCGAAGCTGGCCCTCACCCCTGCCCTTCGGGCTTCCCCTCTCCCGTCGCCACAGGAGAGGGGAAGAGTCGAGCTTCGTTTGTTCCTTTGTTCTCTGGTTCTTTGTTCTACCGTAGCCCGGCCCGATTCACGATCTCGGCGATCAGCTCGTGGCGCTCGCCAACCCGCGCATAGATCGGAATGCGGGAGCGACCAAACGCCTGGCGATGCAGCCAGCGCAGCAGGCGGCTGCGAATCTGGCAGATCTCGTCGTCGACCAGCACCTCGTCGTCGGGAGCGCGGGCCTCGGGATCGACGATACGCACGCCTTTGATCGCCTTCCAAGGATACAGCACTTTGATCCCTTGCACCGTATCGTACTCCAGGCCATCATCGTGGACCACGTAGGTCGTCGACCATTCTTCCAGCAAGTTCCAGATCAGCAGCGGAGCAGCCATGATCAGCACGATAAACAGCAGCGCCGGGATGATCTGGCTTACGCTCAGGCCATCGGCGAGCACTCCCGCCAGCGTGCTCGGCAGCCGCAGATAGCTTACCTGTACATTCTCGGTGCTGAGCGCATCGGGCAGCTTCCACAGGGCGAAGAGCCAGACAACCAGCGCGCCCAGCATCAGCAGCAGCGTCGCACGACGACCATTCTCGTCCAGACGATATGTTTTCATCTGAAATAGTGCCTTATTTGCAAGTTTCGCGCCAGGTATTCAGCTAGAACAGCGAAAGCTGCGACGGCTCCTCCGGCGGCGTTTCAGGCTCGGGCGGCATGGCGGTTCCGGCGGCTTCCTCGGCCAGAACTTGCTCCAGGCGTTCAAGCAATCGGGGAATCTTCCGTATGTCGCGGATCGCATCGGGCATCGCCGCCATATTGCGTAGAACGTAGGCCGGATGAAACAGCGGGATCAGCACGCGGCTGCCGTCGCGCTTGGCCTGTCCATGTACTCTGGTAATGCGCGCGCCCGGAAAGAACTTTTCCATCGAGAAGCGGCCCAGCGTCGCGATCAGCTTCGGCTGCAACAGCTCGATCTGCCGCTCCAGATAGCCCGCGCAGGCCGCGATCTCTTCGGGCTGCGGATCGCGATTGCCCGGCGGCCGGCACTTGACGACATTGCCGATCCACACATCGTCGCGCGTCAGACCGATCTCTGCCAGCAGCTCTTCTAAGAGCTTACCTGCCTGCCCAACAAACGGACGGCCTTGCTGATCTTCGTTGCGGCCGGGAGCCTCGCCGATGAACATGATCTCGGCGTTGACCGGCCCTTCGCCCGGCACGGCGCGCGTGCGGCCTTTGTGCAGCGCGCACGCGGTACACGAGCGCACCTCGGCTTCGATCTCTTGCAGCGCCGCAAGAATAGTGTCGTAATCGCGTGTCTCGTCCATTATGTTAGCTTAAAAATTATACCAAATCTTGGCACATTTGTTCAAGTACGAAAGAGCGGAGCGGCCTTGCGGATATATTCATAGCCCGAGTAGATCGTCAGCAGCACGGCGCCGATCATCAGCCAGTAGCCCACGCTCAGCAAGAGCGCCAGCGCCTGATACGCGCCGGTCGGCTCGAACAGTGGGGGCAGCGCGGCGTTGAGCTGCGTCGGAAAGCCGGCGCTCGCGGCGACCAGCATCCACACGACGGCGATGATCGTCAGCAGCATCTTGTGCTTGCCCCACTTATCGGCGGGGATCACCATGCCCTCGGCGGCGGCGAACGAGCGCAGGCCCGTCACCACAAACTCGCGCACGATGATCACGATCGCGATCCAGGGCGATAAAATCCCGATCGCGACCATCGAGATCAGCGTCGCGGCGGTATACACTTTATCCGCCGTGAGATCCAGAAAGATGCCGATATTGCTGACCCAGCCGTAGCGGCGCGCAAGCCGGCCATCGACAGTATCGGTGATTGCCATGACGACGAACAGCAAGGCCGCAGCAAACAAGCTCAGGTGTGTCGACAGCAAGATCAACACAACCAGCGGCACTGTTGCCACCAGCCGCGCAAAGCTCAACAGATTGGCCGGATTTAATGGAACTTGCACAGACCGCTCCTCTATCGGAAACCGTCTCCAGTGTAGCCTATTCGGCACAACGCCGCAAGCGCAGGGAAAGGCCCTGCGGGCAAACAAATGAACAAGCGAACAAGCGAACAAAGGGAAAAGAGCCAGACCCTCATCTCGTTTTGTTCTGCGTTTGATACCTGGTGCTTGGCCTTCACCCCTGCCTCGCGTTGTTCAGCATCCCCTTCCCCGCCGTCGCGGGCTCCCGTTCCCGCTCCAGGCCCAGAGGGCGCCCCGCAGGCGAGGGGAAGTATGATATTTTCTTGGTTCTTGATTCTCGGTTCTTGGTTCTCGGTTCTTTTTTGTTCCTTTGTTTTTTTGTTCTTTTGTTCCTTTAAACCAACACGCGGAAAGGCACAAGGCCCCTCCACGCGTCATACACTCGGTCGCCGCCGGCGATCAGCTTGTCGCTAGCTCGTGCTCTCCAACAGCCGGCTGCTCGTCGGGCTGGTCGCGAAACTGCGTGTGATACAGCCGCGCATACAGTCCACCCCGCGCCAGCAGCTCGGCGTGCGTGCCCTGCTCAACCAGCTTACCGTACTCCAGCACCACAATCCGATCGGCCGCCAGAATCGTCGAGAGGCGGTGCGCGATAACCAGCGTCGTGCGGCCCTTCATCACCTCAACCAGCGCATCCTGAATCGCGCGCTCCGACTCGCTGTCCAGCGATGAGGTCGCCTCGTCCAGCACCAGAATCCGTGGATTCTTGAGGATCACACGCGCGATCGCCAGACGCTGCTTCTCGCCGCCCGACATGCGGTAGCCGCGCTCGCCGACGATCGTGTTGTAGCCCTCGGGGAGCTGCGTAACCAAATGATGGATGTTGGCCGCTCGTGCCGCCGACTCAAGCTCCGCGTCGGTTGCGTCGGGCTTGGCGTAGCGCAGATTAGCCGCGATCGTATCGTGGAAGAGATAGGTCTCCTGCGTCACCATGCCGATGTGCTGCGCCAGCGTGTCAAGCGTCAGATCGCGCAGATCGTGGCCGTCGAGCAGAATCCGCCCGCGCGTGACATCGTAGAGCCGCGGCAGAAGATACGTGATCGTCGTTTTGCCTGAGCCGCTCGGCCCGACCAGCGCCACCATCTGCCCCGGCTCGACCCGAAACGACACATCTTCCAGCGCCCAGTGACGGCTCATGATCGGCTTGATCACGCCCTCGGCCTCGACCGCGCCTACCGGCCTGTCACGCGACGAGAGCGCCACGGCGGCATCGTCGGGCACCTCGAAGTACGAGAAGGCGATATTCTGGACATCGACCGCGCCCGCCACATCGTCCAGAGCGATGGCATCGGGCCGCTCCTTGATCTCGATCGGCAGATCCAGCACCTCGAACACACGCTCGAAGCTGACCAGCGAGGTCGCGAACTCGACCCGCGCGTTAACCAGCGACGACAGCGGGCCGTACAGCCGTGTCAGGTAGAGCGCGAACGCCACCAGCTCGCCGGTCGTGAGCGCGCCGCGAATCGCGAAGTAGCCGCCGACCCAGTAGACCAGCGCCGCGCCCAGCGCGCTCGCAAGGCCGATGCCCCAGAAGAACCAGCGGCCGATCACCGCCTGCCGCACGCCGACATCGCGCACATCGCCCGCGTGCGTGCTGAAGCGATCGACCTCGTCGTGGCGGCGACCGAAGAGCTTCACCAGCAGTGCGCCGCTGACGTTGAGCGTCTCGCCCATCTGCGCGTTCATCTTGCCGTTATACTCCATCTGCTCACGTGTCAGACGGCCAAGAATCCGCCCGATGCGCTGCGACGGCACGATAAACAGCGGCAGGATCACGATCGAGAGCAGAGTCAGCTGCCAGTTAATATAGATCATATAGAGCAGCGTGATGATCACCAGCACAACGTTGGTAATAATGCCGACCAGCGTCGTCGTCACCGCGCGCTGCGCACCGACCACATCATTGTTGAGCCGTGAGACAAGCTCGCCCGATTTGGTATTCGTAAAAAAGCGCAGGCCCATCTGCTGCATATGATCGAAGAGCGCCCGCCGCAGATCAAAGATGATGCCCTCGCCCACCAGCGAGCTAACCCGCCGCTGCCACACGCCGATCAGACCGCTCACCAGCGGCAGCGCAATCATGCCCAGCCCGAGCCAGGTCAGCAGCGACAGATTGCCGGGCCGTCCACCCTGCGGCAGCGCCTGATCGACCAGCACCTTGAGCAGCTGCGGCTGAAGCGAGTCGAGCAGCGAGGTCAGCAGAATTGCGCCCAGCATCAAAATAATCGACCAGCGATAAGGATTCGCATAGCCTGCGACGCGCTGCAAAAGCTGTCGGCTGATCGTCGGCCGGTCGCGCTCCTCGTCGAAGCGCACCAGCGACCACCAATTTCCACCACCATGAAACATACGCACAATCTTTCATATGAAAATCATTCTCATTTTGTATTGTAACGCGATCCGTCAACAAATGCCCTGGCAGAAACACCAAAACGGTCCTAGTCATTTGACCAGGCTGGCGCGCCCCGGTCATACAGCAATACCAGAATCGAAGGGTAGAACTATATCCAAAATAGCCTTAATTGGTTAACTTATTGTAAATACAATCCGCATATTCACTGCTATACTCGAAAGCTGAGGAGAGAACCAGCAGCCGTCGGGAGCGATCCCCAAACTGCTGTCGCGTCGAATCCAGCCTGAACCCTGGAAGCTGCTTTCCCACGCCGCCAGCGACTCACTAATGGAGAGGAGCCACACATGCTTTGGATGATCACCGTCATTCCCTCGGTCGTCCTCAGTACGATCATGGCAACGATCGTCTGGATACGCTACCGTCAGCAGCGCTCGGGACAGCTTTTTCTCGCGGTTGTGATCGTGCAGATCGCACTGGCGATCTCGGCTGCGCTGCGTCGTAGCGCGGACACGCCCGAGCTGATGATCGGCACGACGGTGAGCGGCTGGATCTTGTTATCACTGCTCTCGCTCCATATGCTGCTCTTTTTTGTCGCGCTGTATAAGCCCGAGTGGTGGCAGCGGCCACAGGCCATCGTCGCGCTCTCGATCCCGTATCTGCTCGCCATCGGCGGCATTCTGCTTGACTACTTCCTGAGTAACCAGCAGTTTATCGCGGGTGTGCAGCGCATCAACGCCGATCAGCTACAGATTGTTCCCGGACCGCTCAGCGCGCCGATCAGCTGGCTCTTCATCACAGCCTGGCTGCCGCACTTGAGCCTGCTGTTGCATACGCTGGTCAAGCAGCCCCGTGAGCGGAACGGGCTGCTGATCTTTATCGGCGTGCTGATCTTTTCCGCAATCAACGGCTATATTCTGCGCTCGTATCCGGCCAGTATCCAGTTCAGCAGTCTGCTGAATCAGGTTGTGCTGATCGGCGCGCTGGGCTATCTGCTGCTGCGGCGTAAAGTCTTTGAAACCTCGCAGGTAGTGATGGATCATGCGCTGGTGGGCATGGATGAAGGCATTGCGGTGCTCGCGCCGGATCGCACCATTCGCTTCAGCAACCCGGCCATGGAGCAGCATCTTGGCCTGGGAATCAACCAGGATCTGGATGCGGTTCAGCGGCGCGGCTTCGACATCGGCGCGCTGCGGGCCTTGCTGGGCGACGATCGGCGCGAGGCGGTGCTGGAAACCTGCGAGACGGCGATCACGGTGACGGCCAGCCCGATCAGCGATCACCACGGACAGCATCAAGGCTACCTGCTGCTCAGCCGCGACATCACACAGTCGCGGGCCTACGAGCGCATGTTGCAGCAGCGTCAGGACGAGCTGCTGGCGATGATCGAGCAGCTGCAAACAACCCAGGCATCGCAGCAGACGCTCACCGAAACGGTCCGCTCGCTCTCGCTGCCGATTATTCCTGTCGCCAACGGCGTGATCGTGATGCCGCTGATCGGCACGCTGGATGAGCAGCGCGTGAAAGATTTTGAGGAGCGCTTTCTTCAGGGCGTTCAGGAGCAGCAAGCCCATACCGCCGTGCTCGATCTCACGGGCGTACCGCCGATCGACGAGCTGGCGGCCAGCGTCGTGATGCGCGCGGTAACCGGAGCCAAGCTGCTGGGCGCACAGACGATCCTGGTCGGCATCCGGCCCGAGATTGCGCAGTCGATCGTGGCGCTGGGGATTCGCCAGAGCGGCTTCACGACCGCGCTCACGCTTCAGGACGCGCTCACCAGCCTGCTCGAACAGCGGGTGAAGCCGCTCAACGGCACGATTCGCGTAGCATAATTAGCCCACCACATCTCTCGTTAAAACATACAGCGCCGCTCATTTGAGCAGCGCTGTGTTGTTATGAGCTTTTCAGCTAGGAGTTGACGAGTTCGGCATCCACCGATCGGCTGAAGGTGTAGCCCTCGTCGTCGGCGTCGACCACGATCGTATCGCCCTCGCGGAACTCGCCGCGCAGAATCAGCATCGCCAGGGGATTCTGAAGCCGCTGCTGAATTACACGCTTGAGCGGACGCGCGCCGTAGATCGGATCGTAGCCTTCTTCGGCCAGATGCTGCTGCGCGGCCGGCGTCAGCTCCAGCGAAAGCTTGCGATCGCCGAGCAGCTTGCGCAGCCGCTTGAGTTGGATCTCCACGATCTGCCCGATCTGCGAGCGGCTAAGCGGGCTAAACACAATCACCTCGTCGATGCGGTTGAGGAACTCGGGCCGCAGATGATTGCGCAGCTCGTCCAGCACCCGCACGCGAATCGCCTCCTCGCTGGCGCGACTCTGCGTCATATCCTGGATCAGGATGCTGCCGATGTTGCTGGTCATGATGATCACGGTGTTCTTGAAGTTGACCACACGGCCCTGACCGTCGGTCAGGCGGCCATCGTCCAGCACTTGCAGCAGCACGTTGAAGACATCAGGATGCGCCTTTTCGATCTCGTCGAGCAGCACCACGCTGTAGGGCCGCCGGCGCACGGCCTCGGTCAGCTGGCCGCCCTCCTCGTAGCCGACATAGCCTGGAGGCGCGCCGATCAGCCGGGCCACGGTATGCTTCTCCATATACTCCGACATATCAATGCGGATCATGGCGTGCTCGTCGTCGAACAAGAACTCAGCCAGCGCGCGCGCCAGCTCCGTCTTACCAACGCCGGTCGGTCCCAGGAACAGGAACGAGCCCAGCGGGCGATTCGGATCTTGCAGCCCGGCCCGTGCCCGGCGCACCGCATCCGCCACCGCGCGCACCGCGTCGTCCTGACCGATCACGCGCGCATGGAGCCGATCTTCCATCTTGACCAGTTTTTCGACCTCGCCCTCCAGCAGCTTGCTCACGGGTACGCCGGTCCAGCGCGAGACAACCGCCGCGATGTCCTGCGAGTCGACTTCCTGCTTGAGCAGCGAGCCGCCGCTGGATTGCACCTGCGCCTCAGCCTGGGCTAGCTCCTGCTCCAGGCGCGTTAGCTGGCCGTACTGAAGCTCGGCGGCTTTATTGTAGTCGTACTCACGCTGCGCCCGCTCGATCGCAACCTGGGTCTCGTCGAGCTGCTGCTTGATCTGCTGGATGCGCTGAATCTTTTCGCGCTCGCGCTGAAGCTGCGCCTCGACGGCGTTACGGCTTTCGCGCAGATTTGCCAGCGTCTGCTCGATCTTCTCAAGCCGCTCCTTACTGGCCGCGTCTTTCTCCATCTTCAGCGCCTCGCGCTCGATCTCAAGCTGCATGATCCGCCGCTTGAGGTCGTCAAGCTCCTGGGGATCACTAGTGATCTCCATACGTAGCCGCGCCGCCGACTCGTCGATCAGGTCGATCGCTTTGTCGGGCAGGAAGCGATCGTTGATGTAGCGATCGCTGAGCACCGCCGCCGAGACGATCGCGCCGTCGGTGATGCGCACGCCATGATGGGTCTCGTAGCGCTCCTTGAGGCCGCGCAGAATCGAGATTGTGTCCTCGACGCTTGGCTCGCTCACAACAACCGGCTGGAAGCGGCGCTCCAGCGCGGCGTCTTTCTCGATATGCTTGCGATACTCGTCGAGCGTGGTCGCGCCGATCAGCCGCAGCTCGCCGCGCGCCAGCATCGGCTTGAGCATGTTGCCGGCGTCCATCGCGCCCTCGGCCGCGCCCGCGCCAACCACGGTGTGCAGCTCGTCGATGAACAAAATAATGTCGGCGCGCTCCTGAATCTCTTTGAGCACCGCCTTGAGCCGCTCCTCGAACTCACCGCGATATTTCGCGCCCGCCACCAGCGCGCCCATGTCGAGCGAGACCACCTTGCGATCTTTGAGCGCCTCAGGCACATCACCACGCACAATACGCTGCGCCAGCCCCTCGACGATCGCAGTCTTGCCCACGCCGGGCTCGCCGATCAGCACAGGGTTATTCTTGGTGCGGCGTGACAAAATCTGGATCACGCGGCGAATCTCCTCGTCGCGGCCGATCACCGGATCGAGCTTGCCGCGTCGAGCCAGGTCGGTCAGATCGCGGCCGTACTGCTCCAACGCCGCGTAGGTGCCCTCGGGATTTGCACTGGTGACACGCTGGGTGCCGCGCACTTCGCGCAGCGCCTGAAGCAGCCGATCGCGCGTCAGGCCCGCGCTTTGCAGCACACGCTGCACGGCGCTGCCGCCGTGCTCAAGCAGCGCCAGCAGCAGATGCTCGGTCGACACATACTCATCGCCGAAGAGCGCTAGCTCGTCGTGGGCATGAATCAGGGCATTGCGCAGCCGCGAACCGATCGAAACCTTGACGCTGCTGCCGCTGACGCGTGGCAGCTTGTTAATCTCAGCGCGAATCTGCTGCATCAGCGCGCCGACCGCCAGGTTCAGCTTGCTCAACACCTGGGGCACGACGCTATCACTCTGCTCAAGCAGCGCCAGCAGCAGATGCTCGGGCTCGACCTGACTGTTGCCGTTGCGCTCAGCCAGATTCTGCGCCGCGACCAGCGCCTCTTGGGATTTTTCAGTAAAACGATTGATATTAAAAGCCATACACAATCTCCTCTGTCGCAGTCTAGAATGGACTATAGCATTGAGGTGTCAATACAGCGTTAGTGGAGTGTTAGCGTTTTGTTAGCGCTAAGTCCATCCGGCGTACACGTCTAAACGATGATTGTAAACTGTGAGCAGCCGGTTGTTAGTCCTGAAATCGGCAGCAGGCAGGCGATCGGGAGAGTAGGACCAGCGGAGAACAAAGAACAACAGAACAAAGAACAAAAGGGGAAGAACGGAGAACAAAGTACCGCCTCTCCCCTCTCCCATTGCGATAGGCGAGGGGAAGCGCGTAGCGCTGGGGTGAGGGCCAGCCAAAGAACAAAGGAACCAGGATCATAGCCGTGCCGTCATAGTGCATAACTTTCAGAAAGGAACCCCCTATGCTTCGAAACCTCATGATCCTCCTGATTGGTATGCTGCTCATCACGTCTTGCGGAACGGCTGAGGATTTGCCTTTGTCGACAAGCACAAGCGAGCAGCTGCTACGGCAAGCACCGCCCTCCATCGCTCCGACCCCTTTGTCGACAGTCACAAGCGAGCAGCTACTACGCAAACCGCCTCCGTTCATCGCTTGCTATTCACCACCAGCCAATATGGAACCACCGTATCCAATGCCGGATCAGATTCAGGCGGCGCCGGCCCTCGTAGATCTCGGTAGCGCCACGTTTCCGAACGATGCGAATCTTCTGCGCGGTGTATTAGCCAAGCTCCCCAACACGATCGCCGGACATGAGCGCACAAACTTTGTCGAAAACGAGCATTCCTTCGGCGTGAGGTACACCGAGATCGGACGTCCAGCAGATGAGCACCCGTCGTTCCTACAGCTATTCGTTAGCCGTGTGCCTCGGCATACTACTCACTATCCCTGGGATATTTTCCATCCGTCCGTCCATGATACGATCCAGCTAGATCAGGATGTATTCTGGATGGAGAAGCAGGGACAGGAGTCTATTGTTGAGGACTATAACCTCAGCTGCTATCCTTCGATCAGCTTGTCGTGGCTGCCGCCAAAAAGTGATTTCGCCTTCGGTGCAGCAGCCAGTCGACGAGAAGATCTGGAAGCAATTACCAGCGCCTTTATCACTACAGCCGCATCCTCGCCTGGACCTGTATCCAAGCTGCCGGTAACACCAACACCCATCCCAACGCCCTTTCCTTAATCACAGCCTAGCTCAACGAACGTATGTACTAAATCGTATTCGACAACGGCGGCTCGGAGTGGTATAATAAAGCATCCTAATCGCATGAATCGGAGTAGTGTCAAGGGGGCTTCGGAGTGGAAATAGGCATAGTACGGCCCATCAACATCGACAGCGAAATGCGCTCCGCGTATCTCGATTACGCGATGAGCGTGATCGTGCAGCGCGCGCTGCCGGATGTTCGCGATGGCCTCAAGCCGGTGCAGCGCCGCATCCTGTATGGCATGTGGGACATGGGCATCCGGTATAACCAATCTTATAAAAAATGCGCGCGTATCGTCGGCGATGTGCTGGGTAAGATGCACCCCCACGGCGACAGCTCCGTGTACGACGCGCTGGCCCGTTTGGCGCAAGAGTGGAATATTCGCTATCCGCTGGTCGATGGACAAGGCAACTTCGGTAGCGTGGACGGCGATCCGCCGGCAGCTATGCGCTACACCGAGGCGCGGCTGTCGCAAGTCGCCGAGGAAATGCTCTACGACATCGACAAGAATACCATCGACTTCGTCCCCAACTTCGACGGCTCGTATATGCAGCCGTCGGTACTGCCGGCCAAACTGCCGAACCTGCTGCTCAACGGCGCTGCCGGTATCGCAGTGGGCATGGCGACCAATATCCCACCGCATAACCTGGCCGAGCTCAACGACGCGATCATTCACCTGATCGATAATCCCGACGCCACAGTCGAAGATCTGATGCGCTTCGTTCCCGGCCCGGACTTCCCGACCGGCGGCGTGATTCTGGGCACCGAGGGCATCATCAACGCGTACTCGACCGGCAAGGGCCACATCGTGATCCGCGCCAAGGCGCACGTCGAAGAGGCGGCGCGTGGCGCATATCACATCGTCGTTACCGAGCTGCCGTATCAGGTCAACAAGGCGCGGCTGATCGAGCGCATCGCCGAGCTGGTCAAAGATCGCAAGATCGACGGCATCCGCGACGTACGCGACGAGTCGGATCGCAACGGCATTCGGCTGGTGATCATCCTCAAGCAGGACGCCCAGCCGCGCAAGGTGCTCAATCATCTCTTCAAGTACACCCAGATGCAGGTCACCTTTGGCGTAAACATGCTGGCGCTGGTCGAAGGCAACCAGCCGCGCGTGCTGACGCTCAAGAAGGTGCTGCAATACTATATTGAGCATCGCCAGAACGTGATCCGCCGCCGCACCGAGTACGAGCTGGAAAAAGCGCGCGCGCGGGCGCACATCCTCGAAGGCTTGAAGATCGCGCTGGATCACCTGGACGAGATCATCGCCACGATTCGCAACTCGCGCACTCGCGATAGCGCCCGCAACAACTTGATTCAGAACTTCAAGCTGAGCGAGGCGCAGTCCAACGCGATCCTTGAGATGCAGCTGGGCCGTCTGGCGTCGATGGAGCGCAAGAAGATCGAAGACGAGTACCGCGAGGTGATTAAGATCATCGCCGAGCTGGAAGACATTCTGGCTAACACCCGCCGCGTGCTCTTCCTGATCAAGCAGGACTTGCAGTATCTCAAAGACAAGTACGGCGATGTGCGGCGAACACGCATCATGGCCGAGGCGACCGGCGACATCTCAGCCGAGGATCTGATCCCGGATCTGCAAATTCTGGTGACGATCACTGACCGGGGCTATATCAAGCGCGTCAACGCCGATACCTACCGCACGCAGCATCGCGGCGGCAAAGGCATCAAGGGCATGACCACCCGCGAGCAGGATGTAGTGCAGCATATGATCGCCTGCAACACCATGGACGATCTGCTGTTCTTCACCGATCGCGGCAAGGTGTATCAGCTCAAGGCGCACGAGGTGCCGGATGCCGGACGAACCGCTAAGGGCTTGCCGCTGGTCAACCTGATCTCGCTTGAGCCCAACGAGCAGGTCACCACCATGCTGCCGGTGCCCGACTTCGACGACGCCGAGTATCTGGTGATGGCCACGGTCAACGGTAAGATCAAACGGACGATCCTCAACGAGTACTCGTCGGTTCGCTCCAATGGTCTGATCGCGATCGGCCTGGAAGAAGGCGACTCGCTGCGCTGGGTGCGGATGAGCAAAGGCGACGAAGATGTGCTGATGACCACCCGCGCGGGCCAGACGATCCGCTTCAAGCAGAGCCAGGTTCGCCCGATGGGTCGTCCGGCAAGCGGCGTCACCGGCATGAACATTGGCGCCAAGGATAAAGTTATCGGCTTGGAGCTGGCGCGGCCGGATGCAGCGCTGCTGGTAGTGACCAAGCGCGGCCAGGGCAAGCAGACTCTCGTGGAAGAGTATCCAGTCAAAGGCCGCGCAACTGGCGGCGTGATCACCATGCGGCTGCGTGATGGTGACGAGATCGCGGTTGCGCGTGTGGTCGAGCCGACGGATACGCTGACCTTTATCACGCGGCAGGGCATCGTCATCAAGCTGGCGGCAAGCAGCATCTCGACGCTTGGCCGCTCGACGCAGGGCGTGCGCGTGATGGACCTCAAATCGGGCGACGAGGTAGCCGCGATGTCGGTGGAGCCTTTCACTGAGTCAAGCAATCCGGCGGTGATGTCGTCGGCTGAGGCGGCAGCGGATATTGTCTCCGGGACCGATGCAGTTTCCAACAACGGCAGGGTCAACGGCGCGCAGCAAGGATCGCTGCTGTAAAATCCTGTTGCGGTTTCGGATATGCGAAAGGGCGTCGTGAATGACGCCCTTTTCGTTTTAAGACTGGCTTGCTAGCTGTGTCCTACGATTTTATGGAGTGCCTGCTACATCAGCTGCTATCGAACCTACAAAGGAAGATCGGCGTTGGCAATGCCTACGGAGAAGTGCGTGTGGCTGATCTTCCAATCACCTTGTTCGCGCTCAAACACGAAAGTCTGACGGAAAGCAGTCGTGCCTTTGGCGAAATGCCAGGTTGGCAAGTCAGTCGCCCAAGCAATCGGACCATGCACACTCACATGGATCGACTCTCCACTCGATACGGTAGGTAAGCCGCCATTGTTGGGATAGCCTGAGTCCTGTAGCCCCTGGAAGAGATCTGTCCAAAATTGCACAACCGCGGCGTGGCCGGTAATGACCTCACCAGGATCGGAGCCGATCAACTGGACCTGCGAGTCGTTCGCGAAGATCTGATCCATGAAGCCAAGATCGGCATTCGTGGCGGCTTGGTGGAACTGTATGATCAGATCTTTGATCTGATTCTCGTCGTGCTGGCTCATAACTTTCTCGCTCCTTGATGACTGGAACACGGCTACGTTTAGGCCTTCAATAGGATAAACCGATTGATTGAAGGAACGAATAGCCGAAAGTTCTAAGCCAGGCAACGACTAAAGCCATGCTTACAGTACACTGATTGGATCTAGAAATGCTCAAGAAGGTACAGCAAGGAGCAATGCTGTAACATCTGTTCTATTGTGACCAAAAACAAAGGGTATCATGCACTGCATGACACCCTTCGCGTTTTAATTGAAGCTCTGCAATTTATGCAGTATCACGCAAATACCATTGCCGATAGCTGGCAAGAACAGCAGCATCCAGCGGATGTGCAGAAATAATCCGCTTGATCGGGCCATCTTTCGCATCCATATCATGCAGCACATACACGCGTAGGTGCTTAGGCACGCGCTCATAAGCGTCCCGCAGCAACGCTTGATGGTCGCTGGTAGGCTGGCGCAGGTACGCCTCAAATGCCTTTTCACACAACTCGGAGCTTGTCGGCTGCCCTTGAAGATCACGAAGCGTGTCCTCCACCTCCTTCACAAACTCGTCGATCTCAACGTAGCACTTAAGCGTCGCAGAGCCGTAGAATAGATGGTGGCAGGAGATACGCTTCCCGGCGGGAACCTGCGTCACAACCCAGCCCTCACGGACTTTCTGCTTAAAGCCGACAATATCGACCAATTGCCAGCAATCGATCAGGCCGTCTGCATAAATCTTGATGGTCACCTGATGGTAGTTGCCGTTATGGATAAAGGCGGGCAGACCTTTGCCAAAGATGATCTGCCCGTCTTGCGTTTTACGATAAATATCCAGCACGAAGATTCATCCTTGGAGCTTATTGAACCGCGCCGGCGCTTACTCGCGACCACCCAAAATCGGCAGATACGCGATCCACGGCCCGACAGCCTCGGTGTATTCCTGTGCCATAGCCTGGATAATCTGGCGGATGTGATTCAGGTCGTGTGCAACCCAGGTCGCGAGCAGTTGACCAAGCTTCACCTCACCAAACTCGGGATGCAGCCCGGTGCGGCTTAGATCGTCGCTTGTTAGATTCATGCCCGCCAGCGCCGCGACATTCTCGCGCCGCAGCTCGGCAAATGTTCTGAGCAAATCGTCTATGTTTTTGCCCTGGTTCTCGTTCAGATGCGCCGTCCGATCGAAGGGCGGGAACGGGCGCTGCTCACCGGACAGAATATGCCGTGCTCGTGGTATCCAGTTTGTGCGCTCCCCATCGATCAGATGGCCGACGACATCGTATGGTGACCATTCGCCGTCACCCTCTGTCGCGCGCACCCAGCGCTCAGGAAGGCCGGTAAGCAATGCACTCAGGGTGTCTGGCGTGCGCTCAAGCAGCGCCACCGCCTCGTCAAGATCGAATGCGTCATGATGCATGGTCATCTCCTTGAATACGAGCAGGCGGAAGATCTACTGTGTGTGAACACGCTGGAATAAGCCGGGATAGTCGAGCACAAAGCCGGCAGCGTCGACGCGAATGTCCTCGGTGTAGCCTGTAGAAAGATGTTCGAAGTGGTAGGTGTGGTATTCGCTCGACGTGTGAGTCAGCGTGTAGCGCTGGCGCTCCGGTCGAACCGTAAAGGCCGGCAGCTCGATAAAAGCCACCATAATCTCGGCCGGCTGATCCCGTTGCAGGTTTAAGCGGCGAATCGGCAGTGTATTGGTAAACGGCGATGCAGACAGATCGATGTCATACGCTCCCGCAAGATCGTGCAGGACATTCTGATCGCCGTCGCGCCAGCTACCGTCATGGGCTCGCGCCAGCGTCAGCGTCTGCTGGAACGGCTGAAGCATCTGCACGTTGACTGATTGAAACTGGTAGGCCGGATCGCACTGCGCCTCGTAGCGCAGGCGGAACAGAAACCCATCGATCATACCGACGATCATACCGTCCGCGCTGACATGATCGCTATTTTCACGCAGGTACAGATGCTCAATGCCGGGCTCTTCCGCGCGGTGCCACAC
>DASWTW010000442.1:0-35600 GCA_036401895.1 Herpetosiphonaceae bacterium | reverse complement strand
CGCGCCGCCGCTGCCGCTGGCAGACTCAGAAGGGATGAGACACGCGGGGGTATGCTCCCCTGGCTGCGCCAGGGTAGCCGGGGGGTTGCCTACCAAACGTGTTCCTTCTATAGCAGTAGGGTTGCCGTGCTCAGTTTGCGGCATGGGAGTGCTATAAACCTGCGTTTGCTCAGGATCGCCTGATAGCACTAGGTTTGCGGGTTTCGGTTCGCTCTGTGCGGGGGTTTTGATAGCACCTAAAACACGCACCCAGGAACGCGATCGATCCTTGCTAGTGCCGCGCTCGATCTTTCCCTTAGCGATCAATCTCCGCTCAACACGATCAACGGTTGACACTGAACAGCTCAGCGCCTGCGCTCGCTCCTTGCGAGTCTTGAACACATGATCGCCCGCGTCAAGCAGGTCGCACAGCGCGTCCAGGTATGTCTCTGGTGTGTAGGCTGTCGGTCTCCCTGCTGGGCGTGGCGTGCTGCGTTCGATTGGCTGGGCTGTGGTTTGCCGTCCACTCGCCGCGCCGGTGTAGATCCACCGGTTGGGTTGCCGCTCCTTCTCTTTTGCGATGCACCGAAGAATATCAGTATAGAGCGCGCGCCCGGTTCTATTCCATGCGCAAAAGTGCAGGGTGAGTGCTACGATCTGCGGATCGTCGTAGCCGTGCATCATCAGGCCGCGTACCACGTTATAGCGGTCCTGTGAAGGGTCGCCGCTCCTGTAGCTGCCTGTGATGGTGCGATAGGTCTGTGAGCGTGGCTTAAGCCACTTGGGGTAGCCATCTTTGCCCATCAGATGATCAATGTGCTGTGTCCAGTAGGCGATCAGCCGATCGTTGATCTCGATCGGCTGCGTCTCGCCGCTCTTGCTGGTATGGCTGGGCCGGTAGCCGCACGCGCCCAGCAGCAGATCAAGATCCTGATCGTCAAGGATCGATAGGCCGGTGAGCTTGTTCTGTAACCATCGATCGGGCGTTGGGCAGACAACGTGCCGCCCCGCTCCTAAGAACTCGCCCGCCCTGATTTTGCGATCAAATACTAGGCCGTTGGCTAGCTCCACGCGACACAGGAACATGATATAGCGCCCAGCGCCGCCGGTGCTTATGGCAGTAAATAGGTGAGCGCGTAGTGCCGCCGGAAGCCGCCGGAAGATGCGCCGTAGAAAGCGCTCTGCGTTCTGGTGTTCGGTGTGACTGTCGAGATCAAGGCAATACAAATAGAGTCCGGTCTGCTCCTGGTAGCCCAAGCGCAGGCCGATCCCTTCCCTTGGTTGCCAATCATCGGGCTGGAAGCTTCGAGACTGCCATGCTTTGGGTCGGGGGATCTTTGTCCCTTTGAATAAGGGGATCGGCTGGAAGTTCAGCGCGATCAGGTCTGCCGGAGTTAGATTAGCTGGGGAGTGTGGCGAGCGATAGGGTAGCGGAGCGCTAGCAGTAGCGGAGCGGGTCGCAAGCATATCAGCGTCCCTCCTCTTGCTGCTGTGCTGTCGTGGTATCTCCTTCCATCGCTGGGAGCGGTGGTTCCTCACCTTCTTCTGAAAGCGTGACGCCGTGACGTGCAGCCGCCTTAAGGGCCATCTCAATGACTAAATAGTGACGGCGTGTGATTTCAGCAGCGCTAACGGGTGGGCTGGTAGATTGTGGTGTTGCCATGCGTCCCTCCATGACTAAAGGTAGAAATACGGAAGCCCGCGCTGTTCTGTGTCGCGACTCCCTCTGAGAGGAAGCACAGAAAGCACGGGCTTGAACCGTTGACGGGTATGGAGAGACGGGCTATACTGCCAAAGTACGGCAGGATAGACAACACACGTCGCGAACGATGTTGTTTATTCTCTCGGTTGACTCCAGCGGGCAGGGCGACCAAACTCAACCCGCTGGGGATTTTTTGTGTACCTTGATCTATTTTCTCCCACGATCGTACCACATACGATCGACTTCCGCAATACATAATCCTTTACGATTTCGAGATTCTACCGTGCAGAAATGCCGAGTGATATATAACATAAATTATGATATATATACACATATATAGCGGTACTATAGTACAATGATGTTTTAACATAAAGTGTCAACTGTTTCAGTTGCATCTCTATGTCAAATGTACACAAAAAAGGGCAACCTGTCGGTGTAACCGCCAGATTCCCCTCGTAACCACTATAACACATCGGTTCTATCAGATGCAAGTGCCGGTTTATCTTTGGACGATCGATCGTAGCATCGGCAGGCCCAAAGACAAACCAGAAGGCCATGCTGACGAAATCTTAGAAGCGCTCCGAGGATAATAGCAGAGGACGTGCAATGCACGCCCTCGCATACGCTTATCACATTTGGATCTAAAGTGATTAGACTGCTTTTCTTTGCTGCTGCACTGGCCCAAGCACAAAGCGTGCTGATATGCAAAATGCGTTGCTATTGCATGTAGATTGTGACTGTGATGTACGAAGGCGCGCCGACGTTTCCCAATCCCGGCCGCTGGTGGCAGATCGTCCAGAAGTACAGCGTGACGATCTTCTACACGGCGCCGACCGGCGTGCGCGGCCTGATGCGCTTCGGCGAGGAGTGGCCGGCCAAGTTCGATCTTTCGTCGCTACGGCTGCTCAGCATCGCTGGAGAGCCGCTCAATCCTGAGGCCTGGCGCTGGTTCTACGAGCAGATCGGCCGGCGGCGCTGCCCGGTCATCGACTCGTGGTGGCAGACCGAGACCAGCAAGCCGATGATCTCGAATCTTGCCACGCTGCCGATGAAGCCCGGCTCGTGCGGCGTGCCGATGCCTGGCGTCGAGATCGCGGTCGTCGACGACGAAGGCAACCCGGTGCCGCCCGACACCGAGGGCCGGCTGATCATCAAGCGACCATGGCCGGCCATGCTGCGCACGGTCTACAACGATCCCGAGCGCTACATTCAGCAGTACTGGAGCCAGCTGCCGGGCGCGTATCTCACCGGCGACGCCGCGCGCATCGACGCCGACGGCTACACCTGGATCATCGGCCGCACTGACGACGTGATCAAAGTCTCGGGCTATCGCCTGGGCACCGCCGAGGTCGAGTCGGCGCTGGTCTCGCATCCCGCCGTCGCTGAGGCCGCCGTGATCGGTCTGCCGCATGAGGTGAAGGGCAACGCGATTCATGCCTACGTGATTTTGCGCCAGGGCTTCGAGGATACCGGCGAGCCGCTGGTTAGCGCGCTAAAGGCGCACGTCGGCACGACCATGGGCCCGATCGCCAAGCCCGAGACGATCACTGTCGTGCCCAAGCTGCCCAAAACCCGCTCCGGCAAGATCATGCGCCGCGTGCTCAAGGCCCGTGCGCTGGGCCAGCCTGAGGGCGATCTCAGCACGATCGAAGAATAAACCGGCTCCTGTGCAGCACACCGCGATCGTGAGTCGCGCCCGCTCTCACGATCGCGGATTTATTCCTTATCGCTATTATGAACCAGAGTACAGATTCGGTATAATGAGCTTAACCAACCCTGATTAGTCTATACCTGCTCAAAACCCATGAAAAATCGAACGGTAAAGCACAAAAATATCTCGCGCGTCGATCACGAGCCCAGCCGCACGCACGGCTATTCCGTCCGTGTCCAATGGAAGGGACAGCGCCGCGCCAAGTTCTTCGCCGACGGCAAGTATGGCGATCGGCTGGCGGCGTTTTTTGCCGCTCTGGACTGGCGCAATATGGTCGAGAAGGAGCTTGGCAAGCCGCGGACCGAGCGTCAGGTGCTGGGCGTGACGCACTCGCCCAGCGGCATTACGGGCGTGCGCCGCCGCCGCGAGGGCGACACTGAGTATTACGAGGCAACCTGGGCCACCAGCGCCGGCAAGCAGGCGCGAACCAAGTATTCCATCGCGCGACACGGGGAGAAGCGAGCGCTTCAGCTGGCGAAGCAGGCACGCAAACGTGGTGAGCAGGAGCGGCTGCGCACACCGGCCCGCAGCGATGATTAGCTGTAAGCCTTGTAACTCGGTGTGAACTCGGTTGTAACTGCTTCACACTACGCTGAGCTTGATGCATAATAATTGCCAGCGCGAAGGAGCGTAGAATGGGCTTTGAGCTACATGATCGAGTCGCCGTGGTCACAGGCGGCGCAAACGGCATCGGCTATGCGACGGCGCTCACGTTCGCCCGAGCAGGCGCGAAGGTTGCGGTGTGGGATTACAACGAGGCTGCCGGGCAGCGAGTCGTCGAGGAGATTACCGGCGCCGGCAGTGAGGCGCTGTTCTGCAAAGTCAACGTCGCCTCGCAGGAGGATGTGGCGGCGGCGGTCGCGGCCACCCTGGAGCGCTGGAGCCGGATCGATATTCTGATCAACAACGCCGGCATCACCCGCGACGCGCAGCTGGTCAAAGTCAAAGACGGCGAAATCGTCGGCCAGATGGGCGAGAGCGAGTTCGATCAGGTGATCGCGGTCAACCTGAAGGGCGTCTTCAACTGCACCCAGGCCGTCGTTCCGGCGATGGTGCGCCAGGGCTACGGGCGCATCGTCAATGCGGCGTCGGTAGTCGGGCTCTACGGCAACTTCGGCCAGACCAACTATGTGGCCTCCAAGGCCGGCGTGATCGGCATGACCAAAACGTGGGCGCGGGAGCTGGGCAAGCGCGGCATCACAGCTAACGCGATCGCGCCGGGCTTTATCGTGACCGAGATGACGCAGGCGATGCCCGAGCGCGTCTTCGCGGGCATGATCGATCACACGCCGGTCGGACGCGCGGGAGAGCCGCAGGACGTGGCCAACGCCTATCTGTTTCTGGCCTCCGACGAGGCATCGTTTATCAACGGCGTCGTGCTGAGCGTCGACGGCGGCCTGGTGATCGGCACGTAGCAGCGCGCTCACTCTCAATAATTCGCAATGACAGGGACGGCTCGCGGAGTCGTCCTTTTTGTGCTCCCTGAAACAGAGAACCAAGAACAACACGTATCTTAATCGTTTGTTCTTTTGTTCGCTCGATCTCTTTGTTTGCCCGCAGGCAGGCGTTCGGTTCCGGCCTCAACGCAGCACAAAGCGCGGGCTTTGTCTTCCCGCGCTTCCGTGAACAGTGGCTACTACTTGTTATTGAGCGAGTGGCGGCTGAATAATCACCTCACCACACTTCACAGCATTCGCATCTGGATTAGACGGTTGCAGTGTCAACACTGTAGACGCCTGGAGATGGAGATCTAGGTCCGTGTTTTCTTCAAGGTCTTTGATCTCCTGGCGATAAACATGGATTACTTCCTCTCCCTCGACGCCGTCGAGCGAAACGGTTGCAGTCTCTTTTGTTATGGCGCAGATCGTCACGGTCGGCGCCCCATCAAGCAGCTTGAACTCTAGACCTGGCCCCCCTTTGTTGATCGTGCCGAGCGTTTCTTTAGTACTGGCTTTGAGAATCGTAACTGTATCAAACCCTTGATTTCGGATCTCGACGAAGATGTCAGCCATGAGAGAGACTCCTTGTTAGGATAAAGCTGGAAGGGTTGGATAATCTTCTTGATACGTCGATGGCTAGGCTGGCGGAAAAATGATGACCTCGCCACACTTGACGGCCTGGAACGGAGCTGGAGAATCCTCGGTGTTCGCTTCTTTGTCTCCAACTTGAGAAGACGAAGCAACAAGCTGCGCATTCAAGCGCATGGACGAGGTCGCCTTGATGTAAAGCGGTACATTCTCAAACAGTTCTAATGTTACTGGAGTCTCACTCACAGCTACAGGTTCGCCAGCGCTAGCACTTTCAACTGTGATTGTCATGTACATTGAAGATGAAAGATACTCGATCCGCACATCACTATTGAGTGGTACTGCAAACCACAAATTGTTTCCGCGATACAGGGTTTGTATAACCTTTTCATCCGTTTGAACCTGAACCTTACTAACATCCAGGTTATCGATCAGGATTTGGACGTTGGACATGGATGGATCTCCTTACTACGGGGATTGTTGAAGAATGGAATGAATAGCATCGGTAATCAGCTCATCCAATGTTGCCGAGCGGCCCTGCGACCAGGCCAGCTCAAAGGCAGACTCGGGCAGCTTCTGGCGCAGCGCCGCCACCTGTCGCTCGTAGTCCTGAGCCAGGACCGGTGAGCGCGCCGCGCCGCTGTGCTCGTAGAGCGCATCGGCAGCGCCCAGCACCCGAACCGCAAGCGGATTCTGGCCCTGATCGATCGCGATTTCGACGATATTGTTCAGGCCGTACAAAATATTTTCGATGTCGTTAAGCTCCAGATGGAGCGTCAGACCTTCGTGCAGCAGCATGGCTGCCTGAGTATACTCCTTGCTCAGCCGGGCGACCTCGCCAAGATTATTTTTGATCAGCGCGATCGTTCGCTTATTGGCCTGATCGCCCTCCAGGAGCCGCAGCGCCTCGTGATACTGAGTAGCCGCCTGCTGGAGATTGCCCTGCTCGAAGGCAACATTGGCCAGATTGTTGAGCGCCATCGCGACCCGATTCGCCTCACCCAGCTCCTGGTAGAGCAGCAGACTTTCTTCAAAAAATTTCCTGGCGCGATCGTACTCGCTCTGGTTGAACAGAAGCACGCCCAGGCTATTGAGCGTCAGCGCGATCCGGTAGCGATCGTTGAGTGCTTTCCAGAGCTGCAAGCTGGCATTGAGATGTACGCTCGCCTGATCTAGATCGCCGTGCATGCGCATAAGCACGCCGCTGCCATACCAGAGATTGGCACACACATGCGGATAACAATCGACCTCGGGCTGCTCCAGCGCGCGGCTCAGCCAGCGCAGCCCCTCATACACATAGCCTCTGATCCACCAGAAGCGCCAGAGCGCGCTGGATAATCGTAGCGCCCGCTCGATGCGAGCCGCATCAATGCCCTCAAAGGCCCAGGTCAGCGCCGCGCGCAGATTCTCGTACTCCTGATCCAGCAGCCTGACCCAATCGGTCGCCACGCCTTCTGTCAGCGCGCCTTCTGCCTGCTCCGCCAGACTCAAATAATACTCGGCATGATCCCAGTACGCTTGCTCGGCCTCCGCGCTGGCGATCAGTCGCTCCAGAGCATAGGATTGCAGCGTTTCCAGCATCGTAAAGCGCTCGTTGCCGTCCCAGCCTTCCACCTGGCGGATCAGGCTTTTGTCGAGCAGTGAGGCCAGGCCGGTCTCCAGGGGCAGCTTCAGATCGCCGGCTCGATTACAAACCGCCTTGGCTGCCGG
This sequence comes from Herpetosiphonaceae bacterium, assembly GCA_036401895.1. Classification (GTDB taxonomy): domain Bacteria; phylum Chloroflexota; class Chloroflexia; order Chloroflexales; family Kallotenuaceae; genus LB3-1. Next base: position 28,471 of record DASWTW010000442.1, on the reverse strand, counting down.
CAAGGTCCAGCCGCCGACAAAGATTCCCAGCCGCGCAAACAGCCGGCGCTCGTCATCGTCCAGCAGGCGATAGCTCCAATCGATCGTTGTGCGCAGCGTTTGCTGGCGTGCCGGCAGATTGCGCGGCCCGTCGACCAGCACCGTCAGCGGCTCGGCCAGTCGCTCCAGCAGCGCCTGAGGGGTGAAGCGGCGCACATGGACGGCGGCTAGCTCGATCGCGAGCGGTAGGCCATCCAGCCGCCGGCAGATCTCGGCGATCGCGTGGGCGTTGGCGTCCGTAACGGCGAACTTGGGCTGTACCGCGCGCGCCCGCTCATAGAAGAGCCGCACCGACTCAACCCGCATCAGATCGTCGAGCGAATCGGCATCATGGGCAGTTGGGGTGGCCAGCGGTAGAATCGGGTAGACATGCTCGCCGAGCAAATACAGAGCTTCGCGACTGGTCACCAGCAGATGGAGATCGGAACATTGGTTCAGCAGATCGTTGGCGACAGCGGCGCAGGCAGACAGCACATGCTCGCAGTTATCGAGAATCAGCAGCATATGTTTGGACTGTAGCTGCGCGCAAACCGCTGCCAGCATCTCGCGCTCGGCCAGCTTGCGCATATCCAGGGCATTAGCGATCGCCTGAGCGACGAACGCGCCATCACGGATCGGCGATAGATCCACAAACCATACGCCATCCGCAAAGTTTGCCAGTGCATCGCTGGAAAGCTGGAGCGCCAGCCGGGTCTTGCCGCTCCCGCCCATACCGGTGAGCGTCACCAGCCGGTTCGCCAGAATCAGACTCGTCAGCTCGGCGCGCTCGCTGGCGCGGCCAACAAAGTTTGTGAACGGAAATGGAACATTGGTCCGGCGCACGCTCAGCTGCTCGTCGCGCGCTTTCTCCAGCGACAAGTTCACCGGCTGCGGAAGCGTATCGACGGGCCGCTCGGAGCGAGCTGCTGCCAGAAACGCGCTCCGCTCAGTCTGGGGAATATCCAGGCAGGTTGCCAGGCGCTCGGCGATCTCCAGCGACGGACGCAGATCATCGGCTTCGATGCGGCGAATGGTAATCGTCGCACACGGAACCCGCTGCGCCAGCTCAGCCTGAGTCAGGTCCAGCGCTTTGCGTCGGCGGCGTAACCAGATCCCGAACGAGAAGATCTCTTCCACGGCGGGCACCTCTTCCCTAGCGGTTGTTGACCAACGTGTCGTACAGGAAGCTATGCGGTCTGGAAGTTCATAGCTGGGAACTGACCCGCTGCCGGCAGGTTCCTACCCTGCTATTTCCGTCCATGGGGTGCGAAGGGAGCGTCGCGCATCCGGCTGATGCAGCTGATTCCAGCGCCCATGCTGAAAGTATTTAGTATATCGTATTTCTCTCCTTTTGCTTGTATCCAAAGTACACGTCCTGCCGGCCCCGGTTGTATCTCTAAGCGATATGAAATCAGATGCTTTGGCTTGTATCACTTTGTGATACCTATCGATACCAGGTTAGTGCTGTAATACAGGCAACTCGCCTAGCGCACTGCGCAGCTACAGACACATCAGGAGGGACCTCTGCATGTTGACGTACTCGATTGAGCTGATTATCGAGCCCCAGGATCTGAGCGCGATCAAGGCTGCTCAAGAGCAGATTGTCCTCGCCAAGCCGGTCAGCGATACGTATATTCCGAATGTTGCCTGGCAAAGCTTCGACCCGATCGTCGATAATGTTGTTACCTGGTCCGAGGAGTACGGCATTTACGCCTCAAACACCAATCTGATCCACGGCGCACGCATCCTCAAGACCAGCTCGATGCCCTACCCGGCACAGCCCGGCGCCTACTACTCGTTCGCCACCGATGCCAGCTTCTACGGGCCAGTTCAGGAGCCCGGCGCCTCAGACGCCAACCAGTTCGGGGTCAGCAACGACGTTCCGTCCGCCAATTATCCGGCGCTGGTCTTCGGCCTAGTCCAAAACGCGATCATCAACGATACCGCCTTCAACTTTCGCCCGCTCAACGCCCAGCCGGTGCGCGCCAACCAGCGCACAACCTTCACGCCGCTGAACACCGTCTACATCTGGCTCCAGTCACGTCTACCCAGCGGCACGGTGATCACGCAGATACCGCGCAAAGTCGCGATCGTTACCTTCGACGGCTTGATCAATGCCCAGACGCTCAAGTACGACGCCGCCAGCGGTATGTTCGTCCCCTACTCGCCGAGCAAAAGCAGCTTTGTGCTGAACACTCCCCATGTTAAGCTGTTCGACCGGGTATTTATCTAGCGCTGGAAAGCTATGTCGGAGCATGAGTATGGCCTCTTGGTCCACACCTGCCAATTCTGCGGAGGGCTGGCTACTGCGTCTGCTGAAGCGCCTGTTCGGCTGGAAGCAGCGTGGTCACGGTCCAGACACACAACAGGCCCGATGGCGTGCCATCAGACCTGCCGGCCAGGTTTATTCTTGGAGCAGACTTAGTAGATGCCGCCGCCTATTTGCGTGGAGCTGAGCGCTCCCGACACGGCTGAAAGGCTGTAGGCGCTGCCGCCGCTGCCGGTCCAGGTCGCGAGATTGAAGGTAGCCGTGCCGGAGACACGATACACCGCCACATTACGATAGGTCAACGGCGTTCGGCTGGCGCATAGCTCGGGCTTGCCCGGCGTGCGCAGGAAATAGGCCGCGCCGCTGCCGAGCCGTGTCGCCGCGCCGCTGGGCTCCACCACGATCGCCGTGCGCTCGTCGATGCCAATGCCTTTCGCCTCCGCCGCCCAGCCGTCTTGCACAATCCGCGCGAGAAATCCCACCAGCCGGCCCATGCGATCGCGCGACACAAAATGGCTATCGGTAATGATATGCGCCATGTTGGGCAGCGTGAGAAAATCTCGGTCGAGCGTCATGTAGCGGTTGTAGGGATCAGAGAGCGCCTCGCTGGAATAGACCGAGCCGTTCTGCGCCGCGAACACGAACTCGCCCATGATTGCCAGCCCCGCGCTTGTACCGCCGATGGGTGCGTTCCGCGCCGCCACGGCATGGATCGCATCCTCAACCGGCGTACCTTTCCAAAAGCTCACATAGTCGGCCTGATCGCCGCCGGCGATGAAGAGTGCCTCGGCGTTGCGAATCTTATCCACCACAAAGCTGTTGCTGGCGGCGGTGCGCGTTTTGATGATCAACGTTTCGACGGAGTCCAGCGCGCCCAGCCCTTTGATATACGGATTGTAGGCGTCAGTTCCCGAGGCACGAATCACCACGAAATCACCGCCGCCGGCCTTGTTGATCATCCACTGAAACGCCGCGTCGACATCGGTTCCGCCGCCCATCAGCATCAGTCCGGCCGCCGTCGAGCCGCTGACGTTGCCGGAGTTGCCGGTCACATAATACTCGTATCCGCTCGCCGCCGCTGCGCCCGGCGCGCTAACCAGCGGCAGCATACTCAGCATCAGGACCAATGACGTGACAAGCCTACGGACATTCATAGCTTTCCTCCTCGACGAAGAATGGTAGGACACGCGGGGGGTGAGGAATCGGAAGTAGGCGAGGAATCGGTCGTCAACTACCGGCAGGAGCAGTTAACCTTTTTTAAACCTGCGTGAGGATAGCATGGGCGCGCTGTGCCGTCAAGGCAGGCTGTGGTGTAAGATTTAGGCTTTGAAGATCCCTTTTTATAAGAGATGTAAAGTCCTGGGAGTCTTCGTAACTTTTGGCAGAAGCAGAGAGTTTGAACACTTAAGGGAAGCACGTGCTTTTCCCTCGAAGGGGAAGGAAGGGTGTGTGGTATGATGTGGCAACGAGAAAAGCTAGAGGAACCTGTAATGCTGGAATTGCAAGCCGCAGTTGCAAAAGTTGGCAAATACGCATCGCCGGAGAGCGGTGACACGATTGAAATGATCGAGCGGCCCAAGGGCGGCTTTTCGCTGGTTATGGTCGATGGACAGGGCAGCGGGCGCGGCGCGAAAACACTGAGCAATCTGGTTACCGCCCGCGCGGTCGCGATGCTCAAAGACGGCGCGCGCGACGGCGCGGTTGCTCGCGCCGTACATGATTATCTGTATGGCTACCGCAATGGCCAGGTATCGGCCACGCTGAATATTTTATCGGTTGATTTTCCGACCAGCTGTATTCTTATGTCACGCAACAACCCGATGCCCTATTACATCCTGAAGTCAAGCGGCCTGGTCTCAAGCAACGAGCCGTCCACAGCGATCGGGCTGTACCCGAACACCAAGCCGGTTATCAGCCAGCACGAGATCGAGCCGCACATGTTTGTGATCGCATTTACGGATGGCATCGCGCAGGCCGGGCAGCGCTATGGCAAAGATATGGATCTGGCCAACTACCTGGCCTCGATCCACTGCAACGGCGGCTGCACGGCCAAAGAGCTGGCCGACACAATCCTGATGCGCGCGCTGGAGCTGGATCAGAAGCGGCCCACCGACGATATGAGCGTGATGGTGCTCTCGGCGCTGCCCCGCGACGAAGACACGCCGAAGATTCGGCGGCAGGAGATCATCTTTCCGCTGGAACGGGTGTATAAATAGTGGCGTGGCGAAATCGCTCACTGCGGGGGAGCGCGCCGCGTGGCGACGTATGTTAGTGGTTGTGGTCGGGCCGTGCGGCAGCGGCAAAACAACACTGGTCAAGCGGCTTCAGGCGCTGGGCTACACGGCGCGCGCGGTCGCGCAGGAGCACTCGCAGATCCCGGAGCTATGGAAGCACGGCGGCACGCCCGACGCGCTGATCTTTCTTGATGCCAGCCCGGCCACGATCACGCGACGGCGGCGCAACGAGTTTCCAGAGTGGCTCTACAACGTCCAGATCGAGCGCCTGGCTTCAGCGCGCCGCAACGCGACGTTCTATCTGCACACGGATCGCGTGCCGTCAGCGGAAGTGCAGCGCCGAGTGATCGAGCATCTCAGCACGCTGCAACGAGCGCAGGCCGCTCAAAAATAACATCAGGACCGGATGAGATCATGTGAGGCACGCGCATTGCGTGCCTTTATTGTTTTGCGGAGTCACACTTGAAAGGAGCAGAGGATGACAATTCGTCGCGGCGCGGAGCTCGGAGCGCAGATCGCCGAGCTTAACGTTCCGGCAGGCATGCTGGCACTGTGGGCGCTGGGTCAGTCCGGTGTTGTCGTCAAGAGCAGCCGCACGCTAGCCGTGATCGATCCCTATCTTTCGGACGCGCTCCAGGGCATGGGCGCTCCCGAGCCATGCTTTCCACCGCCGCTGGAGCCGGCCATGTTGCGCGGCGTCGATCTGGTCTTGTGTACGCACGAGCACCCGGATCATACCGATCCGGCCACGCTTAAGCCGCTGCTGGCCGCCTCGCCGGACGCGCAGCTGGTGGCCTCGGCGCAAAGCTTGCAGATTCTGGAAGCGGCCGGGATCGATACCACGCGGGCGATCGTACCCACGCTCGGCGAGCGCTACACCATCGCCGACGGCGACTACCGCGCGATTCCGGCAGCGCACTATCAGCTTGAGATCGAGGCGGGACGATCGCGCTGGATGGGCTTTGTGCTGAACTGCGGCGGCATGACGCTGCTGCACACGGGCGATACTATCCTGGTGCCCGAGATCTACGCGGCGCTCTCTGGAACACCGATCGATCTGGCGCTGCTGCCGATCAATGGCCGCGATTATTTCCGCGAGCAGCAGGATCTGATCGGCAACATGCTGCCCCGCGAGGCCACGCAGTTTGCCCACGAGATCGGCGCGCAGGTGCTGATCGCCATCCACAACGATCTGCTCCCCAACAACCGGCTCAATCCCGCCGAGCTGTGGGACGATCTGGATCGGCGGTTTCCCAGGCAGCGCTGCCATCTGTTACAGCCGGGCGAGCTGTACCTGTACGTAGCCTAGCGCGGACGCAGCACAGCCGGCGCAGGCACAACGCGGCGACGCTTCCTGCGGAAGCGTCGCCGCTGAACCGTTACTCGTGCAGCAAATGCTTACTGAGAGTCAGAGCCACCGCCGATACGGTCTTTCAAGCTTGAAGCAGCGCGGAAGCCGACGGCCTTCGAGGCGGGAATGGTCACCTTCTCGCGCGTGCGCGGGTTGGTGCCCTGGCGCTCGGCGCGATGACGGATCTCGAAGCTGCCAAAGCCGCTTACCTGAATGCGATCACCGGCGGCGAGGCGCTCGCCCATTGCCTCGAAGACTGCCGAGACAGCTTGCTTGGCCTGAGCCTTCGACAAACCCGTCTGCTGAGCAACGTGCTCGACAAGTTGTGACGTACTGACTGCGTTTGCCATACAATTCCTCCTAGTCAGGTTGCCTGTTACCGCGATTGTGCATTAAACCGCACAAATAGTCAACTTTTTGCAAGACGAGTTATATTTCTTGACCATAAGAGCAGTTCTGCAAGCCGTCGATCGCAATCCTGCGATGGTGTACCGAACTAACTATATCACAGATTGTGCCAGAGAATCCGCATCACAGGCCGCTCTAGCCCCGGATTCGTCGATTTTGGAACCCTGGTGTCACCAGGCAGAGTTCTTTTTGGTCCGCACACGAACACCAATCATGGCCGATCGCTGCCGCAACCTGCAAAAGACTCGTGATCATAATGGAGCGGATCATGCTGATAAGCGACACAACCAGGCGCGAGATCTGTAACCTGATCGATCTCGATTGCTTAAAGGAATAAAACGATGAGTGAGCCAACGCATACCAATCGTTTGATTAACGAAACCAGCCCATATTTACGCCAGCACGCGCACAATCCGGTCGACTGGTATCCCTGGGGCGAGGAGGCGCTCACCAAGGCCCGCGCCGAGGACAAGCCGATCCTGCTGAGCGTAGGCTATAGCGCCTGTCACTGGTGCCATGTCATGGAGCGCGAAAGCTTCGAGGACGAGGCGACCGCGCAGGTGATGAACAGTTACTTCGTCAATATCAAAGTCGATCGCGAGGAGCGGCCCGACATCGACACGATCTATATGCAGGCGGTGCAGGCGCTGACTCAGCACGGCGGCTGGCCGATGACGGTTTTTCTAACGCCCGACGGCGAGCCGTTCTACGGCGGAACCTACTTTCCGCCCGAGCCGCGCTACGGTATGCCCGGCTTTCAGCAACTGCTGGAGGCCATGCACGACGTGTGGATCAATCGCCGCGATGATGCCGTGACCAGCGCTCGTGAGCTGGCCAGCCAGCTTGCGTCGGCGGCTGAGATTCCGCCCAGCAATATCAGCCTCACAGCTCAGCTGCTGGATCGCGCGGCCACGTCGATCAAACAGCGCTTCGATGCGCGCAACGGCGGCTGGGGCGGCGCGCCCAAGTTCCCCGCGCCCCAAACGATCGACTTTTTGCTGCGCACCTACCAGCGCCACAGCGATCAAACCGCGCTACAGCAGGTCGAGGCCACGCTGCTCAAGATGGCACACGGCGGCATGTACGATCAGCTCGGCGGCGGCTTTCATCGCTACAGTGTGGATGAGCGCTGGCTGGTGCCGCACTTCGAGAAGATGCTCTACGATAATGCACAGCTGGCCCGCGTCTATCTGCACGCCTACCAGCTGACGGGCAACGCCGAGTATCGCCGGATTGTCGAGGAGACGCTGGATTACGTCAAGCGCGAGATGACCGCGCCCGAGGGTGGCTACTACGCCGCGCAGGACGCCGACAGCGAAGGCGTCGAGGGCAAATTCTTTGTGTGGAGTCTGGCCGAGGTGCGCCAGGCACTGGGCGAGGATGCCGCGCTCTTCGCGCAGATCTATGATGTCACGGCGCAGGGCAACTGGGAGCATACCAATATCCTGCACCTGCCGCGTCCGCTGGAAGACATCGCGCGGGTGACGGGCAAGTCCGTGGAGCGACTGCGCGAGGTCGTGGAGCGCGGCAAGCGTACGCTCTTCGCGATCCGTGAGCAGCGCGTGCATCCCGGCCTCGACGATAAGGTGCTGGCGAACTGGAACGGTCTGATGCTGGGCGCGATGGCCGAGGCCGGGCGGGTGCTCGGTCGCAGCGATTATCTCGACAGCGCCCGGCGCAACGCCGAGTTTGTGCTCTCCACCATGCGCCGCGACGATCGGCTGCTGCACACGTACAAGGATGGTCAGGCCAAAATCCGGGGCTTTCTCAGCGACTACGCGCTCTACGCCGAGGGCCTGATCGCGCTCTACCGGGCTACGTTCGAAACCCGCTGGCTGCTCGCCGCCCAATCACTGGCCGAGCATCTTCTGGATCACTTCTGGGACAACACCGACGGCGGATTCTTCCAGACCAGCGACGAGCACGAGACACTGATCGCGCGGCCCAAAGATCTGTTTGACGAGGCCGTCCCGTCCGGTAACGCGGTTGCGGCTCAGGTGCTGCTCCAGCTTGCGGCGCTGGTCGGCGATCCCGAGTACGATCGCCGGGGCCGCGCTACGATCGAGCTGGTTACGGGCGGGCTCCAGCGCTACCCAACCGCCTTCGCCACCATGCTCAACGCGCTCGATTTTGCACTGGCCACGCCACGCGAGGTCGCGATCATGGGCGATCCGGCACAGCCCACGACGCAGCAGTTTTTCGCCGCGCTCGATCAGCGCTTTATGCCTAACCTGATCGTCGCCGCCGCCCAGCCCGACAATACCGCAGCCATCGAGCTGATCCCGCTGCTCCGCGATCGTCCGCAGCAGAACGGACAGCCCACCGCCTACGTCTGCCGCTCCTTTGTGTGCAACCTGCCGACGACGGACGTGGCGACGATGCAGCAGCAGATCGACGAATAAAATAGAACCAAAGAACAAGAGAACAAAGGAACAAAAAGGTTTTAGCCTTATGTCCTTGTTCTCTTGTTCAGGCCCTCAGCCCCACCGCTGACGCGGCACAGGCTAGGGGAATTTGTGGAGCAACAAAGGTTGACAACATCACCAGCATGTGAGCCGTGATAATGAGTTCAGGGCGTGATAAATCACGCCCCTACGAGATAATTATTGGCTGAGCTGTAAAGTTTCAACCTCGCTCTTTGGTTCTTGGTTCTCGGTTCTCGATTCTTGCTTCTCCGTCCCCTTGGTTCCCTGGTTTTGTTTGTTCCTTTGTTCGTTAGGTTCTCGGTTCTTGGTTCTTGGTTCTCGGTTCTCGGTTCTCCGTCCCCTTGTTCCTTTGTTCTTTGGTTCCTTTGTTCCCGTCGATCTACGGCAGCCATCCCCGGCGCTGTGCTTCTTCGCGCCCAACCAGCCCGATCATGATGGCGCCGCGACCACTCAGCGGCTGCTCAAGGCGTCCGCGCTCGAAGTGCTGCACACGCGCGCCGTGCTGGATCTGCGCCTCGTCGAGCGGAAGGCCGAGCCATGATTCGGCGCCGAGCTGGAACCAGGTTTGCAGCAAGCGATCGCAGATGTTGTGCCCGGTCGCGGCGCTGTAGTGACAGCCGGCGACTGGCGCGGCAGCCGGCTGAATCGGCAGCGTTTCCACGACCAGCCGCGCGGCCATCACCGTGCCGTCGGACGCTTCTTCCAGACGTCCACGCTCGAAAAGCTGCACGCGCTGATCGATGCCCGTCTCGACGTTACGCTCCAGATACGGCTCGGTCAGCGGATAGCCGAGCGTTCGCAGGCCGCCGAGACGCTCCCAGCCTGCCAGGAACGGAGCCGCCAGCGCGTGGCCGGTCTGCGGAAAGAAGTGGCTGCCCTCGGGCACCATCGCACGGTCGATCGGAGCCGTCAGCAGCGCGGCGGTGGGCAGCAGGCCGCGACTGCGCAGCTCAAGCGGCAGGCCGGCTCGCTCCGAGCGATACATGCCCAGCACGGTGCTGGCAACCAGATCGCCCTGTGGCCCCGGCAGCAGATCGGTGACCGTTGGCGTAGGATTCACGTCCTCGCGCAGATGCAGCGGCTGGACCAGCGCCAGCGGCCAGCGCTTCCACGCATCCGAGCTCTGCCAATCGCCGCCGTCGTGATACCACACATCGCCGCGCCAGGAGGCCGCCACCACACGATCCCCGCGCGCGCCAACGGCAGCCCAGGTATCGCTCACACCCGCCGCTTCCCAGCTACGGCCCTCGTCACGTGAGCGCAGCAGCGTGTTGCCGACCGGACGCGGATCGAACACACCGCGATGAGCGATCGCATAAACCTCGTGGCGGTCGGCGGAGACGAAGAGGCGCACCGGCGTCAGATCCTGCGGCCAGCTCGCGTACTGCTCCCAGCTCACGCCGCCGTCGGCACTGCGGTAGGTCGCGCCGCCCGCCACCACGATCAACGTCTCAGGACTGGATAGCTGCATCAAGCGCGCATCGCCGGCGAGGCCCCAGGGCACAGCGCGCTCATTCCAGGTCGCGCCGCCATCGTCGGAGACCACAAAGCGCAGATCGTGAGCAATCGCCAGGAGCTGCGGCGAGCCGTCGACGCTGCGGGCGACCACATCGCGCAGCAAAAACTCGGTCAGCATCGGCCAGGTCCAGCCGCTGTCCGTCGAGCGATGAAACCCGGCGATACCCGGCGTGTACGACCAGAGGTGACGGCTGACCGGCTCGAAGATCAGCCGGGCGTAGTGCGCTGTAGGCACACCGCTGCCGCGCGCCTGCCAGGTCTGGCCGCCGTCGAAGCTTTCGTAGGCGTCGGGATTGCCCAGCGCGAAAATGTGGCGATCGTCTGCCGGATCGCGGACCAGACTATGCACATGCGGGTACGGATAAGGGACGGAGTGATGTTCGTGATGATCTGTCTGCTCGGTTGGATGCGCTATCGCGGGTGCGGGCACGACCTGCAACAGGCCGATCGCAAGCAGCAGCAGGCCAAGATACAACGATGAGTAGCGGGGCACAAAGAAACTCCTACGCTAGTGGTTTCAACAAGATGAATGTAACGAAAAGCGCAGTATCACGCCATAGCCAAAAGATTACATTGCGCTGAGGTTTGGCTGCTCAATCTGATACGATCGCAGCTCGCTCACGGCCCAGCTGTTGATAACAGCCTCATCGCAGTGCCGACACCACGTTGGGCATTTGCTATACTGTGGCTATGAATATCGAGTTCAACGGCAAAATCTGGTTCTGGAAAGGCCCCGCCCCGTGGTACTTCGTGACCGTTCCCGAGGAGCAATGCCGCGAGCTGAAAGCCATATCAGGCATGGTGACCTATGGCTGGGGCATGATCCCGGTCCAGGTTCGCATCGGCCACAGCGAGTGGACGACCTCCTTGTGGCCCAAAGATAATCGCTACATTGTGCCGATCAAAGCGAGTGTTCGCAAAGCCGAGACGCTTGCGGAAGGCGACAACGTGACGGTACAGCTCGACGTTCGTTGAGCACATGCCCGACAAACGCTCGGCTTCAGCAAGATGCTGTCTAGCAAGCTAAATAGCCGCTCCGAACCTACTCAATCTGAGCAGGCCCGGAGCGGTTGATCATGATTGGACCTTGGCCGGCAGATCGAGCGCGACCGGAGCGTCCTGAGCCGGCGGCTGGAGCAGCCAGGCCTGCGCATCGAAGGGCGCGTCAACGCTGTTTGGGTGAGCATACGAGCCGTCAGGCAGGAGAACCTGCGCCTTGACGGTATCGCGCAGGTAACCTTGCAGCACCTGATCGCGCAGATGCTGCACCAGATGAGCGGACTGCACTGGAAACATCACCTCGACACGCCGGTCCAGGTTGCGGCTCATCAGATCCGCCGAGGTGAGATACACTTCCTCCTGGCCGCCGTTGCCGAAGTAATACACGCGACTGTGCTCCAGGAAGCGCCCCACGATCGACCGGACGCGGATATTCTCCGAGAGACCGGGAACGCCGGGCCGCAGACAGCACACACCGCGCACGATCAGATCGATCTGCACGCCGGCAGAGCTGGCCTGGTAGAGCAGCTCGATCGACTGCGGATCGGTCAGCGTATTCATTTTGAAAATCAGACAGCCGTTGCCGCTCGTCCGGTGATGCTGCATCTCACGCTCGATCAAGGCAATGATCGCCTGGCGCATATTGATCGGCGCGACAAAAAACTTGCGGTAGGTGCGCTGCGCTGAGTAGCCGGTCAGGTAGTTGAAAAGATCCGAGGCGTCCGCGCCAATATCGGGATCGGCGGTCAGGATGCCGATGTCGGTGTAGAGGTGCGCGGTCGTGACGTTATAGTTGCCGGTGCTGAGATGCACGTAGCGCCGAATGCCGTCGCGCTCTTTGCGCACGATCAGCGCGGCCTTACAGTGGGTTTTCAAGCCCAGCAGGCCATACACCACATGCACGCCGACGGCCTCCAGCTGCTTGGCCCACTCGATATTCTTTTCTTCGTCGAAGCGCGCCTTTAGCTCGACCAGCACCGTCACCTGCTTGCCGTTCTCACGGGCGCGGATCAGCGCCTCCACCATCGGCGTGTTGCGGCCCACACGGTAGAGCGTCTGCTTGATCGCGAGCACCTGCGGATCTTCCGCCGCCGCGCTGATAAAATCCACGACCGGCATGAACGAGTCGTAGGGATGATGCAGCAGCACGTCGCCGGCCTGGATCACGCCAAACGGATCGCTGGCCTCCTCCAGAATCTCCGGCACGCGCGGGATAAACGGCGGATATTTGAGATCCGGCCGGTCGAGGCTGTACAACTCCATCAGCTCGGACATGCCCAGCGGCCCGTCCATGTGGTACACATCGCCCGGCGCGACCTCCAGATTTTCCAGCAGAATAGCCAGAATGCGCTGCGGGATCGACCGATCGACCGCCAGCCGCACCACGCGGCCAAACTGGCGCAGCCGCAGGCCATGCTCGATCGTCCGCAGCAGATCCGCCGCCTCTTCCTCTTGCAGATCGACATCGCCGTTGCGCGTTACGCGGAAGGGATAGGTCTCAGGAACCTGCATGCCGGGAAAGAGCGAGCCTACATGCGCCGCGATCACCTGCTCCAGCCAGACATAGACCTGCTGGCCGTTCTCGGCGGGCACGCGCATCAGCCGGGGCAGCACCTCGGGCACCTTCACGCGCGCAAAGCGCTCGCCGTGCCGTGGATCGTTGACGACGACCGCCAGGCTGAGGCTGAGATTCGAGATATGCGGGAAGGGATGGCCCGGATCGAAGGCCAGCGGCGTCAGCACCGGAAAGATCTCGTCGTAGAAGAGATCGCGCACGGCCTGACGCTGGTCCGCGTTCAGCTCGGCGTAGTCACACACCGTGATCCCGTGCGCCCGCAGCCGGGGTAGCACCTCGTCGGCCCAGCAGCGGCGCTGAAGCTCGGTAAGCTCGTCGACGACCGGCTTGATCTGCGACATCTGATCCAGCGGCGACAGCCCATCCGGCGACGGCTCGATCACGCCCGCGTCGATCTGCTGGCGAATACCCGCCACGCGAACCATAAAAAACTCGTCAAGGTTCGACGAGAAGATCGAAAGAAACTTGACCCGCTCCAGCAGCGGCTGCCGCGTATCAAGCGCCTCGCCCAGCACCCGGCGGTTGAACTGAAGCCAGCTCAGCTCACGGTTGAGATAGCGATCCGCGCCCATCGGCGGCAGTTTGGGAAACTCATCGCGGTCGATGATTTTACGTTTGTGTTTCTTTGGCATACTCTGGCAGCACCTCAGACACAGGACTATTTGAGTGAACAGAGGCAACGGGGCTCCCGCTCATTGTAGCATGCGATCCAAACGACGGCTGACTCCGAGATCGGCAGGATATATGCCACTACCAGCGTCGATCGTTGAGTTCAGCTACAATAGCAAGTAACCAGAATAGTACAAGCCACGTATGATCTTCAGGACTCTGTGACCAAGCGCAGATGATTGATTCGGAAAGGCAAAACAAGTATGCTTATCGGCACGCACGACGCGACGCTTCACCAGGCGCAGCGTGTGGACCTGCATGGTACCCATTTCTACGATCTCATCTTTGAGCATCTGGCCAGCCCGGGCGAGCTGCGGCGCGCGCGAGTCAGCGCCGAGTCGATCTATGCCGAGCCGCAGCCGGGCGACCCGATTCGCGTCTCGTACCTGATGAATGTGGTCGCCGGCGTCGAGCGGCGAACCATAAGCGAAGGAAACTAACGTGTCGTACATGCCTCCCCCCGCACCGACGGATCAACCAAAGGGCAGCTCCAACCGCACGCTCTGGATCATCCTGGGCTCGATCGGTCTGGTCGGTGCCTGCTCGCTGCTCTGCATCGGCATTGGGCTCTTCACCGTTCTCAACGCGCTGGGCGAGCCGATCAACAGCGCCTTCACTGAGATCGAAGACGGTCTCAACAACGAAGGCTCGCAGTTCGAGCTGCCCAGCGGTGAAGCCGCCGATGTCAGCGCGGCAATCCCGATCGGAACGGCGCAGCGCGTCGGCGATCTGGAGATCTCGGTGACGGATGCGCGGGTAATCAACGGCGAGGATGGCGTCGAGCCCGAGGAATATTATCAATTTCTGGCGGTAGATCTGCGGATCAAGAACGTCGGTACGCAGTCGGTCTCGCTGGAAGAGATCGGGCCGTGGAGTTGGGTTCAGGATGAGTACGACTACACCTATAACTGCTGTGTTTTCTCGCTGAGCAACGCCGCCATCCTGAGCGATGAGCTGGCCGCTGGAGCCGAGCTCGAAGGAACGATCGTGTATGAGGTCGCCGACGACTCCGAGTCGTTCTTCTGGGTTTATGAAGGCGACACCAGCGGCGAGCTGATCGTCGTGGAGCTGGAAAACCGTGGCGCTGAGACGGATGTAGCCGTTGCGCCGGTGGGATTCCGAGCTGCGATCAAGCATACGGCTAGAACCACCGCACAATAAACCACACCGACAATAACTATTACAACAAAAACATGTAGGGACGTATTGCAATACGTCCCTACAAACGTTAACCATCAATTATCTGCCGCAACAGAACGGGCCGTGCTCAGCTCCCCGCGACGATGGTTTTTTTGCGCGGCGCCATCAGCGCCAGCAGCAAGCCCAGCTCATACAGCATATACATCGGCACCGCCACGAGCGCAAGATTGACCGGATCGCTGGTCGGCGTCACGATCGCCGCGATCAGCACGATCGCCAGCACGGCGTAGCGGCGATATTTGGCCAGGGTTTTACGCTGCACCGCGCCCAGCCAGATCAGCGAGTAGACGATCACCGGCATCTCGAAGAGCACACCGTTGAGCAGGATCAGCCGCGTAAACAGCGACAAAAACGACTCCACGGTCGGCTTGATCTCGATCGTGCCCAGGCCCTGAGCCAGCAGGAAGCGCAGCGCTGCCGGCACCGTCACGAACCAGCCGAAGGCCAGCCCGGCCAGAAAGCAGATTGTGATGAACGGCAGCATCAAGAAAATAATCTGCCGCTCACGGGAGGTCAGGCCCGGCACGATGAAGGCCAGCAGCTGATACACGATCACCGGCATCGCCAGCGCGATTCCGATCGCCAGCGCGACGCGGATAGCGTTGGTAAAGACCTCGGCGGGCGCGACAGCCTGCAAAACCGTTCCCTCGGGCGTCTGCCACACTTTAATGATCTCGATCAGCGCGTAGTTATCGTAGGTGACGGCAAAAAATCCCAGCAGCAGGCCGAGCACAACCGCGAGCGAGCTTTTGACTAGCCGGTTGCGCAGCTCACGCAGATGATCGAGCCAGGTCATCATCCCGGGCTCTTCGTCGGAGCTTACGGGCAGGCGCGGTGTTTGAGCGCTTTGCATGAATCTCTACTCACAACTATTCGAAATGACCGGTCGTCTCAATCGGGGCCGAGCCATTGGCAGCCGTGGCATGTGACGTTCGGTCCGCGCGTGTGTCGCCGCTGGTCGCCGTTTCTGGGCTGCTGGTCGTCTCGCTCGCGGGCGGGCTGGTCTCCTCGGAGCGCAGCGTATCGCGCAGCGGCCGATCGAGCAGATCGTCGCGCAGCAGCTGCCGGCTAGCGGCCTCCAGGTCCGCGCGTGAGCTGTAGGCCAGATCTTTGGCCTCATTGATCTCGGGCGCGTCCTTGCTGAGATCGTCAAGCAGCGAGCGGCCATAGTTGCGCACCTGCTCGCGTGGATTGAGCGAGCGCAGATCGCGAATGCCCTGCTCGATCTCGTCGAACTCCGGCCCCAGATCGGAGCGCAGATTGTTGTACATCCGCCGCAGGTCGCGCACGATCGTGCCGAGCTGACGCGCCATCTCAGGCAGACGCTCGGGACCAACCACCAGCAGCGCGACGATCAGGATAATGATCAGTTCTGTAAAGCCAATGCCAAACATAGACTCAATGCTACCACAAAAAGGTCAAGCGATCCTTAAACAACCGCGCAGAAAAACTCGCGCCTTTCTGCCGGAAGTACCAGGCGCTTAACGTACGTCGCCAGCCGCCGATCCAGTTGCACCGGTTTCGCGAGGACTCCGCTCTGCAACCACGTTACCGATCTGCCTAAAGAAAGAGAACGCCGCGCACATGCGCGGCGTCATCTATACTCAAGCTCGTGCCTTAGTCTGTGTGGTCGCGCAGATACTTCAGCGCATCGCCGACGGTGACGATCTTCTCGGCGTCAGCATCGGGGATCTCAACGTTGAACTCTTCTTCCAGCGACATGATCAGCTCAACCAGATCCAGCGAATCGGCCTCCAGATCATCGGTGAACGACGCGCTGGGAACGACGCGCTTCTCATCGACACCAAGCTGTTCCGCAATCAGCTTCTTCAATCGTTCTTCCATGTGGAATCTCCTTGTGTGCGCCCCGTGGCGTAAATAGTTCGATTATGCTCAGCCCTGCCGTTGGCTAACAACAGTGCCTAACACACCATTGACAAAGCGACTGGAATTGTCGCCACCAAAATGTTTTGCCAGCTCAACGGCCTCGTTGATCACCGCCTTGGCGGGAGCAGGATCTTGATCGTTCAGCAGCAGCTCCCAAATCGCCAGGCGCAGGATCGCCTTTTCGATCGCCGGCATCTGATAGATCGGCCAGTTTGGCGCAGCCTGCTCGATCACGGTGTCAAGAAAGCTTTGCCGGTCCCACGCGCCCCGCGCGATGCGCTGCGCAAACTCAGCGGCGTCGCCGGGCAGTGCCTCGTCGTCTAAGCGCCGCTGTAAAACCGGCTCAAGCGGATGATCGGTGATGTCCAGCTCAAAGAGCACCTGCATCGCCGCAATGCGCGCCCGATGACGCACATTAGCCACGCGCTGCCTCCACGTCCTGAATATACACGTTTACTTCACGAACATCCATGCCCACCATCTCACGGATCGCATGGGCCACGGCCGCCTGGACCTGCTGGCCAAGATCCAGCAGATTGGCGTCGTTGTGCGCGATCAGATACACGTCGGCGCTGACCGCGCCGTCCACACGCACCAGCACGCCGTCGCGGGTCTGGCTACCTGTGAGCAGCTGCCCGACGCGGGATGGCGGTACCGTACCCATACGGGCTACGCCTTGCACATCCTGTGCCGTGCGACTGATAATGCCGATCAACGCAACAGGCGACATCGTTACAGTTCCGTTCGGTACAGCCATGTTCGAGATCCTATCGTTCTATAGCGCGGCGCAGCTTCCACCTGACGCAGTGGTCACTGACGATAGCGCTGGATAAACTCGCCCAGATAGCCCGTTGAAACATCGCCGCTGCGGTAGCGATCGTCGTCCATCAGCGCGTGTTGGAACGGGATCGTGGTCTTGATGCCGGTGATAATACACTCGTCGAGCGCCCGCCGCATGCGCGCGATCGCGTCGGCCCGATTGTCGGCCCAGACGATGATCTTGGCAAGCAGCGAGTCGTAGTTGGCCGGGATGGTATAGCTCGAATACAGATGCGAGTCGATCCGTACGCCAGGACCGCCCGGCGGCAAGAAAAGCTCAACTTCTCCGGCCTGCGGCATGAAATCGCGCCCCGGATCTTCCGCATTAACGCGGCACTCTATCGCATGCCCGGTCATTCTAACGTCAGCTTGTTGGAGTGTCAACCGCTCGCCGGCCGCGATGCGCAGCTGCCATTTCACCAGATCGATGCCGGTAACCAGCTCCGTCACGGGATGCTCGACCTGGATGCGGGTGTTCATCTCGATGAAGTAGAAGTTCCCCTCGGGGTCCATCAAAAACTCCATCGTGCCCGCGCCGGTATAGTTGATCGCTTTGGCTCCGGCCACGGCGGCATCGCCCATACGTTTGCGCAGATCCGCGTCTACCACCGGCGACGGCGACTCTTCGACCAACTTCTGGTGCCGCCGCTGGATCGAGCACTCGCGCTCGCCGAGATGAATCACGTTGCCGTAGTTATCACCCAATACCTGGATCTCGATGTGGCGCGCCACGGGCAAGAATTTTTCCAGGTAGAGCGCGCCGCTGCCGAAGGCGGCCTCGGCCTCGGCTTTGGCCGTCGCGAAGGCCCGCGCCAGCTCGGCCTCGACCTGCACGATGCGCATACCGCGACCGCCGCCGCCGGCCGCCGCTTTGAGCAGCACCGGATAGCCCATCGCCTGCGCCAGGTCGCGCGCCTCGTCGACGGTATTCAGCGTCTGCTCGGAGCCTGGCATCACGGGCAGGCCGGCGTCGCGCATGGCGGCACGGGCGGCGGCTTTATCGCCCATGATCGCGATCACATCCGGCTCGGGGCCGATAAACGTTAGCTGGCACTGCTTCACGATCTCGGCGAAGTAGGGATTTTCCGACAAAAAGCCGTAGCCGGGATGGACCGAGTCACAGCCCGAGATCAGCGCCGCGCTGATCAGCGCCGGAGCGCTCAGGTAGCTTTTGCTCGGCGGCGGCGGCCCGATACACACGGCCTCATCCGACAGCCGAACGGCCAGCGAGTCGCGATCGGCCTCCGAGTAGGCGACGACCGTGCGAATTCCTAATTCGTGGCACGCGCGCACTATGCGCACCGCGATCTCTCCACGATTGGCGATCAAGACTTTTTCAAGCATACATAAGGAGGGTGAGGCTTCGCAGCACGAATCCACAGGCGATTCGCGTCCGAGCGCCATTAATACATGGTCATGCCGCCATCGATGGCGAGAGTCTGGCCGGTGATGTACGCGGCCGCATCGGAGGCGAGAAACACCACGGCTTTGGAAATATCCTCGGGCTGACCGAGACGACCGGCGGGAATGTTGGCCAGCGCCGTGGCTTTGATCTCGTCCGACAGCACGTCGGTGATCGCGGTCTCGACATAGCCGGGCGCCACGGCGTTGGCGGTAATGCCGCGCGAGGCCATCTCGCGGGCGACGGATTTGGTAAAGCCGATCAGGCCGGCTTTGGCTGCCGCATAGTTGGCCTGGCCCGCGTTGCCGGTCAGTCCCACAACCGAGGTGATGGTGATGATCCGGCCCCAGCGCGCCTTCATCATCGGCCGCAGCACTGCTTTAGTCAGCTGGTAGACCGAGCGCAGATTGGTGGAGAGCACGGCGTCCCACTCGTCGTCTTTCATGCGCAGCAGCAGATTATCGCGGGTGATGCCGGCGTTATTGATCAGGATGTCGAGGCCGCCGTAGGTTTCCTGCGTTGTTTTGATCAGCCGCTCAACGTCGGCGGTCTGCGCAACATCGGCCTGAACGGCGGCTGCGGTCCCGCCGGCCTGCTCGATCGCGGCGATAACTGCGTCGGCCTCCTGCTGCTGGCTGCGATAGTTGACGACAACGCGCGCGCCGCTGGCTGCCAGCTCCAGCGCAATCGCCCGACCGATGCCGCGTGACGCTCCCGTGACGAGGGCCACTTTGTTGGAAAGATCGATCTGCATAGGAATTATGGTTGCTCCTTGCTTGATGGCGCTGTCTCGGCCTGTCCGTAGCTGCGCGCAACGTTTGCCGGACCCAGCGCCTTTTTGATCGCCGTGCGGCCCTGCTTCAGCTCAAAAGCTATTTTACGCCGCTTGGCCCAGCTCTGCATCCCTTTTGGGATACGCTGCACCCAATGTTTGGTTTTCGCGCCGTGCGGATCGAGCTTGCGATACACCGGCAGTTGTTTTTTGGGCTTGCTCTCAACCTGCGGCAGCGTTTCCTGCTCCAGCACGCGAATCGCCTCGTCAAGCTCGTGCAGCGATGCAAAGGTGAAGGGAAAGCGCTCGATGGTGATGGTAAACGTGGCGTAGCCTTTGCCGGGAATCGGCAGCGGACGCGGCGGATCGTAGATTGCCGGCCCACTCTCTCCGTCGTCAAGGCGCTTGTGCACCCACGGCGTCATCGGCGACAGCGTAAAGTGCTGATCGTAGCGAATTTTCCAGTCAGTCATGTCTAAAGGTCCTCATCCCCGCCCTTCGGGCAAACAAAGGAACAAGGAAACAAAGGAACAAACGTTCCGGCTGTCTTTTGTTCTCTTGTTCTTTGGTTCGTTTGTTCTTTCGTCTCACGTCATCGTCCAGCCGCCGTCGACGACCAGCGTTTGACCGGTGATAAACGATGCTCCCGGCGCGGCCAGAAACGCCACGGCGTAGGCGACCTCCTCGGGCGTGCCCACCCGGCGCTGCGCCGCAATCTCGATGCCCATCACCTGAAGCTCGGGCGGTTGCTCTTGCAGCATGTCGGTCGCGATCAAGCCCGGCGCGACGGCGTTCACGGTAATGCTCCACGGCGCGACCTCACGCGCCAGCGCGCGGGTCAGACCAAGAATACCACCGGCAGCCGCCGCGTAGTTCGGCTGCGCGTAGCCGCCGGCCTTGCCCTGTAGCCCGGCCACGTTAACGATTCGCCCGTAGCGCGCCTTCATCATCGGCTTGAGTGCGGCCTTACAGGTCAGATAGACGCTGCTCAGATCGGTGTTGATCACGTCATGCCAGGCTGTCAGATCCATGTCGCGGGTCAGGCCGTTGCGCAGGATCGCCGCGTTGTTGATCAGCACGTCGAGCTTGCCCCAGCGCGCGACGGCGGCGCCGAGCAGCGCGGCAACCTGATCTTTGTCGCGCACATCGGCCTGCTGAGCATCGACCTCGCCGCTCAGATTGGCGCACGATTCCAGCACTGCCTGCGCCGCATCGGCTCGCTCACGGTAGCAGAAGAGCACCCGCGCACCACGCGCCGCCAGCGTCCGCACGATCGCCGCGCCGATACCGCGTGATCCACCTGTGACAACCACCACTTGATCCGAAAAATCCATAGACTCCGTTCTTCCCCGATCGTTATCAGGCCCTCACCCCCTGCGTCCCCCTCTCCCATTGCCATAGGCGAGGAGGAAGAACAGGCTCTCATCCCTCAACCCCTTTCCCCGAACCTTTCGTTAGGTTCTTGGTTCTAGGTTCTAGGTTCTCCGTTTGTTCTCTTGTTCGTTTGTTCGTTTGTTCTTTCGTCTCACGGCATCACCCAGCCACCGTCGACGACCAGCGTATGCCCGGTGATATACGACGCCTCCGGCAGCGTGAGAAAGCGCACCGCCGAGCCGACTTCCTCGGGGCTGCCGAAGCGGCCGAGCGGAATCGCGTTGAGCGCCCACTGGAGCTGGCGCTCCGGCACCTGCTCGATCATATCGGTCTCGATGTAGCCGGGAGCGACCGCGTTGACGGTGATTCCACACGGCGCCAGCTCGCGGGCCAACTCCTTGGTCAGCGCGATCAGCCCCGCCTTGGCCGCCGCGTAGTTGACCTGGCCGATGTTGCCGGCCAGACCGGCCAGCGACGAGACATTGACGATCCGGCCGTAGCGCCGCTGCTCCATCACCGGCAGCACCGCCTGCACGCAGACAAACGCCGAGGTCAGATCGATCTCGATCACATCGTCCCACTGCTGGTCGCGCATACGCACAAACGGCGCATCGCGAGTCACGCCCGCGTTGTTGACCAGAATATCGATTCGGCCCCAGCGGCTCATGGCCGCGTCGACCATCTGCTGCACCTCGGCGGGCACACACACATCAGCGCCGTGAGTCAGCGCCGCACCACCGCGCCCACTGATCAGCCCGGCAACCTCGGCCGCGCCGTTGATGTTGTGCTGGTAGTTCACCACCACACGCGCCCCGGCCTCGCTGAGCGCCAGCGCGATCGCCCGACCGATGCCGCGCGATGCTCCCGTGACGATCGCGACCTGCTCTTCAAGCGGCAAGCGTGGTAGCGTCATGGCCGCACCTCGACACTGCCCAGCGGCAGCGCATCGACCCAGAAGCGCTCGACTGACGGGCTTTGCTGCCAGGCTTCGAGCCGCTTTCCAGTTGCGGGATCGTACATGCCGACGACGACCTGGTAGGTTGCCGGCTGCAAGTTCTCTGGCAGCTTGAGCTGCCAGGCATCGGCGATCAGATCGCCAGCTTGCCAGCGCCAGGTCGGCGAGCCGCCGCTGTTAGGCTCGCCCTCGAGGCTGAACGCCGCGCCACCATCGGCGGCGATCAGCTGGACAAACGTCGTGTAGCGCCGCGTGATCGTTTCTCGGGCCTGCCAGCGCAGCCGCAGATCGAGCGTCTGGCCGGGCTGAAGCTGCGCCTGCACAATCTGCGCGTCGATCAGGCGAATCTCCTGGCCCAGCGTTTGATCGCGAGTCGGCGCGGCCACGCTCTGCGGCGGGCGGAAATAGGTCCAGGCCCCGTGCGGCTGAACTACCGCCGGCTGCCACACATCGGGCGCGACACAGCAGGCCGCGATCTCGGTCTCGCGCACAACGTCGTCGCCTTTCAGCAGCTGCAAGCGCACACGATAATCGGGCGGCACCGGAGCGCTCGCCGCCGGCCACTCAAGGCCGGGCTCGGTGTTCATATAGCCGGTCGCCGCCAGCGTCTGCGGATCGAAGGCAAAGCCGAGATACTGCATGCGACCGGAGCGCTGCGGCACATCGATCGTATAGGCGGCGAGCTGCTGCCCGGCTCCTTCCAGCACCAGCCGCGCGCGCAGATCCGGCTGATCTAGCGCGTCGAAGATCTCAAGATCGACCTGCTGCCGTCCATCCTTGAACGTGGCCGAGAAGCTTACCGAGAGCGGACGCAGATCCTGCATCGCGGCTGCGTAGCTGTCATTCTTTTCCAGCACCACGCAGCACTCATTCCCGAAGCGAACCGCAAGGCCGGCGTTGGGCTCGGGCGGCGCCGGCTGCTCCAGCAGCAAGAAGCGCGTCGACGCCGGGTGAAAATACCACTCGAAATAGTTCGACGATGGTCGCGTCAGCAGCGCGTGAGCCGCCTCGGTGCGCGGCTGCCCCAGCACACCGACATGTACCCAGTAGGCCGGCAGGCCCGGCTGGTGCAGCGCGTACGACACACTGTTGGGCGCGCCGTTGTCCCGAATCCAGGCGGCGGCATTCAGCAGCGCCGGCGAGATCGGATGCGCCTCCGCCTTCGTCGTGGAGGACAGCAGCGGCAGCAGCAGCGTGCCAGCCAGCGCCGCGATCACCGCCAGCGGCTGAAGTACCGTCCAGGGCCGCCGCGCGCCACGCCAGCGCCTCAGCAGCGCGGCCAGCGCATCCGCCAGCAGCCAGCCGATCGGCACGACCAGCAGCAGCGCCAGCAGATAATAGCTTTTATAGTAGATGTAGCCCGCGATCTGGCCGCGCTGCCAGAGCAGCCACAATCCAGCGATCTGCGCCGCCGCCGCCAGAATCAGCCACAGCCCCGGCAGCCGACGAGAGTCGCGCCAGGCCGCCAGCAGACCGGCCAGCGCCAGCAGCGGAATCGCCACGCCGGTTATCGCCAGCGGATCGCGGATCGTGCTGCCTTCATGCAAGATCACCGAGTTGCCGGTGCCGGCTCGCGACCAGCTGTAGGCCAGCGCCAGCAGACCGATCGGCAGGAGCAGCGCCGCCATGGGAGCCAGCCGCCGCGACCACGAGACCCGGCGCAGCAGCAGCGTCAGCGTGAGCGCCAGCAGCGCGACCGGCAGCCAGGTTGTGTAGACCACCAGCAGCGCGAGCAGGAGCAGCGCCAATCGCGGCAGCCGCTGCTCGTCACGGTGCTGCGTCGCCACATAGCCGATCGCGACCAGCAGCCACTGCGCCAGCATCTGCGGATAATAGTTTTGATCCGCGACCGCACCGACCACGTAGTCAGCCATCGGCAGCACCAGCAGCGCCGCCAGACCCGCCAGCGGACGCACCGAGCGCGGCACGGTCGACATGATCAGCAGCGCGCAGCCGACTACACCGGCGATCACAGCCAGCGTCGCCAGCGGATAGATCACGCGCACCGGCGACACGCCAGCTACCTGGGCGGCGATCGCGGTCAGCGCGGCAAATCCGGGCGGATAGTCGGCCATCTCGATCAAAAGCTTGCTGACGGCCTCGGGATCGCGCACCAGATGCTGCTGCGCCAAAATATAATTCGCCAGCGCCGTGTGATGCACCGAGTCCGGCGAGTCGCCGATCGGCAGCAGCGAGGGCCAGGCCGGAGCCAGTGCTTGCCAGGCGATCACAGCCGCGACGCCAAGCAGCGCCAGATCGCTCCACAGATCACCACGCCACCATGCGGAGCGCTCGCGGCTACGGGTCGCCAGATAGACCAGCGGCGCCAGCAGCACCACTGCCGCGACGACAACCGCAAGCGGCGTGAGCGTCAGACGCAGCGCATCCACCAGCACGGAGGCCACGATCAGCGCGGCGAGCACGAGCGTGCCCCACTCGAAGCAGCGCCCGACCAGCGGCCCGCGATCACATTCCGCGCGCGCGGCCGTGCGCTCGGCGACGGCAGTCTGAGCAGCATCTCCGGCTCGAAACCAGCCTTGGCGAATCACAGAGCGATCCTATCTCTGCCGCTCACGCGCGACCATCTGCTCGATCGCGGCGGCGGAGTTGATGTTGATCAGCTCCAGGCCGGGCACAATCCGTTTGATCAGGCCGGTCAAGACGTTGCCGTGGCCGATCTCGACAAAGCGCGTCACGCCGGCCGCGACCATTCGCTGCACCGAGGCGATCCAGCGCACCGGCGAGGTGACTTGCTCCACCAGCTCGACGCGAATCTCATCCGGCCTGGTCAGCGGTGCGGCGGTCGCGTTCGCAATCACCGGCCACCGTGGAGCGTTGATGCACTCGATCGCCCCGACCACCGGCGCGAAGGCTCGTGCCGCGCTTGCCATCAGCGGCGAGTGCAGCGCCACCGACACATTCAGCCGCACCGCGCGCTTGGCGCCCTGCTGCTTGGCCAGCACCAGCGCCTGCTCGACGCCCGCGACGCTGCCGCTGATCGCGTACTGCGCCGGAGAGTTCTCCGTGGCCACGACGACCGGCCCGGCCGCGCTGGCATCGGCGCACACCGATTGGAGCACCGGCAGATCCAGGCCCATCACCGCCGCCATCGTGCCGTCGGGCGTTTCCGCCATCAGCTCGCCGCGCCGCCGCACCAGCCGCAGCGCATCGCCGAAGCTCAGCGCGCCTGAGGCTACCAGCGCGCTGTACTCGCCGAGCGAGTGCCCGGCTAGAAACGTGGGCGTAATCTCCGATCCGGCGATCTCGCGTGCCACCGCCAGCAGCGCCGTGCTCGTCGTCAGCAGCGCGGGCTGCGCATTCTCCGTCAGCATCAGATCCTCGGACGGACCTTCGAAGCACAAGGCGGAAAGCCCAAAGCCCAAGACTGCATCCGCCTCGTCGAAAACCTCGCGCGCCACCGCAAACCGATCGTACACATCGCGGCCCATCCCGACCGCTTGCGAGCCCTGGCCAGGAAACACCCAGGCTGTCGTCATTCAACGTTCTCCTTTGTTTATTTCAGTGCAACGACGCCAAACGCTTCGGGATGGCGTACCACGCGGGTAAAGCCGGACTCTTGCAGGCGACGGATCACGCCGCGCACAATGTTGCGCCCCGACGTGCTTTCCAGATCGCCGATGTAGTGGAACAGGCGACCCTTGCGCTTCAGAATCCGAAACAGCTGGCGGTAAAACTCGCCGCCGTAAAGATGACCCGCCAGGCTAAACATCGGCGGATCGTGCACGATCCGCGAGAACGACTCGTCCTCGAAGCCTTCCACGACATCGAACGCATCGCCGATCAGCTGCACGATCTTGCGATCGCTGAAGAGCTGCCGCGACCACGGATTCAGCCGCGCGATCTCCAGGCCCGCCGGATCAAGCTCGATCGTTACGACTTCGCTGGCGGTTTTGGCCGCCTCGATCGCAGTATAGCCCAGCCCGGTCGCGGTATCCAGCACGCGGCCCATCATCGGCGCAATGGTTTTGACCTTGCGCAGCGTGTCGGCGTGCGGATCGATGCCTTTGATGCGGTGCATGGGCGTGCCCGAGACCAGCATCGTCGGCGCGCCGGTCGTCGGCATCAGGCTGCGCACCCAGTGCGTATGCTCGGAAAAGACGCGAATCTCGTCGATCGTGTCGTCGCGCAGCACAAAGCATTTGTTTTCCTCGTCGAGGATCGCTTCGGCATCGTCCCAGGCCAGCAGCTCGCCGCCGGGAAAGCGCGCGCCCTCCACTTCCAGCCCGACAGCAACCGTGCTCAGGCCGAGATCCGGCGAGGTGGTCGCCTGCGTCTGTCCCGCTTTGCGTGCGGCCAGCAGCGGCGCGATCTGCACATACGATAGGATCGGCTCTGTCATACGCTCCCTACTCGCAGCATGACGCGTTCCAGCGCCGGCTCAGCCAGCTTCAAGGCGTGCCTAGACGCTCCAGCGGATCAGCGCCGATCCCCAGGTCAGGCCGCCGCCAAACGCCGTGATCGCCAGATGATCGCCGCGCTTGAGCCGCCCCGCCTCCTGCGCCTCACACATCGCGATCGGGATCGAGGCCGCCGAGGTGTTGCCGTAGCGATCGATGTTGACAAAGACCTGATCCAGCGGCAGCTCCAGGCGCTTGGCCATCGCGTCGATGATGCGGATGTTGGCCTGATGCGGGATCAACAGATCGACCTGATCCGGCGTCAGTCCAGCCTCGGCGATCACCTTGAGCGTGGACTCGCCCATCGCGCGCACGGCGTACTTGAAGACCTCGCGGCCCTGCATGGTCATGTAGTGCAGATTCTCGGCGAGCGTCTGCGCGCTGGCTGGATGCGCCGAGCCGCCGCCGGGAATCTCCAGCATCTCGCCGGTGCCGGGAATCGCGCCCAGGTCGATCGACAGCACGCCGGTCGGCTCGTCGCTGGCCTGAAGCACCACCGCGCCCGCGCCGTCGCCGAACAAAATGCAGGTGCCGCGATCTTGATAGTTCAGAAAGCGGCTCAGCGTGTCGGTGCCGACGACCAGCACGGTCCTGGACGCGCCCGAGCGCACGAACTGCGCGCCGACCGCCAGGCCGTAAGCAAAGCCCGAGCAGGCCGCGTTCACATCCATCGGGCCGGCGCGCACCGCGCCAAGCTCGGTCTGAACCACACAGGCCGCCGAGGGCATCCACTGATCCGGCGTGGACGTGGCGACCACCAGAATATCAATATCGCCGGGATCGACGCCGGCGCGATCCAGCGCCTGACGCGCGGCGCGCACGCCCATCGTGGCGGATGTTTCGCCCGGCCCGGCGATGCGGCGCTCACGAATGCCGGTGCGCTGAACGATCCACTCGTCGGAGGTATCGACTATGCGCTCAAGATCGGCGTTAGAAAGAACGCGCTCGGGAACGTACATGCCCCAACCAGTTAGCGCGGCATATTTCATACTTGCTCCTGCCCGCAGCCAATAGGACTCTTCACCTATCGCGAAGGCAGGCGCATTATACACGATCAACAAGAACAGGCTCCCTCAATCTGAGGAAGCCTGTACACAACATACTCACGTTAGCCGAGAACTATTCTTCGTCCTCGCCGCTGTTGATTGCCACAACCTGCCGGCCGCGATACTGGCCGCACTCGGTGCAGGCGCGGTGGGCGCGGGTCAGCTGACCGCAATTCGGGCATTTTGCGAGCTCGGGCGGAGTCAGATACTGGTGGCGGCGGCGATTGCCCCGGCGGTGGCGCGACACTTTGCGCTTCGGTACAGCACCCATGAAACGAACGCTCCTTATTAATGACGAATACAGTAAAATCGTGACGCGCCACGAGAAGCTCGCTGCGCGGACAAAACTTAGTTATTTCGGCTGGCGTCGCCGAGCAGCTTATTCAGCACGGCGAAACGCTCGTCGATATGTTCGGGCTCGCAGTCACAGGAATCTTCGTTAAGGTTTTTGCCGCACTGCTGGCATAATCCTTTACAATCTTCCCGACAGCGAGGTGCTGCTGGCATATTGAGCAGCGCATACTCGCGTAGCGCGTCTTCGAGATCTAGTTTATGTGTCTCGTCGATGAGAAACGGATCGTCTTCTTCAGGCGCCGGCAGTCGCGCGCCGGTGTTCACGACTACAGTCTGGTAATACTGCTCGCTGAACTTAAACGCTAGCGGATGCTCATATCGCGTTAAACATCGGCCACACTCAATCTCAACATTTCCCTGAGCCTTGACATCCGCTAAGATGCCTTTGGGCGTACGCGTGAAGCGCACTCGACCCTTGACCGGCTTCATGGTCAATGCTTGATCCACGGCGAGTTGCGCATCGTCAAGCTCATATTGCCGGGTGGCCCCTATCGGCTCCTGCAAAAGCTGTGAAACGCTGAAGCGAAACTCTGACATGGTTAAGTGCCTTTCAAACAATGCTGAAGCCGTCCTCAGACGGCTTCTAGGAATAATATTATAGCGACTGGACAAGCCTGTGTCAAACATTGATGCCTGGCTTGCGCCGCTCCGCCCGCGCCCCTCCACCGTCATGCCTGGCTCACCAGCACCTGATGTCACCAGATTCCCTCTCATCACTGGCACAGCTTCAGCCAGTTGCCTCGTGCAAAACCCCGACGCCTGGCAGCACCTGTACC
>DASWTW010000441.1:0-4564 GCA_036401895.1 Herpetosiphonaceae bacterium | reverse complement strand
GGGCGTGAGTCTTGGCATTGGCCTGCTGCTGGGCCTGGGCTGGGGCGCGCTCCTGGCAACGCTGCGCGGCGGCTGGCTGCGATTGGTGTTGTTTGGTCTGAGTACGCTGCTGCTCTCGCTGCCCACGTTCGCGCTGCTGCTGCTGTCGATGGAAGCGGTTTCGACGCTGACGCTGCGCACCGGCATGCGGCTGACCTCGGTCTACGGCTATGGTCTCGACGATCATCTGGTGCTGCCGGCGGGAGCACTGGCGCTGCGTGGTGCCGCCTATATGAGCCGGGCGATCCAGGTGGCTCAGGAGGACGTGCTGCGCCAGGAGTGGATTCGCGTGGCACGATCGAAAGGGCTGGGCGGCTTTGCGCTGTGGCGGCGGCATGTGCTGCCCGCGCTCTGGCTACCGCTGCTCGGCAGCGCGCTGGGTATGCTGCGTGTGATCGTCGGCGGCTTTGTGATCGTCGATTATCTGTCGGGCTGGGGCGGGCTGGGCCGTCAGATGCTGGAGATCAACAACACCGGCAATTTCGGCGCGACCGAGACCGAGGTCGCGGCGGGCGCGGCCGTGCTGTTTGTGATCTTTTTTGTGCTGACCGATGCGCTGGGCCGTGTGCTGCTCCGTCGCGCCGATCCGCGCCTGCGAGAGGTGGCCGCCGCCCGATGAGCACAGCTACTACATGGTCGTTGCCGCGCCGGTTTCGCGCGCTGAAGCTGAATCCGCCGCTGATCTTTGGCGCGCTGCTGGTGGGCGCTCTGATCTTTGGCGCGCTGTTCGCGCCCCTGATCGCGCCGCACGACCCGTTCGAGCCGATGATTATCTCTTCCGGCGGTCAGATCCTGGCCGTGCCCTATCCCCCCGGCACGCCCGGCATGGTCCTCGGCAGCGATACGGCTGCGCGCGATATGCTGAGCCGTCTGCTCTTCGGCAGTCGCTACACACTGCTGATCGGCTGTGTGGCGGCGCTGCTGCGGCTGGTGATCGGCGCGGCGCTGGGGATGATTGCGGGCTGGTACAGCCGGACGAGCCGGGTGGTAGATGTGCTGGTCGGCGTGTCGTCGGCGGTGCCGAGCCTGTTCTTCGCGCTCGTGCCGATTCTGCTGATCAACCGCCTGACTCGCCAGCAGGGCGCGATCGTGCCGTTTATGCTCGCGATAAGCTTCACGGGCTGGGCCGAGACTGCGGTTCGCTGCCGGATGGCGGTGCAGGGCCTGCGCGGCTCGCCCTTTGTCGAGTCGGCCTACGCGATCGGGCTGGGCAAGGGCGCAGTGCTGCGGCGGCATATTCTGCCCAATCTGCGCGATCTGCTGCTGGTCGAAGGATCGTACGCGATTGCGGCGGTGCTGCTACTGATCGCCGAGCTGGGCTTTCTTAACGTCGTCGTTGGCGGTGGCGTTGTGGATGTCGTAGGCACTCGCGTGATCGCCGGCGATCCGCTGTATGCCGAGTGGGGCGCGATGCTGGCGCGTGGCCTGCGCCAGCGTAATTTTCTCTGGCTTTTCCTAGAGCCGCTGAGCGCCTTCACGCTGGCGATCCTGGGCTTCAACCTGCTGGCCGAAGGTCTGCGGCGCCGAAGGTAAGGCCCTGTGGGCAAACAAAGGAACAAGCGGGTGTCCTCTGGGCGAAGGAATAAATCAGACTATTGTTGCTTCTTTGTTCTCCCGTTGCTACAGGAGAAGGGGTTTTGGTACTTTTTGTTCTTTTGTTCCTTGGTTCCCTTGTTCCCTCGCACCTTCCGCGCATTTTCCGCCTCGTGTAGCACACTTGGTCTCCCTGTGGCATAATTGAGGGGCTGGATCTACTGCTAAAGGAGACTCGATGACAGGCGCTTCACAGATGCTGCAATTGCTGAACGAGCCGCAGCAGCGCGCGGTTCAGGCCCTGGGCGGGCCGGTGCTGGTGCTGGCCGGGCCCGGCTCCGGCAAGACGCGCGTGCTGACCCACCGGATCGCGTATTTGATCGCCGAGGTTGGCGTCGATCCCCATGCGATCCTGGCGGTGACGTTTACCAACAAAGCCGCGAAAGAGATGAAGGAGCGTCTGACGGGGCTGATCGGCGAGGAGTTGACCAAGCGGCTGAGCGTCGGCACGTTCCACTCGGTCTGTGTGCGGCTGCTGCGCCAGGAGATCGAAAAGTTTGGCTGGAGCAAGGTCTTTGTCGAGTTTGCCGCCAATGATGCCACGGCCCACGATGCGCTGGCTCGACTTGGCGCGCTGGCAAGCGTGCTGATCTTTGACGCCAGCGGCGAGGATGCCGAGAACAAAGGCCGGCTGCGGCGGGCGATCGTCTACCGCGAGAGCGAGACCGTCGAGCAGCTGCTGGCCGGCCTGGCGCGTCAGGAGCAGGTCACGATCCGCCAGGATCTGCGCCAGCAGATTCCGCCCAGCATCCGCGACGAGGCGATCCGGCGCGGCATCATCACCTACCGCCGCGATTTTACGGTCTATGACGACGACGACCAGACGCGGCTGATGCGCCAGGTGCTCAAGGAGCTAAACCTCGACGAGAAGCAGTACGCGCCGCGCGCCGTCCACTCGGCGATCTCGCGCGCCAAAAACGAGATGATGGGACCGGCCGAGTTTGCGGAGTTCGGGCGCAGCTACTGGGATGAGATCGTGGCGCGCTGCTTCGAGGCCTACCAGAAGCGACTTCAGGCCAACAACGCGCTCGACTTCGACGATCTGCTCGGGCTGACGGTGCGGCTCTTCGACGCCAAGCCCGCCGTTCTGGAGCACTACCAGAAGCGCTTCGTGCATGTGCTGATCGACGAGTACCAGGATGTGAACACGGTACAGTACGCCTTTGCCAAGCAGATATCCGGTCACTTCCGCAACCTGTTCGCGGTCGGCGACGAAGACCAGAGCGTGTATGCGTTTCGCGGCGCGAACATGCGCTACGTGCTTCAGTTCGAGGACGATTTCCCGGATGCCAAGCTGATCCTGCTTGAGCAAAACTATCGCTCCACGCAGGCGATTCTCGATGTGGCATCGTCGCTGATCAACGCCAGCGATCGGCGTAAGCGCGCCAAGCGGCTGTGGACGCAGAACGAGAAAGGCGTTGAGGTGCTGCTGCGCGAGGCCTACAACGAGGACGAAGAGGCGCGCATGGTCTGCGATGAGATCGAGCGGCTGCGGGCCAAGGGCGATACCGAGCTGAAGGACTGCGCGGTGCTCTACCGCACCAACGCGCAGTCGCGCGCGCTGGAAGAAGCGTTTCTCACACGTGGCCTGCGCTATCGGCTGGTCGGCGGCGTGCGCTTCTATGAGCGCAAAGAGATCAAAGATGTGCTGGCCTACCTGCGGCTGATCTCGAATCCCTTCGACAGTGTGAGTCTTGAGCGGATCATCGAGGCCACGCCCGGCATCGGGCGGCAGACGATCGCGGCGCTGGCAGGCTGGGCCAACGATCTGGGCGTGCCGACCTATACCGCGCTGCAACTGCTGGACGAGGAAAGCTCCGAGATCAAAGCGCCGTTCAGCGGCCGGGCGCGCAATGGCCTGCTTGGCTTTTTGCATCTGACTGACGAGCTGATCAAGGCGCGTGAGGAGCTTGGCCTGATCGAGCTGCTCGACCTGACGCTGGAGCGCGTGCACTTCCACGATGCGCTGCTCCGCGAGCACGGCGACGAAGAAGGCGAGAACCGCTGGGAAAACGTGATGGAATTGCGCACGGTCGCCTCGCAGTACAGCAACTTTGCGCGTGAGGCGCAGCTCGCCACGTTTCTGGAAGAGGTCGCGCTGGTCGCCGCCACCGATGAGCTGGCAACCGAGCAGGACGCCGTGACGCTGATCACGATGCATCAGGCGAAGGGCCTGGAGTATCCCAATGTGTTTATCGTCGGGCTGGAAGAAGGTCTGCTGCCGCACTCACGATCGCTGGAGGACGCCGAGCAGCTTGAGGAGGAGCGGCGGCTGCTCTACGTGGCGGCGACGCGCGCCGGACGCCGGCTGTATCTGTTCTATGCCTTCAAGCGGCGGCTCTACGGACGCGAAAATATGAGCACGCCGTCGCGCTTTCTGGCGGATATTCCCAAGGATCTGCTGCGGAAGACCGGCGACCGCGAGCGCACCGGCTTTGGCCAAAGCTCGATGTTTACCAGCCGCTCGTCGTTTGGCGGCGGCTCCGCTACGTCCGGCAAGGCGCGCACGCCCACAAGCTGGGGCAGCAGCGCCAAGAAGAACACTACGCCGCTCAAGCCCGCCGCCGACGCGAAGTTCCAGCCCGGGCAGAAGGTCCGCCACGCGCAGTTTGGCGACGGAATCGTTGTTTCGTCGAAGGTGCAGGGCGACGACGAAGAGGTCACGGTTGCGTTCGTGGGTCAGGGTGTCAAGCGGCTGCTGGCCGGGTTTGCGCGGCTGGAGCTGATCAAGGGGTAGGGGCTGCTCAGGGAATCAATTGAAAGCCAAGTCCTACATGGGTGAAATGAGCATCTCCCGTCAAGATTGACGAGATGCTCATCTCGTTCATGACGACCATCGATGTGAGATCCGTGAACGAGATATTCGGTTTATCGTGGAATTTTTGGCGTAATTGCTGTGTGG
Organism: Herpetosiphonaceae bacterium; assembly: GCA_036401895.1. Taxonomy (GTDB): domain Bacteria; phylum Chloroflexota; class Chloroflexia; order Chloroflexales; family Kallotenuaceae; genus LB3-1. Next base: position 30 of record DASWTW010000441.1, on the reverse strand, counting down.
CTGCGAACCGATCAGGCGTGATCCACTCCA
>DASWTW010000440.1:0-8780 GCA_036401895.1 Herpetosiphonaceae bacterium | reverse complement strand
CCTTCCGCTATCGTCGCGCCCTGGTCTGTGCCAGTCCCGCGCATGCGCAGGCAGCGCTCGCAGGTGCGGACACACCGCAGGTGCTGCATGGTCAGGCACCGGAGCAGGCCCCGCGCGGGGTCTTTCTGCTGCCGGGCCTGGGCGAGCCGCACCTGGGCATGGGGCGCGACCTCTACCAGCACGAGCCGGTCTTTCGCGCCGCGCTCGATCACGGCGCGACCGTCGCCCAGCCCCTCCTCGGCATTGACCTGCGCGCCCTGCTCTATCCCACTATGGAATCTGATGGGCAGCCAGAAAAAACTGAAGCTTCAGCCAGCGGCACTGGCCGGCCAACCATCGATTTGCGTCGACTCCTGGGGCGTACCGAGGAGACGCCGACGCAGCAATTGCTCGACGATCCGGCAGTCGCCCATGCGGCACTCTTCGTCGTGGAATACGCACTGGCGCAACTCTGGCAGAGCTGGGGCACTCCGCCGCAGGCCATGCTCGGCTACAGCCTGGGCGAGTATGTCGCCGCCTGCCTGGCGGGCGTGTTTACCTTCGAGGACGCGCTGACGCTGGTCGTCCACCGAGCCCGGCTGATCGATTCATTGCCGCGCGGGGCGATGCTGGCGGTACCCCTGGCGGCGGAAACGCTGCGTCCGCTCCTCCATGACGATCTGGCCATCGCCGCGCTGAACGGCCCGCATCTATGTGTTGTCGCCGGGTCTTCGGAGACGGTCGCTACACTCGCCGAGGCGCTGCGTGAGCAAGGGGTTGCCAGCCGCCGCCTAGCGACCACCCATGCCTTACACTCGCCGCTCATGGGGCCAATCGTGGCGGCGTTTCGGGCGTTGGTGGCGCAGACGCCGCGGCTGGCCCCGCAGATTCCGTATCTGTCCAATCTCACCGGCACCTGGATCACTGCTGAGCAGGCCACCGACCCCGGCTATTGGGCACGCCATCTGTGTGAGCCGGTCCAGCTAGCCCAGGCGCTCGCCACGCTGCTGAGCGAGCAGCCCCAGGCCCTGGTCGAGGTGGGACCAGGGTCGAGTCTGAGCAGCGCCGCCCTCCAAGTGAGCGCCAGCCGCGAGCGCGTCGTGGTGTCTTCGCTGCCGCCTGCCGCCAGTGAGGGCAACGCCCTGGCGCATATCCTGGTCAGCCTCGGGCAGCTCTGGCTGACGGGCGTGGTGGTCAGCTGGCACCAGCTCAGCGCGCCCGAGCCGCGCCGTCGCGTGCCCCTGCCCACCTATCCCTTTGAGCGCCGGCGCTTCTGGATTGACCCGATCACCTGGGATGCGACCAGGCAGGACGAGACTGAAGCGCCGACGAGCGAGCTGGCTTTCATGCAGCATGCGCGACCAAACCTGGCCAATGCCTATGTCGCGCCAGAAACGCCACTACAATCTTCGCTCAGCGCGGTCTGGAGCGAGCTACTCGGCATCGAACCGATCGGCACCCACGATAACTTCTTTGCCATGGGTGGACACTCGTTGATCGCCACGCAGATCGTCACCGCGATTCGGGACCAGTACCACGTTGACTTGCCGCTGCGTGCGCTCTTTGAAGCACCGACCGTCGCGGAGCTGGCGGCCCTGGTCGAGCAGGCGCAGCACCTTGCCACCGAGCAGCAGGCACCGCCATTGGTACGAGTCCCACGCGATGGAGTGCTGCCGCTCGCGTTTGCTCAGGAGCGCTTATGGTTTCTCGATCAGCTCGTGCCCAATAATCCTGCCTACCATATCCCGGCGGCGGTACGGCTGGAGGGGACCTTGGTGGTGTGGGCACTGGAAGCCACGCTGAATCAGATTAGCCAGCGACATGAGCCGCTACGAACGACCTTTGCGCTGATTGACGGGCAGCCAGCGCAAATCATTGCGCCAGCGCTCAGCCTCCGGCTTTCGATCATCGATCTTCAGATGCTGCCAGACTCTGCGCAAGAGCCGGAGCTGGCACGACTGATCACCGCCGAAGCGCAGCGACCATTCGATCTGACGAACGGGCCGCTCCTGCGTGGCACCTTGTTCAAGCTTGCGCCCCACGCGCATGCCCTGCTGTTAACCATGCATCATATCATCGCGGATGGCTGGTCTGGCGGCGTGCTGGTGCAAGAAATTGCGACGCTCTATCCGGCCTGGGTCGCGGGAGATGCCGACGCGGGAGCACGGCGTTTGCCAGAGCTGCCGATCCAATACGCTGACTATGCCGTGTGGCAGCGCCGATGGATGCACGGCGTGCTGCTGGAAGAGCAGCTGGCCTACTGGAAACGCCAGCTGGCCGGTGTGCCGGTCCTCACGCTGCCCAGCGATCGTCCCCGCCCGGCGGTGCAGACCTTCCGTGGTGCGACCCAGCGCTTCCTGCTGCCACCACAGCTCGCCGACGCGCTCACGAGCTTGAGCCAGCAGGAAGATGTAACACTCTTTATGACGCTCCTCGCGGCGTTTCAGGTGCTGCTCGCCCGGTACACCAGCCAGGATGATATTGCCGTCGGCACGCCCGTCGCCAACCGGACGCGTGCCGAGCTTGAACCGTTAATCGGCTGTTTCGTCAATATGGTGGTCCTACGCACCGATCTCGGAGGCAATCCCAGTTTTCGCGAGCTGTTGCAGCGGGTGCGACAGGTAGCCTTAGGCGCGTACTCGCATCAGGAGGTACCGTTTGAGCACGTCGTTAACGCCGTACAGCCAAGCCGTGACCTGAGCCACACGCCACTCTTCCAGGTCGTCTTTATTCTCCAAAACACGCCCATGCCGCTCCTTGAGCTGCCGGACTTGCGCCTGCGCGAACAACCGGTCAAGAGCGGCACGATCCAGTTCGATCTGGAAGTCAATCTGGTGGAGACGGCAGACGGAATCAACGGCTGGCTCGACTACAATACCGACCTTTTTGAAGCCACAACCATGGCTCGGTTGATTGCGCATTTCGAGGCTCTGCTCGCCGCAGTGGTGGCTCAGCCCGAGCGCCGGATTGCCGAGATCTCGCTGCTGACAGCGGCAGAGCAGCAGCTGCTACTGGATTGGAACACCACCGCTGACTCATATCCTGCGGATCGCTGTGTTCACCAGCTGATCGAGCGTCAGGCCGCGCAGAATCCAGCGGCGATCGCCGTGGTGGACGGGCTGGATGTGCTGACCTATCGCGAATTGAACCGGCGAGCGAATCAGGTTGCCCACTATCTCTGCCTGGCAGGCGTCAGACCCGAAGCATATGTCGCGGTGTGTTTGGAGCGCTCGGCGGATTTCATCGTGGGCGTGCTGGCCATTCTCAAAGCAGGTGCGGCGTATATCCCCCTCGATCCGGCAAGTCCACCAGCCCGGCTCCAGCTGATGCTCGAAGACACCCGTGTGCCGGTAGTACTCACGCACTCGTCGCTCATTGCGCAGCTGCCACCCAGCCTTACACAGATGGTGTGCCTGGATGCCGAGCGCCCGGCGATCATGCGCCAGCCTGAAACCAATCCCGCGCAGCCTGTCAGCGTCGATCAGCTCGCGTATGTGATCTATACCTCAGGCTCGACCGGCCGGCCCAAAGGGGTCCAGATCGAACATCGCGGGTTATTGAATCTCGTCTTCTGGCACCAGCGGGCGTTTCATCTGTCGCCCCGCGATCGTACGACTCAGATCGCTGGATTAGCATTCGATGCCAGCGTCTGGGAGATCTGGCCGTATCTGGCAGCCGGGGCCACGATTGTCCTTCCCGATGCTGGCACCACCTGGTCGCCGACCCGGCTGCGTGATTGGCTGCTGGATCAGGCTATCACTGTTGCGTTCTTGCCGACACCGCTAGCCGAGCAGATCATCACGCTCGCGTGGCCTGAGGAGAGCGCCCTGCGCATATTGCTCACGGGCGGCGATCAGCTGCATGGCTACCCGGCACCGGCGTTGCCGTTTACGCTGGTGAATAATTATGGCCCCACTGAGAACACCGTTGTTACCACGTCGGGTACTGTGCCGCCCCTGGAAGCTGCCGAGCGTGCGCCGGATCTTGGTCGCCCGATCGCCAATGTTCAGGTGTATATCCTGGATCAGCGGCTCCAGCCGCAGCCGGCTGGTGTACCTGGTGAGCTCTATGTCGGCGGCAGCAGCCTGGCACGCGGCTATCTCAACCGTCCCAATCTGACTGCCGAGCGCTTTATTCCGCATCCATTCACCAAAATTCCTGGCGCGCGGCTCTACCGCACCGGCGATCTGGCGCGCTACCGTACGGATGGCACATTGGAATTTCTCGGTCGCAACGATGCGCAGATTAAGCTGCGCGGGTTCCGCATCGAGCTGGGCGAGATCGAAACGGTGCTGAACGCCCATCCACAGATCCGGCAGAGCGTCGTGTTAGCCTGTGAAGATCAGGAGCATGTCAGAAGCCTGCCCTCTGGACAGCCCATGAAACGGTTGGTCGCCTACATTGTCGCGAACCAGGAACCAGAGGCGAACCAGGCGGCTACGGCAGACCCAGAAATGGGATCGGAGATCGTTCAGGGCGTTCCTGCTCTCAATCCTGCTGATCTGCGCCAGTACGCGGCCGCGCGCTTGCCCGACTACATGGTGCCGTCGACATTTATCAGCCTGGATGTGCTACCGCTTACGCCGAACGGCAAAGTCGATCGGCGCGCGCTCCCCACACCTGGGTCTGCCCCGGAAGCCAGGCTGTTCGTGCCACCGGCGACGAAGATCGAGCATGATCTTGCCGGAATCTGGGCCGATCTCCTGGGCGTCGAACGTGTCGGCATCCACGACAACTTTTTCGCGCTCGGTGGCGACTCGATCTTGTCGATGCAGGTGATTGCGCGAGCAACGCAGAAAGGCTGGCATCTAACACCCCGGCAGATCTTTCAGCACCAAACCATCGCCGAGCTGGCCGCGGCTACCGGTGCTGCCCAGCCGACGGTCGAACCAGCCCTGGTCGTCGGTGATGTGCCGTTGACGCCGATTCAACACTGGTTCTTCGAGCAGCCCATCTCAGCACCGCAGCATTGGAATCTTGCACTTTTGTTAGAAGTACCGCCGATGCTGGATACCGAGCGCCTGGCAGAGGCGCTTCAGCACCTTATGCTGCACCACGATGCGCTGCGTCTGCGATTCTTCTGGGAGCCCGATGGTTGGCGTCAAACGACAGGTAGCACTGAGGCGCGTATTCCGTGCCGCGTGCTGGATCTCGCGCTGCTTGCACCAGCGGAGCAGCGTGAAACGATTGAAGCGTACGCAGCCGAGATCCAGCGCAGTCTCGACCTGGCGGTTGGGCCAGTCGTGCAGGTCGCACATTTCAGCCGGGGTCCGCAGCAATCAGGACGCTTGCTGATCGTCGCGCATCACCTCGTGATCGATGGTGTGTCGTGGCGAATCTTGCTCCACGATCTCCAGACGGCCTACCAGCAGCTGAGCTCAGGGGCAACTGTTCATTTACCGCCCAAGACAACATCCTACCAGCAATGGGCTCAACATTTGCAAGCCTATGCCCAAACACCGGAGCTATGGGCAGAGTGGGCCTACTGGCGAGACGCGTTGCCGACCAAGGTTGCGCCGCTGCCCTGTGACGATCTGGACGGGCAGAATAGCGAAGGCTCCGCTGCATTGATTACTCGTTGGTTGGCTGCCGAAAAAACACAGGCGCTGCTGCACGACGTTCACCAGGCGTATCAGACGCGGATCGACGATATGCTGTTGACAGCCATGCTGCTCACCCTGAGCCCATGGATCGGTGATTCCGCAGTGCTGGTCGATCTGGATCGGCATGGCCGCGTCGATCTCTTCCCCCAGGTCGATCTGTCGCGCACGGTGGGCTGGTTTACCACCATCGTTCCCGTCCTGCTGCGCGTGGAGTCGCCAACAAGTATCGAAGGTGGTTTGCAGGCGGTCAAAGCCCAGCTCCAACAGATCCCACGGAGCGGCATCGGGTATGGTGTGCTGCGGCATCTACACAGTAGAGCCGAGATCGCCGAACATCTGCGGTCGTTACCACAGTCGGAAATCAATTTCAACTATTTAGGTCAGATTGATCAATCGCTGGGTGGGCCGCTGATTCTCAGCCTGATACACGACTCGGTCGGTCCTACCCGCTCACCGGAAAGCACGCGGCGTTACGTGATTGAGATCAATGCCGTGATTGTGGATGGTCAGCTACAGATGACCTGGGTGTACAGCACCCAGCGCCATATGCCCGCCACGATTGAACAGCTGGCCGATACCTTTATGCACACGGTCCAGCTGATCCTCGATCATTGCCTTGCCATACAGAACATCTCATAGAAAAATGGACACGGAGACTGCCGACGTTAGGCGACAGAGGACGTGTCCCCTCCAAACATTTGCTTGCAGCACAAGCTCAGATGTCCTATCCTACTCTTATGAGCGATACTTTCTCTACACGTACCGTATGCTGTACACTGCGTGTTGATAGCGTGGTTGATACCGCGTTGCGCGAAACACAAGCGGCCTTCAACGCGGCTGCCAGCTATTGCGCGACGGTTGCGTGGCTGCGTGGCTGGACCTGCTGGACTCGTCGCACGGACGATCTGCGCTGGCACGTCAGTGTCATCTCGCGCCGCAGCGATCTGCGCCTGCGCATTGGCCCACACACCGCCGACCGTTGCGAGGACGAAGACGCCGCGGAGCAGAAGCGCATGCCCCAGCATCCACCATCGGCGCTGCGATACCAGTCCAGCATGCGGGCTCCCCGTGTGGTGCGCAGCCGGCCCACCATCGCAGTAGGGCAGTGTTCGTTCGTCCACAGCGGCAACGACGAGCGGCGACGTACGCCGCCGCTGGCGGGCGACATACGGCAGCGTGCGCGCATCGATCGAGTCGAGGGGATAGCACCTCGCATCATGGACGAGACGACGGGTCTTGCGATCGCGATGGACCATCTAGCCTCCTTGTACCACCACACGCCGTCCGTGCGCACGCCGCACATCGCCATGCGGTGGAGGCAACCGGGGGCCACTCCACCAGGGCAGGATAGCGCAGCAGATCACCGCCGCTGTGCCAGTTAGGGGCCACCTATGTGGAACATGGGCTAGAAGATGCGAGGACTGGCGTGGCATGGGGTCGCATGACGGATAGTGGCTCACCTCGTGCCTCCCGAATTGACCGATCGCCAGCGCCAAGATCGGCGTTCCCCCCATAGTTCACAGCAGCCCCAATCGACGGAACGGCCAGCGCCGTCCACATCAGATCCGCCAGCCCTGGTGGGCGGTGCCGCGTCATTCCCGTCGCCGGTATCCCCAGGGCCATCCGCGCCGACATAAGTTTCCGCTTGAGCGTCCGCTCGGACATGGCGCACGCGGCTGCCGCCTGCTGCATCGTCTGCGCATACGAGAGTTCGGCCAGGATGCGCAGCAGATCCCCATCGCGAATCGACAGTGGTACAGGCGTACAGCCCACACAAGCTGGTTGCACTGAGACAAGGCGCGCTGCGGTCCCACCAATCCCACATAGCGAAACCACAGCCGCAGGTCAGCGAGTGGGATCGTGTCAGCAGCCACGGCATAGACCCCCGAACACAGGAGGCATACCTGGATCAGCACGGTCACCAACGAAGACCTGGCCGTGCACCTCGGCCAAGGCGTGCTCCAGGCTGTAGCCCTGGTCGCGCACCGTGCGCGCAATCCGGCGCGCCTTCTTGGCCAACTGGGGATCAGCCGCCACCTCCGCCAGGAACCGCTGCTGATCGGCCTCGGGCAGCGTGCCGATCGCGCCCATGGCGGCGGCACTGAGCTGGAGATCATGGGCCTTCTCCTGGATAGCGTGATCGACCGACACGAGCCGGACGCGCCGCTTCCGCGCAGCGGGGCTGAGATCGATTCCCAGCGTGGTGAGCAGATCGTCCCAGGTGACCGCCGGACGCGTCGGGACAAAGCCGCGCTCCCGCAGGCAGGCCGTGAACTGCTCCAACGCCACACTTGGCGGCTGCTCGTGCGCCAGGATCGCCTGCGCCTCGGCGGTGAGATCCAGCGCGCGCGCATTGGCCATCAACCAAGCCAGCTTGAGGGCCACGCCTTCGTCGAAGAGGTGGAGTGGTTTATGGTGCAGGTTTTCCACCACGCGGAGCGTATGCGCCGTGGCGGCATCGAGGCGGCGATACACGAGACAGGCCACGGTCTGCCAGCCGGCTGCCGTGACCGCCCGAATCCGACGCTCACCCGCGATCACGCGAAACGTACCAGCTTCCTCCTCGTGGACCAGGGGAAGCTGCGCCAGATAGGGCTCATGCACCGCAGCGATGCTCGCCGTCAGCTCGTCGAGATCCGCTGCCGCATCCGTCCGTGGATTCTGGGCCGCACACTGGATGGCCGTGAGCGGCAGCACCCGCAGCACGGGTGCTACGGACGGGATCGTACCGGTTGAGTCAGGGGAGACTATGTCCATAATTATGTCAATCTCACCACTATTAGCGAACGTGTTTCATCGTCATGCTTGGCGCTCCGTACCCTGTGGTGCGATCGGTTCCCGTCGCATCCTGCCTCGTCTCCATCCTTTGGTCGGGGGATAGCGGAGACAGGCGTTTCCGCCATCCTGGATGAGGATAGCAAAGCTGCTGTCGGCTGGATGATAGGCTAAGGGCCAACGTTACGCGGGATGGGCTAGTAGTCCACCACCAGAGGTATGGGGAGGAGAAAAGGTTCTCTTTTCAGCCATATCCTACCGTACAAACAACCGGCAGAAAGCCTGCCGGTTGAGTGGTGAGCGTGTCCCCACAACTCCTGTGGCCGACTGCTAGCTGCCCCGAACGAGATCAGCCACAACCCCGATACTAGCGCCTATGACCAGCACGACAAGGCAGACGAACCCGGTCATATAGTGGAGGAT
>DASWTW010000439.1:0-4696 GCA_036401895.1 Herpetosiphonaceae bacterium | reverse complement strand
TGATGTAACGCCTCACGTCATACGCGAGAGGCCCGCCGCGCAGACGGCGCACATCCCGATTGGACGGCCGATCCCCAATCTGCGGATGTATGTCCTGGATCGCTGGCTGTCGCCGGTGCCGGTGGGCGTGGCGGGCGAGCTGTACGTGGGCGGAGTCGGTGTGGGACGCGGCTACCGGCATGATCCGGGCAAAACCGCCGAGGTTTTTGTCCCCGATCCGTTCAGCCGTCCCGATGAACCCGGCGGCGGAGCACGGCTCTACAAAACCGGCGACCGCGTTCGCTACCGCGCGGATGGCGCGATCGAGTTCCTGGGCCGGATCGACTACCAGGTCAAACTACGCGGCTACCGCATTGAGCTGGGCGAGATCGAGGCCGCGCTGGCGCAACATTCCGCCGTACGCGAAAGCCTGGTGATCGTGCGTGAGGACGCGCCCGGCCGGCAGCAGCTGGTGGCGTATCTGACGGAAGAACCTAGAACCAAGAATCTAGAACCTAACGGGGAACAAAAGAACAAAGAAACAAAGGAACAAAGGAACAAAGAAAGCACCACTGTTCCCCCTCGCCTACCACAACCGAGGCTGAAGCCAGCCGAGGTTTGGGGAAGGGGGTTAGGGGGTGAGGGCCTGCGCGCCTTCCTCCGTGAGCGCCTGCCCGAATATATGGTGCCGGCTGCCTTCGTCGTGCTCGACGCGCTGCCGCTGACGCCCAACGGCAAAGTCGATCGCCGCGCGCTGCCGGCTCCAGCCTTCACCGGCGATGAGACCACGGCGTTTGTCGCGCCGCGCACGCCGACGGAAGAGCTACTGGCGGTGATCTGGGCGGATGTGCTGGGCGTGGAAAAGATCGGGAGCCGGGATCGCTTCTTCGAGCTAGGCGGCCATTCGCTGCTGGCGACACAGGTTCTGGCGCGCGTACGCGACGCGTTCGACGTCGAGCTGCCGCTGCGGACGCTGTTTGAAAGCGTGGCGCTCGCCGACCTGGCTGCGGAGATCGACCGCGCCCGCAGCCAGCAGCCCGGCGATGCGACGGCGCTGGTGCCGATGCCGCACGCAGGCCAGGCGCCGGTCTCGTTTGAGCAGCAGCAGCTCTGGCTGTTCGATCAGCTTCAGCCGGGCACGACGATCTACAACATCGCCGCCGCTGTTCGGCTTCAAGGGCCGCTCAGCCAGCCCGCGCTCCGACAAGCCTTCGACGCGCTCGTGGCCCGGCATGAGGTGTTACGCACCAGCTTCAGAATCGTCGACGGCCATCCGCAGCAGGTGATTGCGCCCACGCTTGAGGCGGACCTGTCGCTCGTCGATCTGCACGACGAGCCGGGCGACACCCACGAAGATCGGACGCGGGAGCTGGCCCTGGATCTGATCGAGCAGCCCTTCGATCTTGGTCGTGGCCCGCTGCTGCGCGCTATGTTGATCGTGCTGGAGCCCGAGGCAGCGGTGCTGGTGATCGTGCTGCATCATATCGTGGGCGATCGCTGGTCGCTGGGCCTGCTGATACGCGACCTCGGCGCGCTGTACACGGCGGCGCGGACCGGCGAGGCATCCCTGCTCAGGCCGCTGCCGATCCAGTATGCCGATTACGCGCACTGGCAGCGCACCCGACTTCAGGACGCCGTTCTGGAATCTCAGCTCAGCTACTGGCGCAGCCAGCTTGCGAATCTACCCAGACTCCGCATCCCAGCTGATTATCCGCGTCCACAGCAGCCGACGTTCCGGGGAGGCACGATCTCCTTTACGCTCAGCGGCGAAGTCAGCAGCGCGCTGCAACAGATAAGCCAGCGGACCGGCGTCACATTATTCATGACCTTGCTCTCCGCCTTCCAGGTGCTGCTCGGGCGCTACGCCCAGCAGGACGACGTCGTCGTCGGCACGTCGGTCGCCAACCGCCACCGTACGCAGCTCGAAGATGTGATCGGCTTCTTTGTCAACACGCTGGTGCTGCGCTCCAACCTTGCGGGCGATCCGACGTTCCAGCAGCTGCTGGCGCGTGTGCGCTCGGTTGTCCTCGATGCCTTTACGCATCAGGATCTTCCCTTCGCAGCCCTGGTCGAGGCGCTCCAGCCGCAGCGCAACCTCAGCATCAATCCGCTGTTCCAGGTCTTCTTTGTGCTGCAAACTGCGCCGCTGGAGCCGCTGGCACTGCCCGAGCTTGAGATGACGCCGCTGGATCTCCAGGGCAGCACCGCCATGTTTGATCTGCTGCTCTCGATGGAAGAAACCGAGCACGGGCTGCGGGGAGCGCTGGAGTATAACAGCGACTTGTTCGAGTCGAGCACTATCACGCGCATGATCCGGCGGTTTGGCTATCTGCTTGAGCAGATCGTCCAGCAGTCACACGCGCCGATCAGCGCCCTCGATCTCGATCCGGCCCTGGTCTTGCCGCCGGTTGCGCCGGCTACCAGCGAAGAGCACTACCTGCCGCTCTCGCCGCACCAGGAGCGCCTCTGGTTTGTGGATCAGTTCGAGACCGGCAACGTGTACGCTGCTAATCCAACCTACTATAATCTGCCATTGATCCTGCGGCTACGCGGCCCGATCGATCAGCGCGCGCTGGAGCACAGCCTGCACGCTGTGGTCGAGCGACACAGCGCGCTCCGCACGACGATCGTCGGCGAAAACGCCGAGCGCCGGCAGGCTGTGCGCGCCGATGCGAAGCTCACGCTCTCAATGGCCGAGTGCAGCTCGGAGGCGGCGCTGGAGCGGGCGCTCGACGAGGCGCGGCAGCCGTTTGCGCTGGATGGCGAGCCCTTGCTCCGGGCGACGCTCTTGCGCGTATCGGCGGATGAAGCGCTGCTGGTGGTGGTTGTACACCACATCGTCGCCGATAAAAGCTCGCTGCGTCTGATCGCGCAGGAGCTGGTCGCGATCTATCGTGCGCGGATCACAGGACAATCTCCGCAGCTACCACCCGTGCTGCTCCAGTACGCGGATTATGTCGCCTGGCAGCGCACGCTGCCGACGGATGCAATCGAGCTGCTGCTGTTCTTCTGGAAGCGCCAGCTCGGCGGCAGAGTCCAGGCGCTGGCGCTGCCCGAAAATCGCCCCCGGCCCACGATCCATACGTTTACCGCTGCCCGCCAACAGTTTGCGCTGCCCGGCGACCTGCTGCATCGCGTGCGAGCGCTTAGCCAGGAAGAAAGCTGGAGTGAGTTCGCGCTGCTGCTGGCCGGCTTCAAGGCGCTCCTGCATCGTTACGCGCGCCAATCCGAGATTGTGGTCGGCACAACCGTCGACGCACGGGCGCAGCTTGGGCTGGAGCAGACCGTCGGCCCGATCGCGAATCTGGTGGTTTTGCGCAGCCAGGTATCCGGCGATCTGACCTTCCGCGCCTTGCTGGCTCAGCTCAACCGGACGATCGAGCAGGCCCTGGCACACGGGGCGCTGCCCTTCGATCGTCTGGTGCAGGAGCTAAAGCCCGAGCAGGACATGGGCCGCACGGCGCTCTTCGATGTGCTGTTCCAGCTCGACGAGCCGCCGCCGCTGCTGACGACCGGAACCGGCATCGCCGCGATCGTCGAAACCAATCTGGGCTATGGAAAGTATGATCTCAATCTGGCGCTGACCAGGGGCGATGATGCGATCACAGGATCGCTGGTCTACAACGCCGACATCTACGACGCCTGGATGATCGCGCAGATGGTTGAGCATTTCCAGGTGCTGCTGGCCGCGCTCGTCGCCGATCGCGACTGGCGGATTGCCGATGTTGATCTGCTCAGCGCTGCCGAGGTGCAGCAGCAGCGCGTTACCTGGAATGCGACCGACGCGCAGTATCCCGCCGATCTCACCGTCGATCAGCTGTTCGCGGCGCAAGTTGCCAGAACACCGGCCAATATCGCGGTGCGCGACGGAGCGGAGCAGATAACCTACCAGGAGCTTGACGCGCGGGCCAACCAGCTGGCGTATCTGCTGATTCAGCAGGGCGTCGGGCCGGATACGCTGGTAGCGCTGTGCTTCGAGCGCTCGATCGAGATGATCGTGGCGCTGCTGGCCGTGCTCAAGGCGGGCGGGGCCTATCTGCCGCTGGAGCCGTCCTACCCCGAGGATCGGCTGCGCTTCATGGTCGAAGATGCACGCGTGGCGCATCTGGTCACAACGCGCGATCTGCTATCGCGTGTGCCGGCTCCGGTTGCCGCCGTGATCCTGATCGACGAGCAGCGGGCCACGATCGCAGCGCAGCCGCGCACCGCGCCAGCAGCGGCGGCTATGCCGAGCAACCTGATGTACTGCATCTACACCTCCGGCTCGACCGGCATTCCCAAAGGCGTGCTGCTGGAACATCGCAATGTGGTGCGGCTGGTGTTGAACGATCGCCATCCGTATGCGTTTGGGGAGCATGATGTGTGGAGCATGTTCCACTCGTACTGCTTCGACGTTTCGGTCTGGGAAATGTACGGCGCGCTGCTGTATGGCGGCACGCTGGTGATCGTTCCGGCGCAGGTAGCGAAAGATCCGGTCGCCTTTGTGGACCTGCTCGTCGATCACCGGGTCACGATCCTGAGCCAAACCCCGACTGCGTTTAGCTATGTTGCCAAAGAAGTCTTGAAACGGGAACAGGCCGCGCTGGCGCTACGCTATGTCATCTTCGCCGGCGAGGCGCTCGATCCGCTTCAGCTGCAAGCCTGGCACGAGCGCTATCCCGCCGTCGCGCTGATCAACATGTACGGCATCACCGAAACCACGGTGCATTCAACGTTC
>DASWTW010000438.1:0-37447 GCA_036401895.1 Herpetosiphonaceae bacterium | reverse complement strand
TTTTTGGAGCACGAGCCGCCGCTAGCATCTTAAGTCTGCTCAGGGAAGCAGCGCCTAATGTCGTCCGCGATCGTCGTCGCCTGGACGCGGCGAGGGCGAGGGAGATGGAGAGCTGCGATCATCGTCGTCGTCATCATCGTCGTCGCCTGGATCTGGCGACGAGGACGGCGAGGGCGAAGGCGAGCGGCGATCATCATCATCATCGTCCGGCGAGGGTGAAGGCGAAGGCGAGGACGATGGAGAAGGCGAAGCCGACGAGGACGGCGCGGGTGAGGCTGACGACGAGGGCGAAGGCGAGGCCGACGACGAGGGCGCGGGTGAGCCGGATGGTGCCGGTGATCCCGATGGCGCGGGCGAACCCGACGGTGCGGGCGAGCCGGAGGGCTGCGGCTGATCGTCTGCGCGGCGACCAAAGGTTTCGCTGCCCAGCCGGCCTTCCAGAATGCGGTGCGCGGCGGTCTGATTGGGATGATATTCCAGCCGTGCGCGCTCGAAGTACTGCGTCAGCACGCGATCGCCGCTGCTGTTGGTCTCCATCATCGGCTCCGAGAGCGGCAGGCCGAAGAGCGCCAGGCTTTCGCGATCGCTCACACCGGGATCACCGAAGTCGAGGCCGTGGCTGTCCCAGTAGGCAAAAAAGGTCTCGCCGATCGCGTGGCCGGTCTGTGGCATATAGTGCGGCGCGGACGGGGACGCAGTCGGGAAGGCGCGCCAGTCACGGCCGCTGAGCCGCAGCGCGTCGTCGCCCAGCCGACCGGTTAGAACCTCGTACACGCCCTGGTTCTCCGGGTGATATTCAAAGCGCTGCCGCTCAAAATACTGCGTCAGATATGTAACGCCTGTGTCGCGACTGACCTCCGGTCGCGCCGGCGAGATCGGGTAGCCGAAGACCGCCAGGCCGCCGTTTGCCTCCCAGTAGCTCCGAAAACGACCGTCGATACAATCCTGGATGACGGGAGCCGCCTCCGGGAAGCAGCGCTGATCATTCGCCGCGAAGGTTGCCCGCAGCGGCAGGATCGCGACGCCCAGCAGGAGAGCGGGAACGACACGCAAGATGTGCTTGAAGGGAAACATGGGGTACTCCTCTCGATCGTGTGCCTCGTCGGCACGCCAAGGTTGGTCGGAAACGTCGGATGATGTGCAAGATGCTCAGGCGAGCATCGGCGGATGTTCGTACATGATCGGCTAATGGACAGGCTGTTTTGCGGCAACAGTCAACCTGGGGCCGGCTTTCACCGCCCTGCTGGCAATCAATATCAAAGACAAATTACACGGGATAGATCAGGGTAGTCTGGTTTCGCGCCGTCCGCTCTTCTGCGCCATGAGCGCGGCTTCTACCCGATTGCGGACCTGAAGCTTTTGCAAAATATTGGTCATGTAGTGCTTGACGGTCTTTTCGCTGAGAAAGAGCTGCTGGCCGATCTCCTTATTGCTCAGGCCCGCCGCTACGCCTTCGAGGATCTGCCGCTCGCGCTCCGTCAGCTCGGCCAGCGGATCGGCGGGCGGGCGCGTGCTATGTCGTGCGCCGGTCATCTCGATCAGCAGGCTCGTCGCCAGCGTTGGCGGTACATACACCTCGCCGGCGTACACGGCGCGCAAAATACCGATCAGCTCACGTGCCGGAACGCCCTTGAGGATATAGGCTCGCGCGCCGGCTTTGAGCGCGGCCATCAGATCGTCCTCTTCTTCCGACGCGGTCAGCATCACGATCCTGGTTGCCGGACAGGTCGTCGCGATTACCTGGGTCGCGTGCAGGCCACCGCCGGGCATCGTTATATCGACCAGGATCAGGTCGGGAAGGAACTCTTCGGCCAGCCGGATCGCGTCGTCTGCGCTTGCGCCCTCGGCTACTACCTCGATGTCGGGCTGCGCCGCCAGCGTATGCGCGACGCCCTCGCGAAACAGCGGATGATCGTCGACAATCACGATCTGGATCGACTCGCTCATAGATTTCCTTCTCCGGCATGGACCGGGAATCGCGCGCTCACGCGTGTGCCCTGTCCGACGAGGCTGGCGATCTCGAAGACGCCGCCCAGGCTTTCGACGCGCTCACGCATCCCGACCAGGCCCAGATGCTGCTCACAGTCGTCGATCGGCGCGCCCGCGAAGCCAGGGCCTTGATCGCACACCTCGATCCGCAGCCGATCGGCCTCTGCCGCCACCGTAGCTGCCTGTCCAATGCCGGCGGCGTGGCGATAGGCGTTGGTCAACGCTTCCTGCAAGAATCGGTACAGCGTTATTTTAGCGGCCAGGGACGCGTCGTCCGGCAGGTCGCTGGTCGCCAAGCTGACCCTGGTTCCGGTTCGGCGCTCGTGGGTGCGCACAACACGCTCGACCACGTCGCGGGGAGTGAGCCGCGTAAGCTGCGGCACGCCGAGCCCGGTTGAGATCGCGCGGATCTCCTGCATGGCCCGGCGCAGCGAGCTTTGGATGATATTCAAATTCTCGATCGCCGCCTGATTGTCCGCTCCGGCCGTGCAGCTCGTGCAGCAAACGATGCTGTGATCCAGCCGCAGGAGCGCCAGCCCGAGATCTTGTGCCGGTCCGTCGTGCAGCTCCGCGCTGATGCGGCGCAGAACGCGCTCGTTGAGCGCGGTGGTACGTGCGGCGGCGCGGCGAACGCGATCGTGCAGGCGCTGGTTCTGGGACAGCAGGCTCTGCAATTGTCCGACCTGTGTCTGGAGCCGCACTTGCTGGCTGGCGATCGTGGTGCTGGCGTGCTGCACAAAGCTCGACAGCAGCAGGTACATCACCAGGGCCGCGACGCCCACGACCAGCCAGCTGCGCCGCTGGGCAGCATCGATTTCGCGCTGAAGATCGTCAACCTGCTGGTAAAACTCGGCGACGGCAATCACCTGGCCGGTGGCATGCTGGCGGATAGGCGTGTACATTTCGAGCAATCGCGCAAAGTGCTGCCGCTCCGCGACGTTCTCCTCGTCCTCAAGATCGCTGATTTTGGCGCTCACGGTGCCCTGCAAGGCCAGCGCCAGCCAGGGCTTGATCGGAAAAACCTGTCCGATCGTCGCCGTGTCGGTGCTGTAAACCACGCGGCCCTCGCGATCCCAGACTTTGAGCACGACGATCTGTTGCCCGAGCGGCGTGTCGTGCAGCAAGCGGCTCAAATTCGCGCGATGGTCCGGCGTGAGCGTCTGGTTGGGCTCCAGATCTTCCAGCTGCGGCGCGATCAGACTATCGACATACAGGGCGGTCGTGGCGGCGGTGCGCTGGGCCACGCCATCCTCGATCTGCTGTCCAACCCACCAGCCGATCCCAGACATGCCTACCGCCAGCGTCAGCAGGCTGGTCAGCATAAAGCGATGTGCCAGACTCAAGCGGGTTATAAACATTCGTCCTTGCATGGGTAGCGTGTCCTCAATCGCGCAGGCATGGGCTGGAAGCTAGATCTAGCGGCACCTGTGCGCTGCGTCTCCGTCTGAATGTAGCATAGCAGACACGCCGGCGCAGCACATCGGACGAGGGCCGCTGAAACTTCGGACTATGGTCTGAAAACTGGACGGACCAACGCCCGGCTGGGTTGGAGTGGAGGCGCGGGAAGAGCAGCGCAGGGATGATCCGCGCATCGGTGCGCCACGGTAAGGAGGAAGTAGGGTTCTGGTTTGAGGCTGTAGGGGTGTATTGCGGCTCAGGGCGTGCGCAGCACGCCCCTACGTGTTTGTGGAGGCGGCTCAGATCAGACTATGCGGCAGCGGCGCGCCGGTGATCGCCGCCGGCCAATCGCGCTCGTCGAGGCCGTACTGGCAAAGAAAAGCATAGACCAGCCGCTCCAGCCCAAAGCCGACGCAGCCGGTGCGCACCCAGGAATCCGCATCGCTGCGGATGTTGAAGTTCTGGCCGAAGAACTCCTCGTGAAAGTTGAATGAGCCCACCGCGATCGTGCGCTCGGCGGCCACGTTGAGCCGCAGCTCATACTTCAGCTCAAGCACCTTCTGGGTCCAGATGAGGGCCGCCGTATCCGCATTGGCGAAGAACGGGTCGTTAGCGACCTCGCAGTGGCCGGTCAGCCCTAGCTCGTCCATCAGCGCAAAGCAGTGCTGCATAAAGGTTTCGCGGCTGGTGAGAACGAAGTCGCGCGCGCCGATAAAAACGATCTCGCGGATCGTAAAGTCCCACAGCCGCTCCAGCGTCTGGGCGTAGCGCGACTCGAAGCGAAACGACTTGCCGCGCGCTGTGACAACCAGGTTCTGATCGCCAAGCCGGCGGTCGCGGAAATGATGGTAGGTATGAAAGCACATCGTGGGCGGCAGGCAGTAGTCGAGGTTGCCGCAGCTTTCGAGCGCAAACGCGCGCACATCGCGGGTTTGCCGGTAGCGATCCAGAAACGTGCGGTACACGCCGATGTCGCTGTGGAGCCGCGTGACAAACATCAAGAACTGCGGAAACGAGTTGAAATATCCGCAGCGATCCAGCACATCGGTCGGGATCAGCGTGGGATACTGGAACTCCTGTCCACCCAGGACATCTACCGCAATCCGGCGCAGCCGCGCGTCGAAATAGTTCATCAGCTTAATGAACGGCTCGCCGACACAGATCTGGCCCTCGCCCATCTCGGCGGCAATCCCGCGCTCGATCATCTGCGCGTACACATCGTCCTGGATCGCGCGGGTGTGCGCCGACTGCCAGATCACTTTTTGCTCGATCGGGCGCTGATCGATAATATCTGTGGCGACGACGCTATTGATCTTCTCCGCGAGCTCGGCGGCGTCGATCGGCTGTGCGCTGGTGATGTCGAGCGCCACCAGCTGCTGATCCTGCTCGATCAGTTCAAAGCCCGTAATCTGCTCCGAGACGAAGAAGAGTCGCTTTGCCAGCTCCTGGCTCTGCTCCTGGCTCAGCGGCTGGTGCAGCGCGACACGATGATGAAACATGCTTAATCCTTTTGCTGAATGGCGCGCGACAAGGCTCACAGGCCGAGCAGGCTCGCGATCACCTCGCGCTGAATCTCGGAAGTGCCCGCGTAGAGCGTGCCGGCTACCGCGTCGCGCAGCTCACGCTCGATGCCGTACTCGGTCATGTAGCCGCGCGCGCCGTGAATCTGGATCGCGTCCAGGCTGGTCTGCACATGGCTTTCGCTGATGAACAGCTTGGCCAGCGACGCTTCCAGAAACGCCATTCGCCCCTCGCGCTTGAGCCAGCCGATCTTGTAGACCAGCAGCTTCGCCAGCTCGATGCGCAGCTTCATGTCGACGATCTTGTTGCTGATCGACTGAAACGAGCCGATCGGCTTACCGCCTTGCCGCCGCTGCTGCGCATACTCAACCGATTGATCCAGCAGCCGCTCCATGACGCCGACCTGGCTCGCGAAAAAGAAGCCGCGCTCCCACTCGATCGTCGATTGGAAAATGCCGTGGCCCATGCCTTCCGCGCCGAGCAGACAATCGGCCGGGACGCGGCAGTCCGTGAAGGTGAGCTGGCCCATCGGCGCAGTGCGCAGCCCGGACTTTTCCCACTCTTTGGTCATCTCCAAGCCGGGCAGGTCGCGGCTGACGATAAAGGCCGAGAATCCTTCCTGCACCGCCCGCGAATCGCTGGTGCGCGCATAGACGATGAACACATCGCCGATCGGCGCGCTGGTGAGAAAGGTTTTGGTGCCGTTCAGCACGTAGGCATCGCCGTCACGCACCGCGCTGGTCTGCATGGTAAACGCGGCCGAGCCGGACTCAGGCTCGGTGAGCACCTGCCCGCCGATCAGCTCGCCGCGACACATCGGCGGCAGAAAGCGCTGTTTTTGCGCCTCGTCGCCGAAATCCAGGATCGAGATCGCGCAGCTCCAGAGATGGTTGTTGATCACAAAGACCAGGCCGTTGTCGGTGCAGCCGTAGCCGAGCGCTTCAAGCGCCAGCATCGCCGTCAGCGGATCGTAGCCCTGGCCGCCGTACTCGGTCGGGATCGTCAGCCCGAGCAGGCCAAAGTCCGCGCAGCGCTGCCAGCCGTCGCGATTGAACTCGCCGCTGCGGTCGCGCTCGGTCACGCGATCGTTGAGCTGCTCGCGCGCAAACGCGATGATCGAATCCTTGAGCATCAACTGTTGTCGGTTCCAGGCAAAATCCATAGCATTCTCCCGCCTTCACAAGCACAAGCGCGGCGTGACTCTGGGGCGCTAGGCGCTCTCCGCGGCCAGCTTGCGGTCCAGCAGCGCCATGATCGCGTCGACGCTGCGCAGGTTATCGTTGTTGAGATCCGTTCGCGAGAGTGTGACATGGCAGGTTTTTTCGATGAACAACACCAGCTGGACCACGAACAGCGACGTTACAAAGCCGGTCGCGAAAATATCCTCGTCGTCTTGCAGCTCATAGTCGGGCATGTGGCGCATCAGAAAGGCGCGAATCTGCTGGCGATACTGGTCGTGCATGGTAACTCCTTGTTGCATGAATGGATTGATTGTGCAGGCTAATCGTCGTAGGTGTAGAAGCCGCGACCGCTCTTGCGGCCGTAGAGGCCGGCGTCGACCAGCTTTTTGAGCAGCGGACAGGGCCGGTATTTGCTGTCGGCGAAGCTATCGTAGAGCACCTCAAGCGACAGCAGCACGGTATCCAGGCCGATCAGATCGGCGGTCTCCAGCGGCCCCATTTTATGGCCGAAGCACAGCTTGAACAGCCGATCGATCTCCTCGACCGTGGCTACCTGCTCGTGGAGCAAAAAGATCGCCTCGTTGACGGTCAGCATCATGACCCGATTGGTCACAAAGCCGGCCGCGTCGTTGACCACGATGCCGTCTTTGCCCATCTGGGCCAGCAGCCCTTTGGCGGCGGCGATCGTCGCGTCGGACGTGTGAAACGCGCGGATCATCTCGACCATGGGCTTGAGCGGCACCGGATTCATAAAATGCATGCCCAGAACCTGCGCCGGGCGTTTGGTCTGGCCGGCCAGCCGCGTGATCGAGATCGCCGAGGTGTTGACGGCAAAGATGCAGTCGGGGCGGCAGATCGTATCGATCTGCTGGTAGATCGGCTGCTTGATCTCCCAGCGCTCGGTCGCGTTTTCGATCACGAAATCCACATCCTTCAGGGCCGTGTAGTCGGTCGTCGGTGTGATCCGCATGAGCAGATCCTGAGGCTGGATCTCCTCAGTCGCAGGCTGGAAGAAGGCGCTAAAGCGCAGGTTGTGCTGAATCTCCGCGATCGCCTGCTCCAGCGCCGACTCGGCCACATCGACCAGAATAACCTGATGATTGGTCTGGGCCAGCGCCTGCGCCACGCCGCGTCCCATCACACCCGCGCCGATAACGCCAACAGTTTGTATGCTCATAGATCCTCTCGTTAGTGATCGCTTCTGGGCTCGGTTTTCAACTGGCCGACTCCCGAACCGGATCGGCCGCAAGATCGTGCTCCAGCTCACGCCGCAGCTCGGCGGCAAGCAGCTGAACAGCCGGTGATTTGAGAATGGTGTAGTGATCGGCGGGGATCTCGCGCACGCTCAAGCTGTCGGCCAGCGCGGCCCAAGCCATGCGCGGATCGGCCGGTCCGCCGGGCTCCTCAGCTGCGACAAAGAGCGTGATCGATCCCGCGTATGGCTGTGGCGTATAGCGCTGAAGCGCCAGCAGATTGGTCTTAAAGATCGCAAACAGCTGTTGCAGCGCAGGTTGCTCAAGATCCGGCGGAACGATTCCGCTGCGCTGCGCGTGCTCCAACAGTGCGCCGAAGCGCTCATCCTCAGTCGTGAAGCGCTCAGCCAGCGCGGCGGGCGACTCGATCGTTACGCCGAGGTCGCGGGCAAAGCCGGCCAGCAGCGCGAGGTCGTCGGGCGCTTCCGCCGGCGCCGTGGGTAGTCCCGAGTCGATCAGGATCAACGCCGCGATCTGCTCACCCTGCGCCTGAAGCTGCCGGGCCATCTCGACGGCGACGACGCCGCCAAACGACCAGCCGCCGAGCCGGTACGGGCCGTGAGGCTGGATCGTTCGCAGAGCAGCAAGATAGTCGGCGGCCATCGCTTCGATCGAGTCGACCGCGCGTCGTGGATCGAGGAGGCCACGCGCCTGCAAGCCGTACAGGGGCTGGTCGCCACCGAGCTGCTGCGCCAGCTCGACGTAGGCCAGCACGTTGCCGCCGATCGGGTGGACGAGGCAGAGCGGCGGCTGCGTGCCATGCGGCTGGATTGGCACGAGCACGGCAGGCTCATGCAGCGCTCCCTGGCGCAGGAGACTGCCCAGCTGCTCGATGG
Organism: Herpetosiphonaceae bacterium; assembly: GCA_036401895.1. Classification (GTDB taxonomy): domain Bacteria; phylum Chloroflexota; class Chloroflexia; order Chloroflexales; family Kallotenuaceae; genus LB3-1. The sequence continues at coordinate 29,269 of DASWTW010000438.1, read as the reverse complement.
TTCTGGCCTGGAAGAGCGCGGCCAGCGGCAGCTGCTGCTCGAACTGGCGCCCGATCTGGGCTATCAGCCGCACCGCCAGCAGCGAGTCGCCGCCCAGCGCAAAGAAACTGTCGTGTACGCCGATCGGCCGCGTGTCGAGCAGCTCCTCCCAGAGCTGTACCAGCCGCAGCTCGATCGTGTCGCGCGGCCCTACGAGCGTTTCATCGCGCTGCTGCTCCGGCGCCGGGAGCGCCTGCCGATCGAGCTTGCCGTTGATCGTCAGCGGCAGCGCATCCAGCTCCACGAACAGGCTGGGAACCATGTACTCGGGCAGGCGCTCGGCGAGGAAGGCGCGGAGGGAGGAGGACAGACCCTCACCCCCTAGCCCCCTTCCCCACTCCTCGGCGGGCCTCCGCCTCCACCCAGAGGGTACCCGCGGTAGGCGAGGGGGAAGTTTTGTCTCTGCGTCATCCCCTTGGTTCTTGGTTCTAGGTTCTAGGTTCTCCTCCGGCACAACGTACGCCACGATTCGCTTCGTGCCTGCTGTATCCTCGCGGAGGAGCACTGCCGCGTCACGAATGGCAGGATGTTGCCGGAGCGCGGCCTCGATCTCGCCCAGCTCGATGCGGAAGCCGCGTAGTTTGACCTGGTGATCGCGGCGGCCCAGAAACTCTAGCTGGCCGTCCGCCCGTAGCAGCGCCAGATCGCCGGTGCGGTACAGCCGCGATCCGGTAGTGCCAAACGGATGGGGCACGAAGCGCTCAGCGGTGAGATCGGGCCGATGGAGATAGCCGCGCGCCAGGCCGTCGCCGCCGAGGAACAGCTCGCCCACCACGCCGAGCGGCACCGGCTGCATCTCCGCGTCCAGCACATACGCCTGTGTGTTGGCGATCGACCGGCCGATCGGGGGGGTTTCGGTGACGGGCTGCGGGATGACGGCCCAGGTCGAGTAGGTGGTGTCTTCCGAGGGGCCGTACAGGTTGAGCACCTGCGTCACCGTGCCGCGCGCGTAGAGATCGTGGGCCAGCGCCTGTGGCAGGGGCTCGCCGGCCAGGTTGACCGTCTGCACCGAGGCCGGGAGGCCGTCCAGGCGCAGCAGCTCAGCCGCCGCCGAGGGCACCGTGTTGACGAGCGTCACGGCCTGGGCGGCGGGCAGCGTCGGCAGATCCAGTGCGGTGTCGGCCAGGATCACCGTCCCACCCACGCTCAGCGGCACGAACAGCTCAAAGACCGACAGATCGAAGCAGATCGAGGTCGCCGCCAGCACGCCCGCCAGCTGCTCCGGTGTGTACGCCTGCTGCGCCCACCCCAGCAGCACCGCCGCGCTGTGGTGCGTAATCGCCACGCCCTTCGGCCGGCCCGTGGAGCCCGATGTATAGATCAGGTACGCCAGATTCAGCGCGTAGATGCTCCGTGGTGGATTGTGCGTCGGCTGGGACGCGATGGAATCCCAGTCGGTATCGAGGCAGAGCACGGCCGCGTCGTGGGTGGGCACGCGCTCCGTGAGTGACGACTGCGTCAGGAGCAGCGGCGCCTGGGCGTCGGCGAGCATGAACTGGAGCCGCTCCCGAGGATAGGCGGGATCGAGCGGGACGTACGCGCCGCCAGCTTTGAGCACCGCCAGCAGGGCGACGACGAGCTCGGCCGTGCGTGGGAGACACACGCCCACGCGCACCTCCGGCCCGATCCCGCGCTCCCGCAGCGCGTGCGCCAGCTGATTGGCCCGCTGGTTCAGCTCGTGATACGTTAGCCGCTGTGTGCCGACGATCAGCGCCGTCGCCGCGGGTGTGCGCGCCGCCTGCGCCTCGAACGCCTGCGGGATGCTGGCCTCGTCCGGCACGGCGAGCGTGGTCTGGTTTCCGGCGAGCAGCTGGGCGTGTTCACTCGGCGCGAGCAGCGCTGCGGCGCTATAGCCGCGCTCCGGCTGCTCGACGATCGCCGCGAGCATGGCAAAATAAAAGCCAACTATCCGATCAGCCTGGTCCACGCCAAGGCGCACATCGTAGTCTAGCTCCAGGCCGATCGTTTGACCATCCACGCTCACGCTGAAGGTCACATCCAGCGCAAAGTTGGTCTTGACGAAGCTGCGCTGATCGATCGCCTGGAGGCCGGATACCTGCTGAAGCTGCTGGTAGGCGTGGAAGTGGACGAAGTTAAACAGTACCTCGAACAAGGGCTGCCCATCGAAGTCGCGCTGCATCTGGGCGAGCGGGTAGCGCCGGAAGGGCAGCATCTGCTGCTCGGCGGCGAAGGTCGCGCGGATCAGCTCTCGCCAGCTCCGCCGATCGATCGTCATCTGGAGCGGCACGCTGTTGAGGAACAGGCCGAGCAGCCGCTCGCCGTCAGGTGTTTCCGGCCGGCCGTTGGTCACCAGCCCGGTGAGCACGCGGCGCTCTCCGCTGAGCAGCCGCAGCACCGCGAGATGTGCCGTCAACAGCACGCTGCGCAGCGGCACGCCGAGATCCGTGGCAAGGCGCCTGAGCGCCTCGGATAACTCAGGGGCGAGCAAGATCTGATGCGGCCCGGCGTATGGCTGCGGCGTCGCGGCGAGGGGTAAGCTCAGCGCCGGGCGATCCTGCAACACCTGCGCCCAAAACGCCTGCTGCTCGATCGACTCACGGGCCGCTTGCTCCAGGCCCACAAACGAGCGGAAGCTAGTTTGCAGCGGCTCGACGGCGATCGGCGTTCCCTGGACTCGTGCCATGTAGCGCTGGAACAGCTCGGTCAGCAGCATCGCGACGCTCCAGCCATCCAGGATCGCGTGGTGGAAGCTGAAGCTGAACTGGAAGCGCTCATCTGCGCGGCGATGCAGATAAATGCGGGCCAGCGGCGGCTCGTCCCAGCGAAAGCCGCGGCCGCGCTCCTGCTCGATCCATGTATCCAGGAGCGCCTCCTGCGCCGCCTCGTCAAGCGACTGTAGATCGCCGGTCTCCACCTGGACCGGCACATCACGATAGACAAGCTGTAACGGCTCCTCATAGCCGCTCATCTCGAAGGCCGTGCGTAGCACGACATGCCGATCGACGACTTCCTGCGCTGCCTGAACGAACGCGTCCAGATTGTACGGCCCGTGGAGCTGGTAGCTAAAAATATTGTGATATACGCTGGCTTCAGGATGATACTGACTATGGAAGAGCATACCCTGCTGAAGCTGCGTCAGCGCATACGCATCTTCGACACCGGCGGGCAAGCGCTCGCGGTCGGCTGCGCTGATCAGGCTGAAGGGCTTGGGCGCGGGCAGCTCGGCCTGGCGACCGGCGTACGCGTTCGGCGCGAGCGCCGCGATCGTCTGGTGCTGAAAGATCTGCTGCACGGTCAGCGATAATCCGGCGGCCTGAGCAGCCGTCACGACCGCAATGCTGCGGATCGAGTCGCCGCCGAGCGCGAAAAAGTTATCGTGGATGCCGACCTGATCGCGGCCCAGCACGTCCTGCCAGATCGCGGCGAGCGTCTGCTCAGTCGGCGTGCGCGGCGCGACAAAGGCGCTGCTCAGCTCAGGGCGGGCGGTGCTCGGCGCTGGCAGCGCGCGCTGATCGAGCTTGCCGTTGGGCGTGAGCGGCAGCGCGTCGAGCAGGATAACATCCGACGGGATCATGTAGCTCGGCAGCCGATCCTGGAGGTATTGGCGGAGAGTGGAGGTCAGGCCCTCACCCCCGGCCCCCCTGACCCGAACCTCGGCTGGCCTCAGCCTCGGTTGCGGCAGGCGAGGGGGAAGATCGGAGCTGGGTTCTAGGTTCTGAGTTCTAGGTTCTAGGTTCTCTTGTTCTTGTGTTCTTTGTTCCTTTGTTCTTTGTTCTACCACGTATGCCACGAGCTGCGTCTCGCCGCGCTCTCCGTGCGCTACAACGGCTGCCTCGCGGACGGCGGGATGCTGCGCCAGCACGGCTTCGATCTCGCCCAGCTCGACGCGATAGCCGCGCAGCTTGATCTGGCGGTCGATCCGGCCGAGATAGTCCAGCATGCCATCCGCCCGGTAGCGACCCAGATCGCCCGTGCGGTAGAGCCGCGCGCCCGGCTGTGAGCCGAAGGAATCGGGGATGAAGCGTTCGGCGGTGAGATCGGGTCGGCCAAGATAGCCGCGCGCCAGCTGGACGCCACCCAGGTAGATCTCGCCGGCCACGCCGATCGGCGCCGGCTGGCCGTAGGCATCCAGAATGTAGATCTGTGTGTGAGCGGTTGGCCGGCCGATCGGCACCATGCCGTCCTGTGGATCGCCGGATGTGACCTCGTAGATGCAGCAGCCGACGACGGCCTCGGTCGGGCCGTACTCGTTGATCAGCCGCGTCTCGGGAGCGTGCGTGCGCCAGAACGCGAGCGTATCGGAGCGCAGCGCCTCGCCGCCGATCACCAGCGCGCGCGCCTGCCGAGGCAGTGTGTGAGCGTCCAGCATATGACGCAGCAGATCGAGATGCGCGGGCGTCGCTTTTACCAGGCTGAACGTCGGAGCCGCGTCGAGTGCCGTCGCCAGCGCTTCAACGTGCGCTCCCTGCGGCAGGAGTTGTACTGTACGGCCACACAGCAGCGGCGTGAAAAGACTGGTTACGGTCAGATCAAAGCCCAGCGATGAGTGAACCGGCGCTCCCGCTCCTTCGGCCACACGATACACCTCGACTGCCCAGCCGAGGTAGCTGGCGAGACCGCGCTGTGCGATCATCACACCCTTGGGAACGCCGGTCGAGCCCGAGGTATAGATAATGTACGCGAGCTGATCCGGCTCGACATGCGTCGCCGGCTGTGTCTCGGGCTGGCGCGCAATCTCGGGCCAATCGCGATCCAGGCAGATCGTCTGCCCATGATATGAGGGCAGTCGGGTACCCTCTGGGTGCAGCAGATGCTGCTGGGTGAGCAGCACACGGCTCCGGCTATCGTGCAGCATCCATTGGAGTCGCTCGGCGGGCAAGGCCGGATCAAGCGGAACGTACGCGCCGCCGGCTTTGAGAATGCCCAGCAGCCCGACCAGCACCTCCACCGATGGCTCGACGCAGATCCCCACGCAGATCTCGCTACCCACGCCCAGCGATCGGAGATGATGCGCCAGCTGGTTGGCGCGCCGGTCCAGCGCGGCATAGCTCAAGGATGCGCCCTCGCAGGTCACGGCGATCGCATCGGGTGTGCGCACAGCCTGCGCCGCGAACCGCTCAGGCAAGCACTCGGCGGCGAACGTCGTCGCCGGGCCGCTCCAGTCAAGCAGCAGCTGGCGTTCGTCGGGCGGCAGCAGCGGAAGCAGGCCGATCGGCTGCTCCGGTATGGCGACAATACTGGTAAGCAGCAGCTGGAACTGCTCAGCCATACGCACGATCGTGGCGGCGTCGAACAAGTCGGTGTTGTACTCAAAGCTGCCGACCAGCCCGGTAGCCGTCTCGCTCAGGTTGAGTGTCAGATCGAACTTGGCAATCCCTGGATCGAACGCGACCGGCTCCAGCAGAAGATCGTCAAGGTGCAGCGTCGGCAGCGGTGTGTTTTGCAGCACGAACATCACCTGAAAGAGCGGGTGATGGCTCAGGTCGCGCTCCAGCGCCAGCGAGTCCAGCAGCAGCTCAAAGGGCAGATCTTGATGGGCGTAGGCGCCGAGGGTGGTGTCGCGCACTTGGTGCAGCAGCTCGACAAAAGACGGGTTGCCGCTGAGGTCGGTGCGCAGCGCCAGCGTGTTGACGAAAAAGCCGATCAGCGGCTCTAGCTCGGCGTGTGTGCGTCCGGCGATCGGCGCGCCGACGACGAGATCCGGCTGGCCGCTCCAGCGCTGGAGCAGCACCTTGAAGGCCGTCAGCAGCGTCATGAACAGCGTCGCGCCCTGCCGATGGCCCAGCCCTTTGAGCGAATCCAGCAGCGGCAGGCCAATCTGGAACTCGCGGATCGCGCCGTGGTAGGTCTGGATCGGCGGGCGCGGGCGATCGGTGGGCAAGGCCAGGACCGGCGGCAGTGGCTCGAACTGCCGCTGCCAGTAGCTGAGCTGCTCAGCCAGCAGCTCGTCGCGCAGCCAGGCTCGCTGCCACACGGCGTAGTCGGCGTATTGTAGCGGCAGCGGCGCGCTGGTAGCCGCCGACTCCGGCGCAGTGCTGTGGCTGAGAATCGCGCGGTAGTGCGCGGCAAGCTCGCCTATCAAAACGCCGATCGACCAGCCGTCGGTGATGATATGGTGCATCGTCAGCAGCAGCACATGCAGATCTGGCTGCAAGCGCAGCAGGCTTGTCCGCAGCAGCGGGCCGTGGCTGAGATCGAAGGGCTGCGCCGCCTCGGCCTGCGCCCGCGCCTGAACTTCAGCCTCGCGATTGGCAGCGTCATGCTGTTGCAGATCGACGACCGTAAGCTGGTGTTGCTCCGGCCTGCCGATGATCTGCTGGCCCTGGCCGCTGTGAGTCGGGACAAATGTTGTGCGCAGCACCTCGTGCCGGGCGATCAGCGCCGTAAAGCTCGCGCTCAGCGCGGCCTCGTCGAGCGGCCCGTGCAGCCGGACCGCTGCGGAGATGTTGTAGCCTGCGCTGCCGGGTGCGATCTGATCGAGCAGCCAGAGCCGCTGCTGAGCGAATGACAGTGGTATCTCAGCCGGTCGCGGCTGCGCAGTGAGTGGTGGCAGTGCGTGTGCCCAATCACTCCCGGCGTGCTCACGCTGCGCCCGGTCGATCTGCCTGGCCAGCGTGGCAATCGTCGGCGCTTCGAAGAGCGCACGCAGCGGCAGCTCGATCGCGAAGGTCTCACGCAGGCGCGAGACGACCCGCGTTGCCAGCAGCGAATGGCCGCCCAGCTCAAAAAAGTTTGTGTGGATGCTGACGTGCGGCAGGTCGAGCAATTGTGTCCAGATTCCGGCCAGCAGCTCCTCGGTCGGCGTGCGAGGTGCGACAAACGCGGCCGTCTGAGCTGACTGCTCAAGATCCGGCGCGGGCAGGGCCTTGCGGTCGATCTTGCCGCTGGGCGTCTTGGGCAGCGCATCGAGCAGCACAAACGCGCTGGGCACCATGTAGTCGGGCAGATGATTTTGGAGGAAGGCGCGGAGTATTGAGGAGAGGCCCTCACCCCCTAACCCCCTCTCCCACTGCGGTAGGCGAGGGGGAGATTCAGTGCTGGGTTCTTGGTTCTTGGTTCTTGGTTCTTGGTTCGTTTGTTCCCCAACGACGTACGCCACCAGCCGCTTATCGCCCTTCGCGTCCTCGCGCGCCACGACGACGCACTCGTTGACGCTGGGATGCTGGGCCAGCGCGTGCTCGATCTCGGCGGTCTCGATGCGGAAGCCACGAATCTGGACCTGGTGATCGATCCGCCCCAGGATTTCTACGGTCCCGTCGTCACGCCAGCGGCCAAGATCGCCGGTGCGCACCATGATCTGACCGTCCTCGAATGGGCAGACCACGAAGCGCTCCGCCGTCAGCTCCGGGCGATGGAGGTAGCCGCGCGACACGCTCTCACCCGTCACGCACACCTCGCCCGCGATCCCAATCGGCTGCGGTTGATCGAACGCATCCAGGATATAGATCCGATTGTTCTGCAATGGCCGGCCCACCGTGATCGGCTGGCCCATCTCGGCGGCGCGAATCGGCCCCAGGATATTGATGTCGCTGATCTCGGTCAGGCCGTAGATGTTGATGATCTCAACCGACGCGCCAAGCTGCCCGAAAACTGACTGAAGCAGGCGCTGCTCGATCTTCTCACCACCGATCAGGAGGTAGCGCAGGACGTTGAGCGGCTGCTCAGGTGCGACCTCGTTGAGCATCGCTTGCAGGTACGACGGCACCGCGTCCAGGAGATGGATCTGCTGCTTGTCGAGGTAGCGCACGAGCGCGCGGCTGTTGAACTTGACGTCATCCGCGATGATATGGAGCGTGCGGCCGAAGATCAGCGTCGGGAAGATCTGATTCACCGAAATATCAAAGCTGATCGACGTGATCAAGCCCGTGATTTGCACGGCCGGATCGTCGAAGTAGGCGCGCAGGCCATACACCAGATTGATCAGGCCCTGCTGCTTGACCATCACGCCTTTCGGTCGGCCGGTCGAGCCCGACGTGTAGATCACGTAGGCCAGATGCGCCGGCTGCGCCGTGCGCGGTGGATTGGTCGACGGCTGCGCGGCGAGCGTGGGCCAGTCGGCGTCGAGGCGGAACACCTGCGCGGTGTGCTCGGTCAGCTTCTCGACCAATCGATCCTGCGTCAGGATCACGGGAGCCCGGCTATGGTTGAGCATGTACTGCAAGCGATCCGCAGGATACGCGGGATCGAGCGGCAGATACGCGCCGCCGGCCTTGAGAATCGCCAGCATGCCGACGATCATCTCCAGCGACCGCTCGACCATCAGCGCCACCAGCACATCTGGCCCGACGCCCCACGCCCGCAGATGATGCGCCAGCTGATTGGATCGCGTGTTCAGCTCGGCATACGTCAGGCTTGCTCCCTCATAGACGATCGCGGTGGTCTCCGGGCTGCGCGCGGCCTGCGCCTCGATCAGCTGATGCACAGCCGCGTCGCAGGGATAGTCCGCCGCAGACTGGTTCCAGTCGATCAGCAGCAGCCGGCGTTCGGCCTCAGTCAGCAGCGGAAGCACACCAATCGGCTGCTCCGGCGTGGCGATAATGGCGGCCAGCAAGGTCTGAAAATGTCCGGCCAGGCGCTCGATTGTGGTGGCATCGAACAGGTCGGTGTTGTACTCGATCACGCCCTGTAGCCGATCTTGCTGCTCGGTCAGCGCCAGCATCAGGTCAAACTGGGCCACACCTTGATCGAACTCGACCGCAGTAAAGGTCAGGTCGGTGGACTTCAGCTCGGTGAAGGGCGTATTTTGCAACGTACAAACCACCTGGATCAGCGGCGTATAGCTCAGATCGCGCTCCAGGCGCAGCTCCTCGACCAGGCGCTCAAAGGGCAGATCTTGATGGGCGTAGGCGCCGAGGGTGGTGTCGCGTACGCGGCGCAGCAGCTCGCCAAAGGTGGGATTGCCGCTGAGATCGGTGCGCAGCGCCAGCGTGTTGACGAAAAAGCCGATCAGCGGCTCCAGCTCCGGCCGTGAGCGTCCAGCGATCGGCGCACCGACGACGAGATCCGACTGGCCGCTGTAGCGCTGGAGCAGCACCTTGAAGGCCGACAGCAGCGTCATGAACAGCGTTACGCCTTCGCGCTGGCTCAGCAGCTTCAGGTTCGCGTTCAGCTCAGCGTCGAGTACCAGCTGATATTTTTGTCCGTACGCTCGGCGAATGGGCGGGCGCGGGCGATCGGTGGGCAGGGCCAACACCGGCGGCGCACCCGTGAGCTGTTGCCGCCAGTAGTCGAGCTGCTCGGCCAGCAGTTCGTCGCGCAGCCAGGCTCGCTGCCACATGGCGTAATCGGCGTATTGCAGCGGCAGCGCTGGGAGACGCGCCGGCTGATCGGCGCGCAGCACATCGTACAGGGCGATCAACTCGCGGATGAACACGCCGATCGACCAGCCATCCGAAATGATGTGGTGCATCACCAGATACACAACATGATCCTGCGGGTGCAGCCGCGCCAGGCCGATCCGCAGCAGCGGCCCGGCCTCCAGATCGAAGGGCTGGCGTGCGCTTTCCACGATGATCTGCTGGATCGTCTCGTGCTGCGCGGAGGCTGGCAATGCTGTTAGATCGTGCTCGGCCAGACTGATCGGCTGAGCCGGGCTGATGCGCTGCTGCGGCTGGCCGTCCAGCTCCACGTCATCTTGATAGAATCCGATGAAGGTTGTGCGCAGCGTTTCGTGCCGATCGACGATCGTCTGGACGCAGCGCGTGAGCACTGCCGCATCCAGCGGGCCGCTGACGCGAACCGCGAACGGCATGTTGTATGAGACATCGTCGGCGTCGATCTGCTGGAGCAGCCAGAGCCGCTGCTGCGCAAACGAGAGCGGCAGCGGCAGCTCACGCGCTGCGGGCGGGATCGGCTCATGCTCTCCGATCGGCTCGACTGCGATCGCCAGTTGCTCGGCTAGCTTGCCGACGGTCGGCGCGACAAACATGCTGTTGAGCGGCAGCTCAATGCCCAATAGCTCGCGCAGCCGACCGAGCAGGCGCGTGGCCAGCAGCGAGTGGCCGCCCAGCTCGAAGAAATTATCGTCCATGCCGATCGGCGCGATGCCCAGCAGCTCTTCCCAGATCGTGACAATCTTTTGTTCGGTGGCATTGCGCGGCGCGACATAGCTGTCGGGCAGATCCGGCCGCGCGTGCATGTTCGCGATCCCAGCGAGCGGCGCTCTGCCATCGATAGCGGCGCTGCGGTTTTGGAGCCCGCGTGGTGCGATCACCACCTGGCTGATCGATCCGTGCTCCAGGATGCGCTCCACGAACACGATTTGCTCGGCGCTGGTGTCTGCGGCATCCCAGGCCAGGCTGATCCAGGCGGCCGGACTTTCGCGCTGCTGCTGCACGAAGGCCGACAGCACGGCGCTGCTCAGCGCGGCGCTCAGGCCTTGCTCGCCCAGATGCGCGGCCAGCGGCGCACACACAAGGACGCTGGCGAACGTTCCCGCCTCACATATCTGCGCGACGACGCTCAGCTCGGCCAGGGTTGCGCGCCAGGCGTCGTGATCGATTCGGCTCTGCGGGCTATCAACGCCAGGCTGCGCGCCATAGAACAAGCCGTCGAGCGGGCCAAAGCGCTGCTCGGCCTGCGCCAGCGCCGCCTGCATCTGCTCCACATCATGCGGAGCGGCACGCAGCACCAGCGCCGCCTGCCGCTCGATCGGCCGTGATTGATCGCCTGTATTCTGCTCGTCCGGCGACACGATCAGCACAACCCGCGCGCTCCAGCGCCCGATCAGCTGCTCCACCAACGCCGTGCCGATCTGCTCAAGATCGCCGGCCACAACATAGGCGCCGCCCTGGCGCAGGCCGCTAGCGCCGGCGCTCTGCTCGTCCAGCGGGGCAGGCTCGTAGCTCTGGAGCCAGCGCTTGCCGCCTCGATACGCTACCGCTGTCGTCGTGAAGGGCTGCACGAGCTCGCCGATCAGCGTGCGTGTTTGTTGCTGGCGCTGGCGCTCCTGCCGCGCGATCGTCGCTATGTCGATCGTGAGCGCCTGGATCGCAGGATACGCGGCATTGATCGCGGCGCACAGACCGGTCAGCGCGGCGCCGGCCGGATCGATCTGTGTCTCGCCAAGGATGTCGTGAAGCCGCGTGGCGACGATCGCCAGCCGCACCGGATTGGATGGTGAGCGCTCGGCGAGCCGCCGGGCAAAGCTGTGCAGATTGTCGAGCGCCCGATCCGAGGTTTCGGGCCGGGCGTCCCAGAAATAAAGGATCGATTCCGGCGCCTGGTTGGGATCGAGCCACTCGGCTGCGGCTGCGGAGCGCACAGTATCTACGGTTTGACCGGCGCTGAGCAGCAGCTCGATCACGGCCTGACTGAGCCCGCTCCAGCTGGAGTCGGGATCGGCGACGATCAGCCAGGCGGCCGAATTGTCGGCCAGCGCCGAGAGGCGGATCTCCGGCAGCAGCGCCTCGCGCCAGACCGGCACCGAGCACCAGCCGGGCTGCTCCTGAGCGGGCGGCAACATCCGCAGTTGATCGGCGCTCGGCGGATCGATCCAGTAGCGCTGGCGCTCAAAAGGATAGGTCGGCAGCGCGACTCGCAGCCGGCGCTCGTCGGAGTAGAGCACAGACCAATTGACCGGCGCGCCCGCCAGCCACAGCCTACCGATCGTGCTCAGCATAATCGCGCGATCCGGCGTCGGGTCGGTCGCCGATCGCAGCGTCGGCAGCGCGAGTCGCTGATCGGTTTTGCGCTGCTTGGGCTGCTGCCGCGCCATGCTGCTCAGCGATTGACCAGGCCCAACCTCGATCAGAATCCGGCCGGGCTCGCTCCACAGCAGCCGCACGCCGTCGGCAAAGCGCACGGTCTGGCGCAGATGCCGCGCCCAGTAGCGCGGATCGGTGGCTTCCTCCGCCGTGAGCCAGGCGCCGGTCACGTTTGAGATCAGCGGAATCTCGGGCGCGCGCAGCCGTACGCCGCGCATCACCGCCACGAAGCGATCCAGAATCGGCTCCATCAGCTGCGAGTGAAAGGCGTGTGAGGTCGCCAGCCGCCGCGTGCCGACTCCGTCGTCGACCAGCCGCCGCTCCAGCTCCTCGATCGCCTGATGGCTGCCTGCGACGACGCAGACCAGCGGGCTGTTGACGGCAGCCAGCGCCAGCTCCGGGCTGAGATACGGCTGTAGCTCCTGCTCCGAAAGCATGACTGTGAGCATCGTTCCGGCGGGTAGCGACTGGATCAGCCGGGCACGAGCCGAAACCACGCGCAGCGCATCCGGCAGCGTGAAGACGCCCGCCAGCGTCGCGGCGACATACTCGCCCAGGCTATGCCCGATCAGCGCTTGCGGCTGCACACCCCAGGCGATCCACTGCTGCGCCAGGGCATACTCAAGCACAAACAAGATCGGCTGGGCCAGATCGGTGCGGTTGAGCGGCGTGGTGCCATTGGTGCTTGTCGCCGGCGCGCGGCCTAGCAGCTGGGTGACATCAAAGGCTTGTCCTGGCGCGCCCGGCGTGCTATTCGGCAGGATCGGCTGTGCGCTCGTGCCGCGCGGATACAGCACATCGCGCAGATCCAGCCGCAGCTCGGGCTTGAGCAGCGCGGCGCAGCGATCGATCGTTTCGCGAAAAACCGTCTCGCTCTGGTACAGCTCAAGGCCCATGTCGACATAGTGATCGCCGAGGCCGGCAAACATAAATGCGATCGGCGCCGAGTAGGTTTCGCTGACCTGCCGCACGAGCCTGGTTGAGTCGCGGCCTTCAAGCACCGCGATCGCGTCGGCGGTGTCGCGGCAGACCACGATCTGGCGATGGTCGAAGGCGCGCCGTCCTTTTTGCAACGTGTAGGCCACGTCGGCCAGATTCGCGTCGGGCCGCTCACGCAGGTAGTCCAGCAGCTGCTCGGTGGCGCGTTGGAGCGCGGGCGTGCTGCGGGCCGAGAGCGGCAGCAGCTGCCAGGGCTGGGCCGGATCGGACGGCTCGATCTCGGGCGCTTCTTCGAGGATCACATGCACGTTGGTGCCGCCGACGCCGAACGAGCTCACACCGGCGCGGCGCGGCGTGCCGTCAACTTCCCAGTCTTTTAGCTCTGTGTTGACATAAAATGGTGTGCTGGGGAAATCGATCGCCGGGTTGGGCTGCTCGCAGTTCAGGCTGGGCGGGATCTGCCGGTGTTTGAGAGCAAGCACGGTTTTGATCAGCCCGGCCACGCCCGCCGCTGAGTCGAGATGCCCGACGTTGGTTTTGACCGAGCCCAGCGCGCAGAAGCCGGTCGCGTCGGTGTTGACGCGAAACGCCTGCGTCAGCGCGGCAACCTCGATCGGATCGCCGAGCGGCGTACCGGCGCCGTGGCCTTCGATGTAGCTGATCGTGGTCGGGTCAACGTCGGCGACGATCTGCGCCGCCAGGATCACACCGGCCTGGCCGTCGACGCTGGGCGCTGTGTAGCCGACCTTGCTCGCGCCGTCGTTGTTGGTCGCCGAGCCCTTGATCACGGCGTAGATCTGATCGCCGTCGTTGATCGCATCTTCCAGCCGCTTGAGCACGACGATGCCCAGGCCGCTGCCGCCGAACGTGCCCTGCGCATTGGCGTCAAAGGCCCGGCAGTGGCCGTCAGGCGAGAAGAGTCCGCCCTCCTGGTAGGTGTAGCCACTCTTCTGCGGCACGTTAACGGTCACGCCGCCGACCAGCACCATATCGCTCTGGTAGTCCAGCAGGCTCTGGCAGCCCAGATGAGTAGCAACCAGCGAGGATGAGCAGGCGGTCACGACGGTCAGGCTCGGCCCGCGCAGATTCAGCTTGTACGAGACGCGCGTCGGCAAAAAGTCGCGGTCGTTGGCGATGCGCAGCGCCAGCGCGCCCATGGTCTCGACCAGCGGCCGGTTCGGCAGCAGATTGGTCAGCAGATAGCTGCTCATCTGGGTGCTGGCAAATACGCCGATCGAGCCCTCGTAGCTTGTCGGATCGTAGCCGGCGTCTTCGAGCGCTTCCCAGGCCGACTCTAGAAACAGCCGGTGCTGCGGGTCCATGATCTCGGCCTCGCGCGGATTGAAGCCGAAAAATGCCGCGTCGAAGTGCTCGACATCGTCCAGGATCGCCGTTGCGTTGACGAACTTCAGCCGCTCGTCGGCGGCCAGGCCCAGCGGCACCTCGATCTCGTCGTCGTCCAGCCAGGTGAGCGACTCGACGCCGTCGCGGAGGTTTTGCCAAAATTGCTGAATATTGCTGGCGCCTGGAAAGCGTCCGGCCATCCCTATGATCGCGATGCCGTCGAGATCCGGCTGCGTTGTTTCGTCGCTCATGGTTATGAAGTGCTCCTGCGCAGGTTGCGCTTTTGCTGGCGGGCCTGCTTTTGTCGCTCTGCTTGCTGGCGAACTTTGTCCATCGTGGCTGAGGCTGGCTGCTGGTGCTGCATGGCGCTGAGATGTTGGGCAAGGGCGCTGATCGTCGGGTACTGGAACAGCTCGACCAGCGAAAGATCGCGATCGAGCGCGGCGCGCAGTTTAGTACGCGCCTGAACCAGCAGCAGCGACGTGCCGCCCAGCTCGAAAAAGTTGTCGTGAATGCCGAGCTTTTCAAGCTGGAGCAGCTCCTGCCAGACGGCGGCGATGCGCTGCTCCAGGTCGTTGCGCGGCGCGACGTAGCTCACGGCCAGCTCAGGTCGGCTGATGCTCGGCTCGGGCAGCGCCTTGCGATCGAGCTTGCCGTTGGGGGTGAGCGGCAGCGCCGGCAGCGTAACAAACGTGGCCGGGATCATGTACTCCGGCAGGCGGCTGGTCAGGAACTCGCGCAGTTCGCTGGCGGCCGGCGCGGCGCTGGCGCTCGGCTTGTGATTGAGATCGGCGCGCAGCGGCTCGCGGCTGGCGTAGACCATGTAGATGAAAACGCCGGGCTGGCGCTCGTCGGGCGGCACGACCACGAAATCGTCGACGATCAGGTTAAAGCCGTGCTGCTCAAGCAGCGCCACGATCTGCGCCAGGTTCTCGCGGGTATCGACCTCCAGCACAACCTGCTTGATCTTGGGCCAGTCTTCTTCGCGCAGGCCGTGCAGCACATCCACCTCGGCGCGCTCCACGTCGATCTTGAGCAGATCGATCTGCGTGACGCCGTGCTCCTGGATGATCTCCGACAGCGGGCGCAGCTCGCAGGTGTAGCTCTCGCTGTGGAACTGAAGATCCAGGATCTCGTCAAGCTCGGCCTCGGCCAGGCTAGGATCGGCCTGATTGGCGCTGGTGTAGCCGCGATCGTTGAGGATGATCGCCTTGGTCGCCAGCTTATCCTGCTGGAGATCGGCGTAGCGCCCCGAGATGCCCGGCATCGACGGGTAGAAGGTGAATTCTGCGGTTTCGCGCCGCGCCGCAACGCCGACCGGGAACGTGTGCACGTTCAGGCCGTAGAGCGCCACATTCGATCGCAGCGCCTCGAAGGTCGGCGGGATCGGCTCGAAGGCGTAAATGCTGGCATCCGGGCGCTGCTGGCTGGCGAAGAGCGAGAAAAAGCCGATGTTGGCGCCCACGTCGAAGATGCAGGCGGCGGGCGGAATATGAATGCCATAGCGCAGATAGATCGCTTCTTCGATCACCTCGCGGTAGCCATTCGACACCTGAAGGTCGCCGAAGTGGACGATCGGCAGGCCGTTGGGCATCGTGTAGATCGAGCGGCCATTCAAGAGTTGCGCCTGCTCCTCAGGGCTCAGCGCGGGCTTGAGCGGAGCGGCGACCGGCTCCGACGGCACGATGTAGGCGACCAGCCGGGGCTCCACCGCCGCGTCGTCGGCGCGCGCGATCACCGCCGCCTGCTGAATCGCGGGATGCTGCGTCAGCGCGTTCTCGATCTCGCCCGGCTCGATGCGGTAGCCGCGCAGCTTGAGCTGCTGATCGCTGCGGCCCAGGAACTCGATCACGCCGTCGTCCCGGTAGCGCGCGCGATCGCCGGTGTTGTAAAGCCGTGCGCCGGGAGCTGATCCAAAAGGATCGGGGATGAAGCGCTCGGCAGTCAGCGCCGGTCGGCTCAGGTAGCCACGCACCACGCCCGCCCCGCCGATATACAGATCGCCCGCGACTCCGGCCGGCACCGGCTGAAGCCGGCGGTCGAGAATGTAGATCTCGGTGTTGGCGATCGGCCGTCCCAGCGGCACTGTGCCATCGATCGTCTCGATGCGGTGGGTCGTCGACCAGATCGTGGTCTCGGTGGGGCCGTACATGTTGTACAGATCGGCGGTCAGCTGTTCCCGCAGCTGGCGCGCCAGATCCACGGGCAGCGCCTCGCCGCCGAGCAGCAGCGCGCGCACCGATTGCCAGGCTGCCAGCTGCTCCGGGTCCGACAGCAGCATCCGCGCCTGCGACGGCGTACACTGGACATGCGTCACCTGGTGACGGATCAGCTGCGCGGGCAGCGAGTAGTCGATCTGCTCGGGGCCGATCGCCGGGTTGCTGCGCCGGCGCAGCTCGTCGAGGCGCGGCAGGCTGTCCAGCACGGTATCGGTCGCGACGCCAAAGTCGATCAAACAGGCGACCTCGTCGACGCCGCTGGCCTTGAGCCGGCTGATCTGCCGCAGACAGCTGTCGGGCGTGCCGAACAGGCCGCTGGTCTCGAAGTAGCGCTCGAAGGCGTGATCGAGCAGGGAGTCCATGTCGGCGGCGGTGAACTGCTCCGCGCGCATATTCAGGCCCAGGCTGTGCGCCAGCTGATCCAGCAGATCGACCGAGCTGCGCAGGTAGTTGCGGAACGGTTCGCGCACAACTTCACGCACCGTCGCCAGATCGTCGCCGACAAAGGTGTGTACCATCAGCGTCACATGTCCCGCGCCTGAGTGGCCGGCCTCGCTCCAGGCCCGGCGATAGATCGCGATCTTTTCGGCCAGCTCTTCGACGCTCTGGCCCAGCAGATGCGTGAGCAGGCTCGCGCCGATCTCGCCCGCGATGCGGAAGGTTTCGGGATTGCCGGCTGCGGTCAGCCACACGGGCAGCTCGGGCTGGATCGGAGGCGGCAGGATGCTGACCTGGACCGGATTGCCCGCCCCGCCGGTGAACGACTGCGCCTCGCCGCGCCACAGCCGGCGCACCGTCGCGATGCCGTCGAGCATCGCCTGCTTGCGATCGGCGTAGCGCTCGGGCGCGAACACAAAATCGTCGGCGTGCCAGCCCGAGGCGAACGAGACGCCAACGCGGCCTTTGGAAAGATTGTCGACGATCGCCCACTCCTCGGCCACGCGGATCGGATTGTGCAGCGGCAAGACCACGCTGCCCGCCCGAATCTTGATGTGTTTGGTCAACGTCGCGAGCGCCGCGCTCATTACCGAGGGATTGGGATACAGGCCGCCGAAGGTGTGGAAGTGCCGCTCGGGTGTCCAGACTGCCGTGAAGCCGTGCGCGTCGGCGAACTGCGCGCCTTCCAGCAGCAGGCGGTAGATGTCGCCGTCGGCGCGGCTGGCGCTGGCAAAGTAGAACAGGCTGAAATCGATCGGCCTGGTCGCCAGCGCGGGAGATACTTCACCGGCTGGCAGCAGCTGGCTGCGCTCGTCCTGCAACACAACTTTGAAGCCACGGGCCAGCGTCCAGAGCAGCTCCAGCACCGAGATGTCGAACGAGACGCTGGTGAGCGCCAGCCAGGTGCCGGGTTGCTCCGCGCCCAATCGTCGATCCATGCCCGCGACGAAGTTGGCCAGGTTGCGATGCGCGACCATCACGCCTTTGGGCCGGCCGGTCGAGCCCGAGGTGTAGATGATATACGCCAGGTTGTCGAGCGTGACGCCGCTCGCGGGCGCGACGTGTGCGGCTTCGGTCCAACCGCCGGCGTCGAGGCAAACGACCTGCGCGTCTGTCGGGCCAAGCGTGTTCTGAAGATCGCTCGTCGTCAGCACGACCGCCGCCTGCGCATCGTCCAGCATAAACTGGATGCGCTCCTGCGGGTAGGTCGGATCGAGCGGCACGTAGCAGCCGCCCGCCTGAAGTGTTGCCAGCAGCGCGACAACCAGATCCGGCGTGCGCGGCAGGCAAATGCCGACCCGCGTATCGGGCGTGACGCCGTAGGTCTGGAGCCTGGCCGCGACCTGGGCGGCGCGCTGCCACAGCTCGGCGTAGCTGATCTCAGCAGCCTCATGCACCAGCGCGATCGCGTCGGGCGTGCGCGCGGCCTGAGCGGCGATCAGCTCGTGGATGCAGGCGTCGGGCGACGGCAGCGCGGTAGCGTTCCAGGTGCGCAGCAGCGTTTCCTGCTCGGCGGCGCTCAGCAGCGGCAGGCGGCTGACACGCTGGGCCGGCTCGGCGACGATCGCCTGGAGCAGCGTCAGATAGTGCTCGATCAGCCGCGCGATCGTCGTCGGGGCGAACAGATCTGTGTTGTACTCGACAAAGCCCCCAATGCCGCCGTCGGCCTCGCTCAGGTTCAGCGTCAGCTCAAACTGAGCCGTATCGGTCGCGGCGGGCAGCGCCTCAACCTCGACATCGGCCAGCGTGGGCAGGACGGCGGGCACGTTCTGCCAGAAGAAGGCCACCTGGAAGAGCGGATTGCGGCTCAGATCGCGGACCGGCTGAATCGCATCGACCACCCGCTCGAACGGCACATCCTGGTTTGCGTAGGCGTGCAGGCAGACCTCGCGCACCCGCGCCAGCAGCTCGTCAAAGCGCGGATCGTCGCTCACGTCGGCGCGCAGCACCAGCATGTTGAGCAGCAGCCCGATCAGTCCCTCAGTCTCGCGCTGGCCGCGATTAGAGACCGGCGTGCCCACCAGCAGATCGGTCTGGCCGCTGTAGCGATGCAGCAAAACGTCGAACGCCGCCAGTAGCGTCATGAACAGCGACGCGTCATGCCGGCGGCTGAGAGCGTGCAGCGCCGCCGTGGTGGCCGGATCGATCCGCAGCGGGAGCTGGCTGCCACGGAAGGTTTGCACCGGCGGTCGCGGATAGTCGATCGGCAGCTCCAGCGGCACGGCAGCGGCGAGCTGCTCCCGCCAGTAGGCCAGCTGCTGCGCATGGATCGCCTGCTGGCCGGCGCCGCGCTGCCAGACCGCGAAATCGGCGTACTGGATCGGCAGCGGTGGCAGGATCGCGCTCCCTGGCTGCGGCGCCGCTTGCTCCGGCCGGATCAGCGCGGCGTACAGGGTCGCCAGCTCGCGCACAAAAATCGTGAGCGACCAGCCGTCGGCGATCAGGTGATGCAGCGCGATCACCAGGATATGTTCGTCGGTGGCCTGGCGCAGCAGCGTCGCGCGCAGCAGTGGCCCGATCATCAGGTCGAACGGCGCGTGCAGCTCGGCCGTGATCTGCTGCCGCACCTCGGCCGGCGTGCTGTCCGGCGGCAGCTCGATCAGCGGCAACGGCAGCGGCCACGCCGGCGAGATGACCTGCATCGGTCCAGCCTGGCTTACCGCAAAGGTGGTCCGCAGCGACTCGTGGCGCTCGACCAGCAGGTTGATGCTGTGCTCCAGCGCGGCGACATCGAGCGGGCCACGTAGTCGCAGTACAGTCGACATAACATAGGCCGAGACGGTTGCATCCAGCTGCTCGACAAACCAGAGCCGCTCCTGAGCAAACGAGAGCGGCAGCGGCTGGTCGCGATCAACCGGCTCGATCGCGGGCAGGCTCAGGCGCTGGCTCTGCTGAAGCGCCTGCTCAATCGTCAGCGCCAGCCCGGCAATGGTGGGCGTCTCGAAGAGGCTACGCAGCGACAGATCGACGCCGAACGCATCCCGAATGCGCGAGACCACCTGCATAACCAGCAGCGAGTGACCGCCCAGTTCGAAAAAGTCGTCGTGTCTGCCGGGGCGCTCGCTGTGTAAAACAGCCTGCCAGATTGCCGCGAGCGTGCGCTCCGTGTCCGACTGCGGCTCAGCAAACGTGGCCTCCAGCGCCGGCGATTGACCATCGGGCGCGGGCAGCGCCAGCCGATCGAGCTTGCCGCTGGGCGTGAGCGGCAGCGCGTCGAGGATCACAAACGCGCTTGGCAGCATGTATTTGGGCAAACGTTGCGCCAGAAACTCGCGCAACGTAGAACCTAGAACCAAGAACCTAGAACCGGCTTCGCCCGCATCCCCTTGGTTCTGAGTTCTAGGTTCTAGGTTCTCCCCCACGACGTACGCCACCAGCCGCATATCGCCGCGCTCTCCGTGGGGCACAACCGCTGCCTCGCTCACGGCGGGATGCTGGCGCAGGGCATGTTCGATCTCGCCGAGCTCGATGCGGAAGCCACGCAGCTTGATCTGGTGGTCGAGCCGGCCGAGGAATTCAAGCTGCCCATCGGCGCGCCAGCGCACGAGGTCGCCGGTTTTGTAGAGGCGATCTCCCGGAGCCCCAAAAGGATGCGGCAGGAAGCGCTCGGCAGTCAGATCCGGGCGGCCACGATAGCCGCGCGCCAGCCCCGCGCCGCTGATGTACAGCTCGCCCGCCACACCGATCGGCACCGGCGCGAGCTGTGGATCGAGCACATACGCCTGGACATTGGGCAGCGGCCGGCCAATCAGCGCCGTCTGCGGCTCATCCACGCGCGGACAGACCCAGAAGGTCGCGTCGATCGTGGTCTCGGTGGGGCCGTAGCAATTGCACAGCGTCGCCGTGGACTGGCTGAGCCAGCGCCGCTGGGTCGAGCCCGGCAGCACTTCGCCGCCGCTGACAACATAGCGCAGGCTTGAGCAGCTTGTGATGCCGGGCTCCTCCACCAGGACCGCGTGCTGGCTCGGAGACGCGCCGAACACACTGATCTGCTGCTCGGCGAGCGTGCGTACCAGCGCCGCGCTATCGACGCGCACAGCGGGCGGAACCAGCGCCACGCTCGCGCCCGCGCTGAGCGGCCAGAAGATACTCCAGACCGATGGATCGAAGCTGATCGAGTAGTTGAGCAGCACCCGATCCGCCGTCGACAGCGGCCAGGTCTGCTGCCGCCAGAGCAGGTTATTGATCACGCTGCGATGCGTGGCCATCACGCCTTTGGGCGCGCCGGTCGAGCCCGAGGTATAGATGACATACGCCAGGCTGTCGGCGCTGCGGCCGGCTGCGGGATCGGTAGACGGCCATGCGGCGAGCTGGTCCGGCTGCGGATCGAGACTCAGGATCGGCACATCGACGGACGGCAGACCCGTCAGCAGGGATGGCTGGGTCAACAGCAGCGCGATCTGACGATCCCCGAGCAGCGCGTGGAAGCGCTCGGCCGGATAGTCGGGATCGAGCGGAACATACGCCGCGCCCGCCTTGAGGATCGCCAGCAGCGCCACGATCATCTCGATCGACGGCTCCATCGCGACGCCGACACAGACCTCGGCGGCAGCATCCGTGCCGATGCCTTGCTGTTGCAGATAGTGGGCCAGCCGGTTCGCGCGTGTGTTGAGGTCGGCATAGGTGATCGATCGATCCCCGGCGACAACCGCGATCGCGGCGGGCGTGCGCTCCACCTGGGCCTGCACCAGCTCATGAATACCGTCGACAGCCGGAGCCTCAAGCGTAGCCGCATTCCAATCTACCAGCAGCTGCCGCTGCTCCGCGTCGGTGAGGAGCGGCAGGCGGCTGAGGTGCTGAGCCGGATCGGCGATCATCGCCTGGAGCAGCTGCTGGACGTGACCGGCCAGCCGTGTGATCGTCGTGGCCTCGAAGAGATCGGTGTTGTACTCGATCGTGCCGCTGATGCCGGCTGCGGTCTCGCCCAGGTTGAAGGTCAGATCGAACTGCGCTGTGCCGCTTTCCACAGGCAGGGTGGTGACAGCCACATCCGACAGATCCGCGACCATCGTCGGCGTGTTCTGCCAGGCCATCAACACCTGAACGAGCGGGCTGCGGCTGGGATCGCGCTCCGGCTGGATCAGCTCGATCACCTGAGCAAAGGGCAGCTCTTGATGAGCATACGCCTCAAGACAGGTTGTTCGCATCCGCTGGAGTGCCTGCGCGACCGTGGGATTGCCCGTGAGATCGCAGCGCAGCGCCAGCGTGTTGATGAAGAGGCCGATCAGCTCCTCGGTCTCGGGATGTGTCCGATGCGCGGCCGGAGTACCGATCAGGATGTCTGTCTGGCGGGTATAGCGGCTCAGCACCGTCGCCAGCGCGGTACAAAGCGTCATAAACACCGTGACACCCTCGCGCTGGCTCAGCCCAACGATCGCTGCGCTGAGAGCGGGCGAGAATTCCAGCGGCAGATGCGCGCCATTGAAGGTTTGCACCGCCGGACGCGGCCGATCCGTGGGCAGATCCAGCACCGTAGGCGCATCCGCCAGCTGCTCCTGCCAGTAGACGCGGTGTGGCTCAAGCCAGGCTGCGCTCAGGTGCCGGCGCTCCCAGACGGCATAGTCGGCATACTGCACCGGCAGCGGCGGCAAGAGCGCGCTCAGGTCGTCTACTGTCAGGTCGACGGCGGCGCAGGCGGCGGCATACAGCTGCTCTAGCTCACGGACGAGCACGCTGATCGACCAGCCGTCGGCGATCAGGTGATGCAGGCTGAGCACCAGGATATGTTCAGTCGCGCGTAGCCGGAGCAGGCGCAGCCGCAGCAGCGGGCCGTGCTGGAGATCGAAGGGCTGGGCGACCTCGGCGCTGATGCCGGCCTGGATCTCCGCCTCACTGAGCGGCTGATCGGCGCTGAGATCGTCCACCGGCAGCGGGATCGTCAGCTCAGGCGTGATGATTTGGAATACCTGACCATCCGCTACCCGAAACGAGGTCCGCAGCGCCTCGTGACGTGCCACAACGGCCTGAAGACTGCGATTGAGCGCCGCGACATCCAGCGGGCCGTCGAGGCGCAAGGCGGCAGGCATGGTATAGGCTGAGCGACCAGGATTCAACTGCTCAGTGATCCAGAGTCGCTCCTGAGCGAACGAGAGCGGCAGCTGTTCCCGCCGGCCAGTCCGCGTGATCGGCGGCAGGCTGAAGGGCTGCTCATGCGTCAGCGCCTGCTCAATCGTCAGCGCGATCCCAGCGATGGTCGGCGTTTCGAAGAGGCTGCGCGGCGGCAGATCGACGGCGAATGTGTCGCGAATGCGCCCGATGACCTGCATAACCAGCAGCGAGTGACCGCCCAGCTCGAAGAAATTATCGTGGACGCCCGCGCGCTCGACGCCCAGCACATCGTGCCAGATCTGGGCCAGCGTCGTTTCCACCGAGTCGCGGGGCGCGACGTAGTTGCTGGCTTCTGTCTTGCCGAGATTGGGCAGCGGCAGCGCGCGCCGATCGAGCTTGCCGCTCGTCGTACTCGGCAGCTGGTCCAGGATCACTACCGCCGAGGGCACCATGTAGCTCGGCAGGCGCTCATGCAGGTAGCGGCGGAGAATCGAGGACAGGCCCTCAGTTGTGGATAGGCCCTCACCCCCTAACCCCCTCTCCCACTGCGGTAGGCGAGGGGGAGTCTCCGTCTCTCTTTGTTCGTTTGTTCTTTGTTCGTTTGTTTCTTTGTTCCCTTGTTCCCCGACGACATACGCCACCAGCCGCGTATCCGGGTAGTCGCCGGCCGCCGACGGATATTCGCGCACCAGGACAGCCGCCTGCTCCACGGCGGGATGCTGCCGCAGCGTGGCCTCGAGCTCGCCGAGCTCGATGCGGAAGCCGCGCAGCTTGACCTGGTGATCCTGTCGGCCGAGGAATTCGAGCTGCCCATCAGGACGCCAGCGGGCCAGATCGCCGGTTTTGTAGAGGCGGGTGCCCGGTGTGCGACTGAACGGATGGGGCACGAAACGCTCGGCGGTGAGATCCGGGCGGCCACGGTAGCCGCGCGCCAGACCCACGCCGCCGATGTACAGCTCGCCCGCCACGCCGATCGGCACCGGCTCTAGCGCCGCGTCTAGCACCAGCACCTCGACATTCGCCAGCGGACGCCCGATCGGCGGCGGCTGATCGGCGGCGGCGCACAGCGCGAAGGTAGCGCACACACTTGCCTCGCTCGGCCCGTAAGCGTTGACGAATCGTCGGCCCGGCGCCCAGCGCGCCACAACGGCAGCCGGACAGGCCTCGCCTGCCGCCAGCACGGTCTTCAGCGCCGGCAGATCGTCGGCGGGCGTGGCCGCTAAGGCAGCGGGCGGCAGCGTCACGACATTGATCGCCTGGTCGCGCAGCAGCGTTTGTAATTCCCGGCCCGGCAGCCGCGCATGCTCATGCGCCAGCACGAGCGTCGCGCCGGTCGTGAGCGCCATCGCCACCTCGGAGATCGACGCATCGAAGCTGAGCGAGGCGAACTGAAGCACGCGGCGGTCCGGGCCGAGATCGAGATCGCGTGACTGGTAGGCTGCCAGATTGCTCAAGCCCTGCTGCGTCGCCAGCACACCTTTGGGCTGGCCGGTCGAGCCGGAGGTGTAGATCAGATAGGCGGCGCTTTCCGGCTGGATCGCACAGCTCGGCGTGTCGGTGGACAACTGTGCGATCGTGGGCGCGGCCAGGTCCAGATCCACCACCGGGATCTGCGCCGGGATCTCGGCCGAGATGCGCTCGTGGAGCGCGTGGCGGGTCAGCAGCAGGCGCGGCTGCGCATCGGCGAGCATAAACGCCAGCCGGGCCGTTGGAAAGCTGGGAGCGAGCGGAACATACACACCGCCGGCCTTCCAAATCGCCAGCAGCGCCACGATCCAGGCCGGCGATCGATCCAGCAGCACGGCGACGGGAGTCTCGACGGCCACGCCCTGCGATTGGAGATAGTGCGCCAGCTGATTCGCACGCCGGTCAAGCTCGCCGTAGGTCAGCGCTTCATCATCCGCGACAACCGCCTGCGCCCCTGGCGTGCGAGCAACCTGTGTATCCCAGAGCTGCCCAAACGAAGGGCTCGGCGCGGCAGCTGTGGTGCGCCACGTATCGAGCAGCTGCCGCTGCTCCGTGTCGGTGAGGAGCGGCAGGCGGCTGAGGTGCTGAGCCGGATCGGCGATCATCGCCTGGAGCAGCTGCCGGACGTGGCCGGCCAGCCGCGCGATCGTCGCGGCCTCGAAGAGATCGGTGTTGTACTCGATCGTGCCGCTGATGCCGTCGGCGGTCTCGCTCAGGTTGAAGGTCAGATCGAACTGCGCCGCGCCGCTTTCCACGGGCAGCACTCGCGCCGCCACATTGCCCAGCTTGAACGTCAGCGGCGGCTTGTTCTGCCAGGCGAACAGCACCTGAAACAGCGGGCTGCGACCGGCGGCGCGATCGATCTCGACCAGATCGACCACATGCCTGAAGGACAGATCCTGATGCGCGTAGGCTCCCAGCGCGGTGCCGCGCATTCGCTGAAGTGCCTGCGTGACCGTGGGATTGCCCGTGAGGTCGCAGCGCAGCACCAGCGTGTTGATCAGCAGACCAATCATCTGCCTGGTCTCGGGCCGCGATCGCTCCGCCACGGGCGTGCCGAGCAAGACTTCGCGCTGTCCGCTGTAGCGGCTCAACACGATTGCCAGCGCGGTAGAAAGCGTCATAAACACGCTCACGCCCGTGCGCTGGCTGAATCCCACGATCTGCTCGCTCAGGTCCGGCGGCAGCACCAGCGGCAGATGCGCGCCGTTAAAGGTTTGCACCGCCGGACGCGGCCGATCCGTGGGCAGCTCCAGCACCGTGGGCGCATTCGTGAGCTGCTGGCGCCAGTAGCTGCGATCCTGCTCAAGGCGCTCGGTGGTCCAGTGCTCACGCTCCCAGATGGCATAGTCGGCATACTGGATCGGCAGCGGCGGCAGGAGCGCGCTCAGGTCGTCTACCGTCAGGTCGGCGTCGGCGCAGGCGGCCGGATACAGCTGCTCTAGCTCCTGGACGAGCACATTGATCGACCAGCCGTCGGCGATCAGGTGGTGCAGGCTGAGCACCAGGATATGCGCAGTCGCGTGCAGGCGCAGCAGGCGCAGCCGCAACAGCGGGCCGTGCTGAAGATCGAAGGGCTGGCTGATCTCGGCGCTGATGCGGGCCTGGATCTCGGCCTCGGCGCGCAGCTCGGCGCTCAGGTCGTCCACCGGCAGCGGGATCGTCAGCTCGGGCGCGACGGTTTGCAGCAGCTCGTCGTCGAGAAACAGAAAGCTGGTGCGCAGCGACTCGTGACGCGCGACGACGGCCTGGATGCTGCGATCGAGCGCCGCGACGTCAAGCGGGCCGTCCAGCCGCAGGGCGATGGGCATGGTATAGGCGGATTGTCCAGGATTTAGCTGCTCAGTGATCCATAGCCGCTCCTGGGCAAACGATGCCGGAAAGGCGAACACATCGGCTGCCTCATCGGTTTGCCCGGCGTTATCGATCGATCCGTCCTCGCTGGGAAAAGAGATCATGCTTGCTCCTGCCAGATTACTGCTGATCCTGAGGTTTCTGCTGCGTGGTGTTCTGCCGGCTCAACGCCCCGCGCTTCAAACGATACCTGTCACGCGGCGCGGCAGCGATCGGCGTGTCTGCCGGCGGGTCGTTTGCCGGCTGTCCGGCCGGGACGCTCGCCGCCTGACGCTCGATCTCCGCCGCCAGCAGCGCGATCGTCGGAAGCTCAAACAGCTGTTGGACCGGCACCCGCACTCCTAAGCGCTCCTGAATTTGAGCCACGATCTGGGTTGCCAGGAGCGAATGACCGCCGAGCTCAAAATAATCGTCGTGGATGCCCACCGGCTCGATCCCCAGCAGATGCTGCCAGATGCTCGCCAGCGCCTGCTCGATCCCGGTTTGCGGCGCGACGTACGGCCGATTTATCGATCGAGCGGCAGTGCTGCGCTCAGGTGTCGCGCCGGCAGCACGATCCGCTTGCCGATCGGCAGCCTGGCGCAGCCGCGGGTGGAGATCGACGGGCGAGACAATCAGGCGGGAGACCGACTCGGTGTTCAGCACGCGCTCAAAGACGGCGCTCACGTCCGAGGGCAGTAGCGTGAGCATGTCGCCGTCGAGCACGGGCGATTGGGCGGAGTCGAGTCGGATCTGCTCAAGATCGAGGCTGAGATCGATCCAGTGCCAGTCGCCGCCGCGCTGCTGCTCATGGGCCAGCGCCGCGATAAACCTCGTGCCGGCGACCGCCGCGGCCAGCCCTGGGCCGCCGAGCAGCCCGGCATTCGCGGTCATGATCAGTGCGAAATCAAGCTCCTGCTCACCCAGCAGCGCCGCAAACCGTGCCGCGCCCGCCGCCTGCGCCGCAAAGACTCCCAGATACGCCGCCTCGTCAAACTCCCGGATCGGATGTCGCAGCTGCGTATTGTCGGCCATGTAGAATACACCATGCAGCGCACCAAAGCGTTCGATTACAGCGGCGATCAATTCGCGCATGCTCGTCGCGTCGGCCACATCGGCGCGTACAGCCAGCACCTGCGCGCCCGCCTGTTCCAGCGCCAGAAGCTGGCGCATCTGCTGGCTCAGCGCGTCTTCGACGGGATGCGCCGCTAGCCAGTCCGCCCACGACTCGCGCTCGGGCAGCGCCACAGGACCGGCCAGCACCAGCCGCGCCTGAGCGGTTCGGGCCAGATAGCTCGCCAGCAGCAGCTCAATCGGGCTGAGGCGCCCGGCGATCAAGTAAACGCCCTGGTCACGCAGCCGGCTGGGCCGTCCATGGGGCGCCTCGATATGCACGGCCTCGAAGGTTTGCTCCCAGCGCTGGCCGCTGCGGTACGCGATCGGCGTATCGATCGTCGCCGCCAGCAGCTCGTTGAGCAAGCATTTCGTCAGCGCGGTGACCTGGCGGCTGCTGGACGGCATGACAACATCGATCGTCCGGCAGCGCAGCGCGGCGTACTCCTGCGGAATCACGGTACACGCGCCAAGAATCGGAGCTTTTTCAGGCGCGATCGGCTCGTCGGCGTGGATGCTGTGCAGCTGGTTGGCGATCACGCTGATGCGCGCCGTGTGCTCGATCTGCCGCCCCAGCACCTGCGCCAGATTGAGCAGGCTGGTATAGCCGACCCGCTGCGCCTGCGCGAAGCCGTCACCATCCCCAGACGACTGGTCCGCCGTCAAGCTCCAAAGATGGACAATCTGCTGCGGTAGCTGCCCGCGAGCCGCCAGCAACTCGATCAGGCGATCGTAGTCTGCGCGCTGCTGCGGCTGAATCACAAAAACCTGCGGATCGGAGTCGTCGAACTGCGCGCCGCTGGTGACGGTTGTAACTGTGCCGCCGTGCTGGCGCAGCGCCTGGATAAGCTGTTGTGCCAGGCTGGAGCCGTCGTCAAACACCAGCCAGCGCTGCGCCGCGCGATCGCTGTGGGTAGCGGCGCCGGGCAGCAGCGACGGTTTCCAGAACGGCATGAAAAACCAGTCGCCGGGATCGGGCTGGTTGCCGCTCGTGGGACGGCCGGCCACCTCAGCCGCCGACGCGATCCAGTAGCGCTGGCGCTCGAAGGGGTAGGTCGGCAATGGCACGCGCTGCCGCTGCTGACCGCTGTGTACCGCTGCCCAATCGATCGCCGTGCCGGCCAGCCAGCACTGCGCCAGCGCGCTCGGCAAGTCCTCGCCGGTAGCACGCTCTCGCGCGCCGCGCAGCGAAGCGACGATCGTGTGCTGCGCTGTTTTGGCGATCGACTGCCGGGTCAGTGTGCTCAAGGTATGGCCGGGCCCGACCTCAAGCAGCAGCCAGTCAGCCTGGGTGAGCAGCGTCTGCAAGCCGGCGTCAAAGCGCACCGTCTGCCGCAGATGCCGCGCCCAGTACGCCGGGCTCTGCGCATCGTCGGCGCTGATCCAGGTGCCGGTGAGATTGGAGATGTACGCGATCTGCGGTGGATGCAGGGCCACGCCGCGCACTTCCTCGGCGAAGCGCTCCACGATCGGCTCCATCATGGTCGAGTGGAAGGCGTGCGACGTATGCAGCCGGCGGCTCTCGACGCCGCGCCCTGCCAGCTCAGCTTGGAGCGCGTCGGTCGCGGCGTCTGGCCCCGCGACCACACACAGCGCCGCGCCGTTGACCGCCGCCAGCGACAGCGTGTCGGGGAGCAGCGGCAGCACGTCGGCCTCGGGCAGCGCTATGCTGAGCATCGCGCCGGCGGGCATGGACTGCATCAGCCGCCCACGCGCCGCAACCAGCTTCAAGGCATCCTCAAGCGAGAAGACGCCCGCCAGCGTGGCCGCGACGTACTCGCCGATCGAGTGGCCGATCATGGCTTGCGGCCTTAAACCCCAGGCCATCCAGAGCTGGGCCAGCGCGTACTCGATCACAAACAGCGCCGGCTGCGCCAGCCGGGTCTCGGTCAGGCGCTCCGTAGCGGCGTTCGCTTGATCGTCCGGCGGATACAGCACATCGCGCAGATCGAGATCCAGATGCGGCATCAACTGCTCACAGCAGCGATCGACGGCTTCACGAAAGATCGCCTCGGTCGCGTAGATCTCGCGGCCCATGTTGACATACTGCGCGCCCTGGCCCGGAAACAGCATGGCGATCGGTCGCTCCGTCGCGCTGGACACCGCCGAAAGCACACGCTGTGGATCGCACGTTTCGAGCGCTTCGATCGCATCGGCACGATC